>NZ_CM173234.1:1947893-2272541 GCF_057748015.1 Microbacterium sp. STRO-1N
TCCGGGAGGTTGTCGAACAGATCTCCCTGGGGCATGTCAGTGGGTCTCCTCATCGAGATCGACGGATGCTCCTGCGGGGGTTCCGGAGCTCTTCTCCATGTCGATCGCCTGCTGCAGCAGGACCACTGCCGCAACCTGATCCACAATGCTACGAGAATTCTTCTGTGATCTGCCCGAAGCACGCAGGGCCTGGTGTGCGGACACCGTGCTCAACCGCTCGTCGATGAGCCGCACAGGAAGCCCGGTCCGCCGTGCCAGTGCCGTCGCGAACTCGCGGGCGTCCGTCGTCGAAGCGGTATCGGTGCCGCGCATGTTCACCGGCAGGCCGACCACGAACTCCAGCGGCTCGTACTCGCCCGCGAGCTCGGCGAGACGCTCGATCGACCCGTCATCACGCGGGACCGTCTCGACGGGCACGGCCAGCATGCCGTCGGGGTCGCACCGGGCGACCCCGACTCTGGCCTTGCCGACATCGATCCCGAGTCGGATGCCGCGCCGGAAGCCGCTCACGCGCCGCGCAGCTCCGTGACGATGCCGTCGAGGGCAGCCGGAAGGGCGGACGCATCTGCGCCGCCGCCCTGCGCGACGTCGTCACGACCGCCACCACCGCCGCCGAGTGCTCCTGCGGCGACCTTGGCCAGCGCGCCGGCCTTGGCTCCGGCGGAGCGGGCGGCGTCGTTCGTGGCGACCACGACGATCGGGCGACCCGACACCACGCCGCCGAGGGCGACGACCGCGGCATCCGCACCGAGCCGATCGCGCACGCTGAGGGCGACGCCGCGGATGTCATCTGCGGATCCGACCTCGCCCAGCGACTGTGCGGCGACGCGATAGGCACCGACGCGTTCGGCCGCCTCGGCGATCGCGGGGACGCGTCCTTCGCGCTCCTTGGCTTCGAACTGCGCGATGCGCTTCTCCGCCGTCTTCAGATTGGCGGCGATCTCGGCGATGCGCTCGGCGAGCTGATCGCGCGGCGTCTTGAGCGTCGAGGTGAGCTGCGAGACGAGGGTGCGCTCTGCGGCGAGTTCGCGGAAGGCGTCCTGGCCGACGAGGGCCTCGATGCGGCGGTTGGACGCCCCCACAGACGATTCGCCGGTGATGCTGACGAGACCGATCTCGGCGCTCGTGGAGACGTGGGTGCCGGCACAGAGCTCCCGCGACCACGGACCGCCGATGTCGACCATGCGCACGACATCGCCGTACTTCTCGCCGAACAGTGCCATCGCGCCGGCCTGCTTGGCCTCATCGAGCGTCAGCACCCGCGTCGTGACCTCGAGGGAATCGTGGACCGCGCGGTTTGTGATCTCCTCGATCTCGGTGCGTGTTGCGGCCGAGAGCGCCTGGTTCCACGAGAAGTCGAAGCGCAGGTAGCCGGCGCGATTGAGTGAACCGGCCTGCGTCGCGTTCTGGCCGAGCGTGTCGCGGAGCGCCGCGTGCACCAGGTGCGTCGCCGAGTGCGCCTGGCGCGCCGCACGGCGGTTGGCCGCGTCGACGACGGTGGTGGCGCGATCGTCGACCGCGACGGTGCCGGTGGTGACCTCGACGGTGTGACTGATGAGGCCGGGAACCGGCTTCTGCACGTCCAGCACCTCGAGGGAGAACCCCGGACCGGTGATGGTGCCCTTGTCGGCGACCTGACCACCGGACTCGGCGTACAGCGTGGTCTCGGCGAGAACCACCTCGGCGATCTGGCCTTCGGTCGCGCTCGTCACCGGCGCACCGTCGACGAGGATGCCGAGGACGGTCGACTCGGTCTCGAGCTCGGAGTAGCCGTCGAATCCGGTCTCACCGAGTCCGCGCAGTTCACGGTAGACCGAGACGTCGGCCAGCTGACGCTTACGGCTCTTCGCGTCCGCCTTGGCGCGCGTGCGCTGCTCGCGCATGAGTTCGTCGAAGGCGGTGCGGTCGACCCGGAGTCCTGCCTCCTCGGCGACCTCGAGCGTGAGATCGATCGGGAAGCCGTAGGTGTCGTGCAGCAGGAACGCCTCGGAGCCGGCGAGCATCGAGCCCCCGGTCTTCTTCGTCTCGCCCAGAGCGAGGTCGAGGATCGTCGACCCGGCCGCCAGCGTGCGCAGGAACGTCTCCTCCTCCGCGATGGCCGTGGCGGAGAGGCGGTCCCATTCGGTCTCGAGCACGGGGTAGGAACTCTTCATGGCATCGCGCGACGCTGCGAAGAGTTCCGGGAAGGTGGGCGCATCCACACCGAGCAGGCGCATCGAACGGACCGTCCTGCGCATCAGGCGACGCAGGATGTAGCCGCGGCCCTCGTTCGACGGACGCACGCCGTCGGAGAGCAGCATCAGAGAGGAGCGCACGTGGTCAGCGACGACCCGGAAGCGGACGTCGTCCTCATGGACGGCGCCGTACGGCCGACCGGAGAGCTCGACGGCGCGGTCCAGCACAGGACGCACCTGGTCGGTCTCGTACATGTTCTCGACACCCTGCTTGAGGAAGGCGACGCGTTCGAGGCCCATGCCGGTGTCGATGTTCCGCTGCGGCAACGCGCCTGCGATGTCGAAATCGACCTTCGAGCGAACGCCGCTGAGCAGGTCCTGCATGAAAACGAGGTTCCAGATCTCCAAGAACCGGGAGTCATCGACGGCGGGACCGCCGTCCTTGCCGTAGCCGGGTCCGCGATCGAAGAAGATCTCGGAATCAGGGCCGCCAGGACCGGGCTGACCCGTGTGCCAGTAGTTATCGGCCGCCCCGAGGCGCTGGATGCGTTCGGGCTTCAGTCCGATGGTGTCGCGCCAGATCGCCTCCGCCTCGTCATCGGTCTCGTAGACCGTGACCCACAAGTCCTTCTCGTCGAAGCCGAGGCCGCCATCCGTTTCGGAGCTGGTCAGCAGTTCCCACGCATAGCGGATCGCGCCCTCCTTGAAGTAGTCGCCGAAGGACCAATTGCCCATCATCTGGAAGAACGTGCCGTGTCGTGCGGTGCGCCCGACTTCTTCGATGTCGTTGGTGCGGATGCACTTCTGCACGTCGGCGATGCGCGGGTGCGGAGCCGGGACGACACCGGTGAGGTACGGAATGAACGGGACCATCCCTGCGACCGTGAACAGCAGCGTCGGGTCGTCGGAGACGAGTGACGCGGACGGGACGATGGTGTGGTCGTTCTTCTCGAAGAAGTCGAGATAGCGCTGCGCGATGTCCGCAGTTTTCATAGGGGTACGGCTGTCCTCGTGTGGATGGGAATCGGCGCCGCATATGCGGACCGAACGGAGATCAGTTCTCGTCTGGCTGAGTGAGGCGGGCTTCCTGCGCGCGGTACGCCTCACCGAGGATCGCGGTGAACCCGGTGATGCGGGCATCCACCTCGGAGAGCAGGTCGTGACCGCGTGGGTCCTTGTTCATGAAGTGCGCGGCGACGAATCCGCCGATCACGCCGATCAGGAACCACAGCAGCTTCTTCATGTCGATGTCCTCGCCCTCGGACCGCCCAGACGCGGTCGTTCCATCGTATGCGGAAACGACAGGAGGCGTCGGGTATCCCCGACGCCTCCTTGATGCTGTTCGCGGTGACGCGGATCAGCGAGCTGCGTAGTACTCGACGACGAGCTGCACTTCACAGGTCACGGGGACCTCGACGCGCTTCGGACGACGGACCAGGCGTGCCTGCAGCTTGTCGAGCTCGACCTCGAGGTAGCCAGGAACGGGGGGAAGCACCTCGGCGTGACCGCCGGCTGCCGCCACCTGGAAGGGCTCGGTGCCCTCGCTCTTGGCCTTGACGTGGATGAGCTGACCCGGCTTCACGCGGAACGACGGGCGGTCGACGAGCTGGCCGTCGACGAGGATGTGACGGTGCACGACGAGCTGGCGGGCCTGCGCGGTCGTGCGGGCGAAGCCCGAACGCAGCACGAGGGCGTCCAGACGCATCTCGAGCAGCTCGACCAGGTTCTCACCGGTCAGGCCATCGTGACGACGTGCTTCGTTGAAGGTGTTGCGCATCTGCTTCTCGCGGATGCCGTACTGCTCGCGCAGACGCTGCTTCTCACGCAGACGGACGGCGTAGTCGCTGTCGGCCTTGCGCTTGGTGCGGCCGTGCTCACCCGGAGCGTAGGGACGCTTCTCGAGGTAGCGGGCGGCCTTCGGGGTGAGCGGGATGCCGAGGGCACGGCTGAGACGTACCTTACGGCGGTCCTGGGACTTCGTGGTCACGAAGCTGTCCTTCCGATGACGCGGTCGCGACTTTCGCGACTCGCGGACGTATCGTCCGCGTTCTGCCTTGGAGCGCACGCCGGGGCGCCAGCAAGGTGGGGTGTGAACGAGGAGATGCCCGAAAACTCGGTTTCGAGCCGCTCAAGTCTAACAGATCGGCCGCAGCGTCTCAGCCCACCGGCTCCAGCGACGAGAGAACGCGGACGACGCCCGCTCCGTACTCGTCGTCCATCTCCGACTGCACAATGCCGTCCTCGTCGTAGACCACCTGCATGGTGACCTGTCCCGCGATCGGATCGACACCCCAGACGAGGACATCGTCGCGTACCGCTGACTCGTCCTCGTAGATGACCTGCAGCTCGGAATCGTCGGCGACGCCTGGCTCCGCAGGGACCGGTGCGACGGCGTCGGCAACCGGCTCGACGGGTCGGTCAGGGCTCTGGACGATCTCGGTCACCGTGAAGGTGTTCGCTTCCGCGTCGTAGGTGCCGATGACGGAGAAATCGCCCCAGCGCACGCCGGACGACTCCTCGTGATGGCCCGACCGATCCGACCACTCCCAGTTCTCGATGAACGGTCCGTCGCATGCCGGCGGCAGCAGCTGCCATACGACTCCGAGGCAGAGCTCGGCACCCGAGCCGTCGTCGATGATCGTCACGGGATGTCCCGTCGTCAGAGCAGTCGCCTCATCGGTCGCAGGATCGGACGCCGCTGCGGATGCCGATGCCGAGGTCGGCACGGCGTGGGCGGAGCATCCGACCGCGAATGCGACCATCAGGCAGAGCGCTGCAAGAGAAGCGGCGCGAGCCCTCGGGAACGATGACGTCGTCATACTCCTCAGTGTCGCTTCCGGCCGCAGTGTCTCAGCGATCGCCCAGAATGCGCCTGATGCGCTCCAGCCGCGCCGCCACATCCCGCTCCGCGCCGAGCGTCTTGGGGGTGTAGTAGCGCCGGCCTTCCAGCTCATCCGGCAGATACTGCTGCGCCACGACGCCGTGCTCGGCGTCGTGCGGATAGCGGTAGCCCTTGCCATGGCCGAGTCGCTTCGCGCCCGGATAGTGCGCATCGCGCAGATGCAGCGGCACACGGCCGAATCCACCGGCGCGGACATCGGCGATCGCCGCATCGATGCCGACGTACGCGGCGTTCGACTTCGCCGTCGTCGCGAGATAGACCGTGGCCTCGGCGAGAGGGATGCGCCCCTCCGGCATTCCGATGAAGGCCACCGCGTCGGCCGCTGCGGTCGCGATCACGAGGCCCTGCGGATCGGCCAGTCCGATGTCCTCGGCGGCGGAGATCACCAGGCGTCGTGCGATGAAGCGCGGGTCCTCCCCTGCCTCGATCATGCGCGCGAGATAGTGCAGCGCCGCATCGGGGTCGGATCCGCGGATCGACTTGATGAACGCGCTGATGACGTCGTAGTGCTCATCGCCCTGGCGGTCGTAGCGCAGCAGAGCGCGGTCGACCGCCTGAGCGACGTCGTCGTCGCTGACGGTGGGCACAGTCTCGGTGGCGTCATCGTCCTTGTCGCCCGAGAGGGCGACGGCGGCCGCCGCCTCCAGTCCGGTGAGCGCCCGTCGGGCATCGCCCGATGCGAGCCGGATCAGCGCGGCGCGGGCCGGGCCGCTGAGCGCGACAGCGCCCTGCAGTCCGCGCGCGTCGCCGACGGCACGATCGACGAGCTCGCCGATGTCGTCGTCGGTGAGCGGCTGCAGCGTCAGCAGCAGCGAACGGGACAGCAACGGCGAGATCACCGAGAACGACGGGTTCTCCGTCGTCGCGGCGATGAGAATGACCCAGCCGTTCTCCACACCGGGCAGAAGCGCGTCCTGCTGCGCCTTGGTGAACCGGTGGATCTCGTCCAGGAACAGGATCGTCGTCTGCCCGTAGAGATCGCGCTGGGTCACAGCCTCCTGCATGACCTCTCGCACGTCCTTCACCCCTGCGGTGATGGCGGACAGTTCGACGAACCGCCGGCCGGATGAGCGCGCGATGGCCTGCGCGAGGGTCGTCTTGCCTGTGCCGGGCGGACCCCACAGGATGATCGACACCGCACCCGGCGAAGTCGCGTCCGGGTCGGCCAGTGCCAGGATCGGCGAGCCGGCACGAAGCAGATGCTTCTGCCCTGCGACTTCGTCAAGGGACACGGGACGCATCCGCACCGCGAGCGGGGTCTGCCCCGACATCAGGGGCGCGGACGAGTTCATGTATCCAGGCTAATGCGGGCGGCGGACACGCAGCGCCCGCCCGACGCGGCACCACTGCTCGCGACGGTAGGCTCGCAGATGCTGTCACGACGAAGAAGGGGACACCGATGCCCGGACGCAAGAGCGCCCAGCGCGCCGAGCAGGAGCGCGCCAGGCTGTACGCCGCCCGCACCGCCTGGCACGAAGGACAGATCCGCCGTCGCGTGCGCGACAACACGATCGTCGGCGTCGCCGGAGCGCTGATCGTCGTCGGCGCCATGGCGAGCCAGTTCGCACACGCGCAGGTCACGGCACCAGACCCGACGCCGACTCCTAGCCCGACCGAGACGACCGCGCCCTTGGATCCGCTGCTGCCCAGCACGACCCCGACCCCGACGGCCCCGCCCGCCGAGTGACCCTCACCGTCGGCATCCGACGATGTGAAAAGTTTGCTCCACAGTCGTAACCTCCGCGGTCGGCCGCCGAAACGCGCCTCCGTCACGCTGGACCCAGCCTCGCCAGAGTGCTCCCGTCCCCCGTGGAGGTCCCGTGTCGTACATCAAACCTGCCGAGCTCGTCACCCGCATGGTCGACGCCGGCGCCTACAAGATGCAGTTGTCCACCCGTGACACGCTGATCCGCGCCTTCATGGGCGCCGCCCTGCTCACCATCGCTGCCGCGTTCGCCGTGACCGTGTCCACGCAGACCGGACAGCCCCTTCTGGGTGCACTCCTGTTCCCTGTCGGGTTCGTCATGCTCTATCTGCTCGGATACGACTTACTGACGGGCGTCTTCACTCTCGGCCCCCTCGCTGTCCTGGACCGCAGGCCCGGCGCGACCTTCGGTGCGCTCATGCGGAACTGGGGTCTGGTCTTCCTCGGCAACTTCGGCGGCGCCTTCATGGTCGCGATCCTCATGGCCATCTACTTCACGTACGGCTTCTCCACCGAGCCCAGTGCTGTCGGGCAGGCGATCAGCGACATCGGCCACGGCCGAACCGTCGGATACGCCGACCACGGCGCGGCGGGAATGCTCACCCTGTTCATCCGCGGCGTGCTCTGCAACTGGATGGTCTCCACCGGCGTCGTCCTCGCCATGGTCTCGGATTCGACCATCGGCAAGATCGTCGCGATGTGGATGCCCATCATGCTGTTCTTCTACATGGGCTTCGAGCACTCGATCGTGAACATGTTCCTGTTCCCGTCCGGTCTGCTGCTGGGCGCCGACTTCACGCTGTGGGACTATCTCGTCTGGAATGAGATCCCGACGGTGTTCGGCAACCTCGTCGGCGGACTGCTCTTCGTCGGCCTCCCGCTGTACTTCACCCACGGTCGACCGAAGGCGCGCATGGCGCGTGCGGCCAAGCGCGAGGCGCGGGCTGCGGCGTCGGCCCCAGCATCCTCGAACACGGCGGACGCCCTGGACGCCGAGCTCGAGCGCGAGCCCGCCCGAGTCTCCTGAGCGGACACGGAAGAGGGCGAAGCGACCAGGTCGCTTCGCCCTCTTCGCATGGATCAGGCCGAGCGGAACCGATCGATGACGACGTCGGCCATGCGAGGGTCGACGCCCAACGGAGCCGACACCACGTCCGCTCCGGCCGACTGCACGAGGCCGGCGAAGTAACCGGGGGCGAGCACATGGCTCGCAGCGATCACGCGGCGCGCCCCGGCATCCCGTGCGCTCTGCACCGCCTCTGGAATGCGCGGATCGATCGCCGAGGCGTAGCCGATCGTCACCGGTGCGGGAATCAGTGCCGCCAGCTGCGCGGCAGCGGCCTCGACGTCGGCGACCGCCGCGGGGTTGGTGGAGCCGGCTGCGGCCAGCACGACGGCGTCGCCGTCCAGCCAGGTGCCGCCGATCGACGCCCGAAGGCGCGTCGCGAGCACCTGCGCGACGAGCGGGTGCGTCCCGAGCGGATCGGCCTGGCGGACTCCCGGATGACGACGCACCGCCTTCGCGATGTCGACGGCGGTGTGGAATCCGACGGACAGCAGCAGCGGGACCACGACCACCTCATCGGCGAGGATCTCCTGATCGACGACCGTGGTGATGTCCGGCTCCTGCACGTCGACGAAGGCCTGGACGACGCGCGTCCGTGGCATCCGAGCGCGGACGAGACCGACGAGCTCTTCGACCGTCCGGCGTCCGTCCGCGGAATCCGTGCCGTGCGAGCAGGCGATGAGAGTAGCCATTGTTCAATCCTCCAGGACGGCGAGGCGGTATCCGCGCTTGATGACCGTCTTGACGGCGTCGGGGCAGCCGAGCGCCTCCCGCAGCCGTGCGATCGCCATCTCGACGGCGTGGGCGTTCTCTCCGCCGCGCGGCAGCACATGACCCAGCTCCTCGCGCGACAGCACGCGTCCACCGGCGTCGAACAGGGCGCCCAGCACGTTCGCCGAGGCGCGCGACAGCGGGATGAACCGTTCGTCCACCAGCGCGCCGCCGCTGCGGACTTCGATGGTCCCCGCGACCGTCACCAGGCGCGGCGTGGCCCCGGTGGCGTAGTGGTCGATGACGCAGCGCACCAGAGAACCCAGCCGTCCACGGACGGCCAGCGTCGTGCGAAGGCCCGCCTCGACGAGCGGCGCGGCAGTGACAGGACCGACCGATGCCAGCAGCAGCCGTCCTGCGGCCGCCCGCTCGCGGATCGCGTCCAGCCGTCCGCCGCGCTCCGCGGCTCTGATCCACTCGGCGGCGCCCGGCGCCGAGGTGAACAGCACGGCATCCACCTCTCCAGTGGCCGCCTGCATCGCGGAACGGCTCACGATCTTGGGGTCCGGCGGCGGACCCCAGCGGTACACCGTGATGCTCACCGCATCTGCTCCGTGCGCGGTCATGAGCTCGTCCAGGCCATCCGAGCCGGCGCCGTGGTGCTGGATCGCGATGCGCCTGCCTGCGACGCCGTTGCGGGTGAGGTACTCCCCCACTTCGGCGGCCGTCTCGCTCTCCGCCACCCAGTCGGCCGCGAAGCCCGCCTGCTGGATCGCTCCGTGCGCCTTCGGACCTCTGGCGACGAACTGCGTCGTGCGGAACGCCTCGGTGAGCTCGTCGGCGAGACCGTTCTCGTGCGCGGCATCCATCCAGCCGCGGAAGCCGACGCCGGTCGTGACGATCACGATGTCCGGCGGGTGGGCGATGAGCTCGCGGGTGCGCTGGAGCAGCAGGTCGTCATCGGCATTGGGCAGGATCGTGAGCGCCGGGGCGCGATAGACCTGCGCACCGCGACGTTCGAGTGCGGTGGCGAGGTCGCCGGCGCGACGATCGGCGGCGATCACCATCGTGCAGCCGGTCAGCACCGCGTCGAGCTGGGGTCGTTCGGTCACGCCTGGGTTGCCCCGATCCGCTCCGGGGTCGGCATGAGCAGGTCGGCCCGCGCCACATCGCCGATCACGATGACGGCTGGGTTGCGCAGACCCACGGCCGCGGCGTCGTGCGACGCGCGGCCCAGCGTCGTGCGCGTGGTGCGCTGCTGCGCGGTGTGCCCGCTCTCGACGAAGGCCACGGGGCGATCCGCGGGGATGCCGTGGCGCAGCGCAGCGTCGACGATCCCGCCGAGGGCGGCGACGCCCATCAGCACGATCGTGGTCACCGCGTCATCCGCCATCGCTTCCAGCGTACTGGCCGCAATGGTGCCCTGACCGTTGACGACATGGAAGGCCGAGGCCGTGCCGCGGTGAGTGACCGGGATGCCGGCGGCCTGCGGAACAGCGATCGCGCTGGACGGTCCCGGCACGACGTCGACGGAAATCCCCGCAGCCAGGCACGCCTGCATCTCCTCACCGCCGCGGCCGAACACGAACGGGTCGCCGCCCTTGAGCCGGACGACCCTCCGTCCGGCGGCCGCGTTCTCGACGATGATGCGATTGATCTCGTCCTGTGGCACCGGGTGGCTCCCCGGGCGCTTGCCGACGTCGATCACCTGCACGTCCTGGTCGAGATCCTGCAGGACCTCGGCGGTCGGTCCGAGCCGGTCAGCGACGATGACATCGGCCTCCGCGATCAGCCGCCGCGCGCGCACCGTCATGAGATCGGCCGGACCAGGGCCGCCGCCGACGAGATCGACCCGTCCGGCACCGCCTGGCCGACGCCGCCGCAGCGGCAGCCGCCCGTTCGCCAGCAGATCGCCGATCGCGTCGCGCACGGTCGCGGAGCGTCGCGGATCGGCGCCCACCGCACTCGTGACGGCGACGGTGATGTCCCCGGCGTCGACCTGGGCGGTGAGGCGCGCCGAACCGTGCCCGCCATCGCCGGCGTTGACGCAGAGCACACGGCGACGGTCGCAGCGCGCTGCGATGTCGCGGTCGACGCGCTGGTCACCCGTGGCGGCATGGACGAGCCAGGCGCCGCGCAGGTCCGCCGGCCGGAATCGTCCCTGCCTCCACGGGATGCCGTTGGCGTCCACGAGCGCGGCGGTCTCCGCCGTCAGCTCCGGGGCCACGATGCGCGCCAGTGCGCCCTCGGCGAGGAACCGCCGCAGGCGACGCGCCGTCACGTCCCCTCCGCCGACGAGGAGCACGTCGCGTCCGGTGAGCGTGACTCCGAGCAGGAGGGTCATCGCAGATCCTCCGCTTCGAGGTGGACGACGCCGCCGACGATCGTGACGGGCCAGGTGCGCAAGGCGATGGGTTCCTTGCCCTGCGCGTCGAGGCATTCGCCTGATCGAAGGTCGAACACCTGCTTGTGCATCGGGGAGGCGACGGTCGGCGCGTCGCCTCGGCTGCCGACGATTCCTCGAGACATCACGTTCGCGCCGCTGTACGGATCGAGGTTGGCGACCGCGTGCACGGTGCCGTCCTCGAGCAGGAAGAGCGCGATCTGCGTCGTCCCGAACAACGCAGCCCTGCCGCGCTCGACCTCGAGGTCGTCGACCCTGCAGACGCGGATCAGAGTCTGCTGGTCTGCTGCGATGGTCATCGGCGCACCTCCAGAGTGGTTCCTGCGATCAGCACGCCGCCCTCGGCGCGCTCCTGGGCGGTCGCGGGGCGGACCTGGCCGCGCTCCGGGACGTAGGCGAGGGACGGGTCGGGCGTGTCCGAGGCGTTGACGAAGGACTCGAACCGGCGCAGCTTCTCCGGATCGCGCAGCGTCGCAGCCCACTCGTCCTCGTAGCGATCCACATGCGCGGCCATCGCGGCATCCAGGTCGGCGCAGATGCCGAGGCTGTCGTCGAAGATGACCTGCTTGAGCCCGTCCAGACCGCCTTCGAGCTCCTCGCACCAGCCGGCCGTGCGCTGCAGCCGGTCGGCGGTGCGGATGTAGTACATGAAGAATCGGTCGATGGCGCGGATGAGACCCTCGTCGTCGAGATCGGAGGCCAGCAGCTCCGCGTGACGCGGCGAGAATCCGCCGTTGCCGCCGACGTACATGTTCCAGCCGGTCTCGGTCGCGATCACGCCGACGTCCTTGCCACGAGCCTCGGCGCACTCCCTGGCGCAGCCGGAGACGCCGACCTTGAGCTTGTGCGGCGACCGCAGACCGCGGTAGCGCAGCTCGAGGCGGACGGCCATGCCGACGGAGTCGAGCACGCCGTAGCGGCACCAGGTGGAGCCGACGCACGATTTCACGGTGCGCAGCGCCTTGCCGTATGCCTGCCCCGATTCGAACCCGGAATCCACGAGCCGCTGCCAGATCTCCGGAAGCTGCTCGAGCCGGGCGCCGAACATGTCGATGCGCTGGCCGCCGGTGATCTTCGTGTACAGGCCGTAGTCGTCCGCGATGCGTCCGATCGCGATGAGCCCCTGGGGCGTCACCTCGCCACCGGGCATCCGCGGGACGACCGAGTACGTGCCGTCCTTCTGCATGTTCGCCATGACGTGGTCGTTGGTGTCCTGCAGCGTCGCGTTCTCGTTGTCGAGCACGTGGTCGCCTACGAGCACCGCGAGGATGCTGGCGAGAGCCGGCTTGCACACATCGCAGCCGCGACCGCGTCCGAACCGCGCGATGACGGTGCTGAAGGTGGTCAGACCCGAGACGCGCACGGCGTCGAAGAGCTGCCGGCGCGACATGTCGAAGTGCTCGCACAGGGCGTTGGACGCGGTCTGACCGAGCTTGGCCAGCTCCTGGCCGACCACTTTCTTGACCGTGAAGATGCACGAGCCGCACGTGGCTCCCGCCTTGGTGCAGGCCTTGACCGCACCCGCGTCCATGCAGCCCTCTTCGTGCACGGCCTGGCGGATGCGCCCGGCCGTGACGTTGGAGCACGAGCACACCACCGCGGCATCCGGAAGCTCGCCGGTCGGTGCCTCGACACCGCCCTCCGGCATCAGGTAGGCGGCAGGGTCTGCGCCCAGGGGCGCGCCGACCAGCGGACGCAGGGAGCCGTAGGCGGAGGCATCGCCGACGAGGATGCCACCGAGCAGCGTCTTCGCGTCGTCGGACAGGACGAGCTTCTTGTAGACGCCTGCCACCGGGTCGGCATAGACCACATCGAGAGCGTTCGGGGTCGTCGCCATCGCATCGCCGAAGCTGGCGACATCGACACCGGAGAGCTTGAGCTTCGCGGACTCGTCGTAGCCGGGGAAGGTCGCATCTCCGCCCAGCAGACGGGTCGCGGCGACCTCAGCCATCGCGTAACCAGGAGCGACGAGCCCGACCGAGCGTCCGTCGTAGTTCGCCACTTCGCCGATCGCGAGGATGTTCTCGTCAGCCGTGCGGCAGCGATCATCGATCAGGACGCCGCCGCCGGGGTGGACGGCGAGCTGCGCGAGGCGCGCGAGTTCGTCGCGAGGACGAACGCCGACGGTGAAGACGACGATGTCGGCGGCGTGCATGCTGCCGTCCTGGAACTGCAGCTGAGTGACGGCGCCCGATGCGTCAGGATCGAGGCGGGTGGTGCGGCTCTGGGTCCGGACGGCGATGCCGCGCGACTCGATCAGCCGTCGCAGCATCGTCCCGCCGGCGAGGTCGAGCTGCGCCGACATCAGCCGGTCGGACGACTGCACGACCGTGCAATCGACGTCGAGTCCCTGCAGAGCGCCGGCGGCCTCCAGCCCCAGCAGACCACCGCCGATCACCGCGCCGCGCAGCGGTCGTCCGAGTTCGGCGGTGCGGCGTTCGACGAAGGCGCGCATCTGAGCGACATCGTCGAGCGTTCGGTAGACGAAGCATCCTGCGAGGTCGGAGCCGTCGACGGCGACCCGCGCGGCATACGAGCCGGTCGCGAGGACGAGGGTCCCGTACGAGTAGTCGAGACCGGAGCGGGTCCGCACCGTGCGGCCGCGGCGATCGATGCCGGTGACGCGGTCACCGCCGATGAAGTGCACCCGCTCGTCGTCCAGCACCTGCGGGTCGAGCGTGAGGTCCTCCGGGGTGGCTCCGGAGAAGAAAGACGTGAGACCGACCCTGTCGTACGGTGCGCGCCCCTCATCGCCGATGACGGTGACGCGCAGCTTCTCGTCGGTGCGCGTGAGCAGGCTCTCCACGAAGCGGTGCGCCACCATGCCCGCACCCACCACGAGCACATCGGACGATGCTGCTGATCGGTCTCTCACGGTGCCTCCTCTGTTCGGTGCTCCCGAAGGTAGATCGGCGGTGTTTCACGCAGTGTCCGGCCCCCGTTACGCGCGTCGAACGATCCGCTCACAAATCCGTAACGAACATGTGAGGGCGGCCGGCCACGCCTGAAGCCGAGGGGCGGTGCCGCGCATACTAGGCTGATCACCGTCCCTTCCACCTCCCGCGGGATGACCGCGCAAGGAGCACATCGTGTCTGCCACCGAATCGCCGAAGCCGACTCCCCCCGTCCCCGCGCCGCCGCGGGTACCGGGCCCGCCGCGCGTCCCCGTCGCCCCCGCCGCACCTGCGGCGCCGACGATCGCGGGCGCCGCCGACTGGGGCCGCGTCACGGAGGACGGCACCGTCGAAGTTCGCGAAGGCGACGCCTGGCGCGTCGTCGGTCAGTATCCGGATGCGTCCGGTGACGAGGCGATCGCCTACTTCGTCCGCAAGTTCGAGGATCTCGCGTTCAAGGTCACCACGCTCGAGCAGCGCCACGCCGCCGGCGGTGCCGCTGCCGGCGAGTTGACGGCTCAGGCCTCGCATCTGGTCACTGAGGTCACGGATGCCGCGGCCGTCGGCGATCTCGCGAGCCTGCGCGAACGCCTGGACGCGCTGACCGCCTCACTCGCGGAGGCCAGCGCTCAGGAGGCCGAGCAGGCCAAGGAGCTTCTGGATCAGGCGATCGCCGAGCGCAGCGTGCTCGTCGAGCGGATCGAGACCATCGCCGCCGGCGACCTGTCCAAGGCGCACTGGAAGCAGGTGACCTCCGAGGTCACCGAGCTGTTCGACGCGTGGCAGGCCCAGCAGCAGAACGGACCGCGTCTGCCGAAGTCCGTCTCGCAGCAGCTGTGGAAGCGATTCCGCGACGCCCGCGCGACGATCGACCGGCAGCGCCGCGCGTTCTACGCCGAGCTCGACGAGACGCACAAGGCCGCTCGCGACGTCAAGACACGTCTCGTGGAGCGCGCCGAGGCGCTGGCTCCGCGGGGTGTCGACGGCATCCCGTCGTACCGGGCGCTGCTGGATGATTGGAAGGCCGCCGGCCGCGCCGGCCGCAAGGTCGACGACGCGCTGTGGGCGCGCTTCAAGGCCGCAGGCGATGCGCTGTACGCCGCACGAGCTGAGCAGAGCGCCGCGGAAGAGGCCGACTCGGCTCCGAAGATCGAGGCCCGCACCGCGCTGCTGGAAAAGGCCAAGGCCGTGGCCGATGAGTCGAACATCAAGCGCGCTCGCGCGCTGCTGACCGGCATCCAGCGGGAGTGGGACGAGGTCGGCCGGATCTTCCCGCGCGACAAGGAGCGCGCGCTCGACGACAAGCTGCGCGTGATCGAGCAGGCGCTGAAGGCCCGCGAGGATGTCGACTGGAAGAAGAACAACCCCGAGACGAAGGCACGCGCCAACGACATGAGCCAGCAGCTGCTGGACGCGATCGAGAAGCTCGAGGCCGAGAAGGCCGCAGCCGAGAAGGCGGGCGACAAGAAGGCGGCGGCCGAGGCCGCCGAAGCTCTCGAGGCGCGTCGCACCTGGCTCAACGCGCTCGGCAGCTGACTCGTTCCGTTATCCACAGAAGCCGTCCTCCCGTGCATGGGGAGGACGGCTTCTGTGCACACTGGGTGCATGAACCCCGCCCTGCTGTATCGACCGGGTGCGGCCCTCTCGGATGCCGAGCTGCGGGCGATGCGCCTGGACGGGCTGGTGTTCGAGGTCGGCGACGCGTTCCTCCCCGCGGACGTCCCCGAGACGGCGGACATCCGATTGCTCTCGCTCGCGTCTCACCTGCGGGATGAGCACGTCGTCGCCGGCACCACGGCTGCCTGGGTGCACGGTGCCGGAGACGGCAGGCCCTCGCGCTGCCATGTTCGACCGCATGGGCCGCGCCGGCTGCGAGCGCCGGCTGACGCGGACGTCGTGCTGCACGACGGCGTCGTGCCGCCGACCGAGTTCCAGGTGCTCTCCGGCATCCGCGTCCTCACCGTGCCGGCGACGCTGGTCGACCTGGCCAGATCCGGCCGTGACGCGGAGTCGCGCACATGGCTGCTCGCGCTGCTCGCTCTGGACCCGACGAAGGTCTCCCCCGCCATCGACCTGCTGCGTGAGCGAGAGCGGCTGCCGGGCAAACGGCTGGCCATCGCGACGCTCGAATCAGGCTACGACGAGGTGACCCGGTAGACGTCGTAGACGGCGTCGATGCGGCGCACGGCGTTCAGGACCCGGTCGAGATGCACGGCATCGCCCATCTCGAAGACGAATCGGCTGAGCGCGAGGCGTTCGTCCGTAGTCGTGACCGTCGCGGACAGGATGTTCACGTGATGCTCGCTGAGGACGCGGGTCACGTCGGAGAGGAGCCCTGACCGGTCGAGCGCCTCGACCTGGATCTGCACCCGGAACACGCTCTTCGAGGTCGGACCCCACTCGACGTCGACGAAGCGCTGTTCGTCGGCGCTGAGAGCCTTGACGTTGACGCAGTCCGTGCGGTGCACGGACACTCCGCTTCCGCGCGTGACGAAGCCGACGATCGCGTCGCCGGGGACCGGCGTGCAGCACTTCGCGAGCTTGACGAGGATGTCCGAGGCACCGCGCACGAGCACACCGGAGTCCCCGGCGCGCGGTTCGCGGGACGAGCTGACCGGGATCGTGATCGCACCGGTGTTCGTCTCTTCCGCGGCGACGAGCGCCGTGACCTTCTCGATCACCGACTGCGTGGACACGTGACCTTCGCCCACAGCGGCGTACAGCGCGGAGACGTCCTCGTAGTGCAGCTGACGGGCGAGCTCGGAGAACGACTCCTGGCTCATGAGCCGCTGCAGCGGCAGGTTCTGTCGGCGCATCGCGCGCGCGATGGCCTCCTTGCCCTGCTCGATCGCCTCCTCGCGACGCTCCTTGGTGAACCAGCCGCGGATCTTGTTGCGGGCACGCGTGCTCTTGACGAAGCCGAGCCAGTCCTGGCTGGGGCCGGCATCCGGGTTCTTCGAGGTGAAGACCTCGACGACGTCGCCGCTGGTGAGGACGGACTCCAGTGGGACGAGTCGCCCGTTCACCTTCGCGCCCATGGTGCGATGACCGATCTCGGTGTGCACGGCGTAGGCGAAGTCCACCGGCGTCGCACCCGCAGGGAGTCCGATCACGCGGCCCTTGGGCGTGAAGACGTAGACCTCTTTGGCACCGATCTCGAACCGCAGCGAGTCCAGGAACTCCCCCGGGTCGGCGGTCTCGGCCTGCCAGTCCGAGATGTGCGCGAGCCACGCCATGTCGGTGTCCGATGCACGGAGTTCGGCCTTGCCGCCGTTCATCCGCTCCTTGTACATCCAGTGCGCCGCGACACCGAACTCGGCCTGCTGGTGCATCTCATGCGTGCGGATCTGGATCTCGACGGTGCGGCCGCTCGGACCGATCACGGTCGTGTGCAGCGACTGGTAGAGGTTGAACTTGGGGGTCGCGATGTAGTCCTTGAACCGGCCGGGCAGCGGCGTCCACCGGGCGTGGATCGCTCCGAGCACCGCGTAGCAGTCGCGTACGGAGTTCACCAGGACCCGGATGCCGATGAGATCGTAGATGTCGTCGAACTCGCGCCCGCGGATGACCATCTTCTGATAAACGGAGTACAGCTGCTTGGGCCGACCGACGACCTTCCCTCGGATGCGCAGATCCCGCAGATCCTCGTCGATCGCCTCGATGACCTGGCCCAGATACTTCTCGCGCTGCGGCGTGCGCTGCGCGATGAGGCTGTTGATCTCGGCGTAGATCTTGGGGTGCAGCACGGCGAACGAGAGATCCTCGAGTTCGCTCTTGATCGCCTGGATTCCGAGGCGATGCGCGAGAGGCGCGTAGATCTCGAGTGTCTCCTTGGCCTTCTTCGCCGCCTTCTCCGGTGGGACGAATCCCCAGGTGCGCGCGTTGTGGAGGCGGTCGGCGAGCTTGATCAGCAGAACCCGGATGTCCTTCGACATCGCGACGATCATCTTGCGGACCGTCTCGGCCTGCGCGCTCTCGCCGTATTTGACCTTGTCGAGCTTGGTGACGCCGTCGACGAGCATCGCCACTTCGTCGCCGAACTCCGCGGTCAACTCGCTCAGCGCGTAGCCGGTGTCCTCGACCGTGTCGTGCAGCAGGGCTGCGGCGATCGCTCGAGGGCCGAGCCCGAGTTCGGCGAGGATCTGTGCCACGGCGAGCGGATGCGTGATGTACGGCTCACCGCTCTGACGCTTCTGCCCGGCGTGCTTCTCCTTGGCGACGGCGTATGCGCGATCGATGATCGCGAGGTCGCCCTTGGGATGATTCGCCCTGACCGTTCGACCCAGCATGTCCAGGTCGTCGACGCGGGGAGCGCGCGAGAAGATGCGGGGTACGAGTCGTCTGAGACTGGATCCCTGCGTCTGCGCGTTCGCCTCCGCCATCGTCTACCTCCTGGGCTCTGCAATCCTACGCGCCTGAGCGGGTCCCCAGCCCCACCGGGGAGCGTCAGACACTGGCGACGGCGCGTTCGCGGGCCTCGCGGATGCGCGCATCGCGCTCGGTGATCGCCGACTCCTTCTCGCGGAACAGCGAGTACAGCGGAGCCGCGACGAAGAGCGTCGAGTACGTGGCCACCAGGATGCCGATGAAGATCGACAGCGAGATGTCGGTGAGCGTCTCAGCGCCGAGCCAGAATGCACCGATGAACAGGATCGCGCCGACCGGCAGCGCCGCGACGATGGACGTGTTGATCGAGCGCACGAGGGTCTGGTTGACCGCGAGGTTGACGGACTCCCCGAACAGGCGCGCGGACTTCTCGCCGTCCTCGGTGGTGTTCTCCCTGATCTTGTCGAACACGACAGTGGTGTCGTACAGGGAGTACGCGAGGATCGTGAGGAAGCCGATCACCGCGGCCGGCGAGATCTCGAACCCGGCCAGTGAGTAGATTCCGACCGTGATGATGAGCACGTCGACCAGACCCAGGATCGCCGCGGCGGACATCTTCCAGGTGCGGAAGTAGATGGCGAGGATGAGGAAGGTCAGGGCCAGGAAGATCGCCAGGCCCCAGAGCGACTGGCGGGTGACGTTCTCCCCCCAGGCCGGGCCGATGAACGAGGATGTGACCTCGCTCTGCTCGACCTCGTAGGCCTCGGCGAGGGCGCCGGCGACCTGCTGGGTCTCCGTGGCGCTCATCTGCGACGTCTGGACCCGCACGTCGGTTCCGCCGATGACGGCGACCTTCGTCGTCGCTTCGGGGACGATCTCGTTGACCGCGTCGGTCGCGAGGCTCTGATCCGTGGATGCCGGGGATGCCACGGTGAACTGCGATCCACCGGTGAACTCGATCGAGAACTGCGGCGGCCGGATGAACAGCACGAGGATCGAGCCGACCACCAGCGCGATCGCGATCCAGAACCACAGCACGCGCTTCCCGACGAAGGGGAACGAGGTCTTGCCCGTGTAGAGGTTGTTGCCGAACTCATTCATGGAGAACATCAGTGCTCGCCCTCGTTTCCGGTGGTGCTCGTCGAATCGGAGGACGCCAGCGCCTCAGCACGCTTGCGCTCGGCGATCGTCTGCCTGCGGTCGGCTTCGGCCCGCGAACGCGCGTTCTTCGCTCCTCGGCCGGCGCTGGCTGTCTCGACCTCCCGGTACTGGGTACGGGTGTGGTAGACGGCGCCAAGGCTCTCCGGGTCGAGCCCCGACAGCCTGTGTCCCTCGCCGAAGAACTTCGTGCGCGCGAGCAGCTGCATCACCGGATGCGTGAAGATCACGAAGATGAAGACGTCGATGAGGGTCGTGAGCCCGAGAGTGAACGCGAAGCCCTTCACCGTGGCGTCGGCGAGGATGTACAGCACCACCGCGGCGAGGATGTTGATGGACTTCGAGATGTAGATGGTGCGTTTCGCGCGACCCCAGCCGTCCTCGACAGCGGCCGTGACCGACTTGCCGTCGCGGAGCTCGTCTCGGATGCGCTCGAAGTACACGATGAACGAGTCAGCCGTGAATCCGATCGACACGATCAGACCTGCGACGCCGGCGAGCGACAGACGATAGCCGATGCGCCACGCGAGGATGCAGATGATGATGTAGGTCAGCACGGCCATGACGGCGATCGAGGCGATGATCACCCAGCCGAGGGCCCGATAGCTGAACAGCGAGTACAGCGCGACCAGCGCGAGGCCGATGAGGCCTGCGATCAGGCCGATCTGCAGCTGCTGGGTGCCGAGGGTCGCCGAGACCGTGTCGGTGCTCTCGACCGAGAAGCTCAGCGGCAGAGCACCGTACTTGAGCTGATCGGCGAGGACCTGAGCGGTCTCCTGCGTGAAGCTGCCCGAGATGCTCGGGTTGCCATCGAGGATGACACCGTTCATCTGCGGCGCCGAGATGACCTTGCCATCCAGGACGAAGGCGAACTGGTCTCGCGGGCTCAGCCCGTCGATCTTGTTCTGGTACAGGCGCTGGCTGATCTCGCCGAACACGCCGGCACCGTCGTCGTCGAGATCCAGCTGCACGATCCACGCACCGGAGCGCGGGTCGCGACCGCTGGTCGCGTCGTCGATGGCCGTGCCGTCGAGCTCCTGCGGGCCGAGGATGTACTTCGTCGTCCCCAGGTCGTCGCACGTGATCAGCGGCTGATCCGCCGGCGCGTTCGAGGGGTTGTTCTGCGGGTTGGCGCAGTCGTAGGCGAGGAACTCCTGCTGCAGCTTCTCGGTCACCCACGACAGGTCGCTGGAATCAGTGGGTTCGGCGCTGGGCACGGCGTTGGCCGACGGGTCCGGCGTCGGGTACGGCGTGGCGTTGCCGTCCTCCCCGGTGAACTCGGTCGCCGCGGCTGTCGTGTAGATGACCGGGCGCAGCTCGAGCTGCGCCGCGGCGCGGATGCGCTCGAGCGTCTCCTCATCGGCCTCGCCGGGGATCTGCACCACGATGTTGCGGCCGCCCTCGGTGGTGATGTCCGCCTCGGCGACACCGGAGGCGTCGACGCGCTGGCGGATGATGTCCGATGCCTGCTCGAGCTGCTCCTGCGTCGGATCGGATCCGTCCTCCGTCACGGCGCTGAGGATGATCTGCGTGCCGCCCTGGAGGTCGAGCGCCAGCTCAGGAGTCCACGAGCTCTGCTTGAAGCCGTAGACGCCGAGGGCGTTGATGCCGAAGAGGGCGGCCGTCACCAGGAGCAGGCCGAGGAGGACCCGCCATGCATGACGGGTCGGAGTGGAGGATGCCACGTGGTCGCGCTTTCTGAGAAGTCAGGCTGGGATGTTGAGCGTGCTCGCTGCGATGCTACTTGCTGTCGGCGTCGCCCTCGAGACGCGCACGGGTCTGCTCGGGCGTCTCGACGCCGTACGGGGTGTCATCGCCGGCCGCGGCATCCACGGAGTCGTGCGTGTCGGCGTCGTCCGCCGCATCCTCGTCGGCCTCGAGCTCGTTGTCAGCGTCCTCGGTGGGCTCCACAACGCGCAGGATCGCCTGGCTGTGCACCTCGACGACCGCGCCGGGGGCGAGTTCGATCTGCGCCGGCTGGTCGAGGTTGTCGGGGTCGAAGGAGACGACCGTACCGTACAGGCCGCCCTGCAGGAGCACCTTGGCGCCGGGAATCGTCTTCTCCGCCTTCTCCGCCTGCTCGGCCTTCATCTGCTTGTTGCGCTTGCGGGTGTTGATCACCATGAAGATGAGGAGAACCGCAAGAAGACCGAACAGCATGATTTCCATCAGGAGGAACCTTTCAGGGGCGCACGCGCCAGAGCGTGCAGAAGAGGGGTCGGGGGGAAGCCTTCAGCGATTATAGGTCATCGAACAATGCGGCCTTGTCCGGGTGGACGACGCCGAGGTGCTCGTACGCCTCCGGCATCGCCACGCGTCCGCGCGGAGTCCGCCCGAGGAATCCGATCCGCACGAGGTACGGCTCGACGACGCTCTCGACGGTCTCAGCCTCCTCGCCGACGGCCACGGCGAGCGTGCTGAGCCCGACCGGCCCACCGCGGAACCGCCGTACCAGCGTCTCCAGCACGGCCCTGTCGAGCCGGTCGAGACCGATCGGATCGACGTCGTAGAGTTCGAGCGCCGCACGTACGTCGGACAGCGACGCGCTGCTCCCCGCGCCGTGGACGAGCGCGTAGTCGCGCACGCGGCGCAGCAGTCGGTTCGCGATACGGGGTGTCCCGCGCGAGCGTCGGGCGATCTCCGCACGGGCGTCTTCCGGAAGCTTCACATCCAGCACGAGCGCCGAACGGGCGATGACCCGCTCGAGATCGGACTCGTCGTAGAACTCGAGATGACCCGTGAACCCGAAACGATCGCGCAGCGGGTTCGGCAGCAGCCCAGAGCGGGTGGTCGCACCGACGAGCGTGAAGGGCGCCAGATCCAGCGGGATGCTGGTGGCACCGGCCCCTTTGCCGACCATGATGTCGATGCGGAAGTCCTCCATCGCGAGATAGAGCATCTCCTCGGCCGAACGCGCCATCCGGTGGATCTCGTCGATGAAGAGCACCTCACCCGGGACGAGGCTGGACAGCAGGGCTGCGAGGTCGCCGGCGTGCTGGATCGCGGGACCGCTGCTCAGTCGCAGGGGTCGCTGGCTCTCGTGCGCGACGATCATCGCGAGAGTCGTCTTGCCGAGCCCAGGCGGACCGGCGAGCAGGATGTGGTCGGCTGGCCGCTGCTGGATGCGTGCGGCTTCGAGCAGCAGCTGCAGCTGACCGCGGACCTTGGGCTGTCCGACGAACTCGCCCAGGCTCGTTGGTCGCAGCGCACCCTCGATCGCGAGCTCGATCTCGTCCTGCGGCTCTGCGGCGTCACGCGCGTCAGCCACGCGAGCCTCCCTGCGCAGGCCCCAGCAGGGCGAGTGTGCGGCGCAGCAGCGCTGAGACGGACGACCGCTCGGCCTCGCTCGCTTCGGCGATGGTCTGGGCGGCGGCCTCGACAGCGACCTTCTCCGACCAGCCGAGTCCGACCAGTGCGGCCGACACCTGATCGGAGACGTCCGGCGCGACAGCGCCAGCGCGGCTGACGGGTGCTGGCGCGTGGACCTTGCCGGCGAGTTGCAGCACGATGAGCTTGGCCGTCTTCGGCCCGATGCCGGACACCCGTCGGAACGGTGCGTCGTCCTCGGCGGTCACCGCCTCGGCGATCTGATCCACGGTCATGTGAGACAGCACGCCGAGTGCGGACTTCGGGCCCACGCCGGTGACCCCCAGCAGCAGGCCGAAGATCTCGAGCTCATCGCGCTCGGCGAAGCCGAACAGGCTCAGCGCATCCTCACGGACGATCAGGCTCGTGTGCAGTTGGAGCCGCTCCCCCACGCGCGCGGTGTGAGCGACATCGGCCGGCACAGCCACGGAGAAGCCCACGCCGCCGACCTCGATGACGACCTGATCGGACGTGGCGTGCAGGACGACACCGTGCAGAGAGGAGATCATGCGACCAGCCTACGAGACGCGTCGTAGTTATGTTCGAGCGACACGCTCGGCCTCTGCCCACGCGCGCTGCGCCGGGGTCAGGCTCCCGCCGACACGACCGACATCCCCTCCGCGCCGCCAGGCGTGGCAGAGCGCTATGGCCAGCGCATCAGCGGCGTCGGCGGGCTGCGGCGGTGCGTCCAGCCGGAGGATGCGCGCGATCATCGACTGGACCTGCTTCTTGTCCGCGGCGCCGTAACCGGTCACCGCGGCCTTCACCTCGCTGGGCGTGTGTGTCGCGGCTGGAAGACCTGCTTCGGCGGCCACGAGAAGAGCGACACCGCTGGCCTGGGCGGTCCCCATCACCGTGTGGCTGTTGTGCTGTGCGAAGACGCGCTCAACGGCCACGGCATCCGGTCCGTAGGTCGCGACGACCTCCCGGATGCCGGCAGCCACGGCGGCGAGCCGCTCGCCGATCGGCGCATCCGCCGGCGTGCGGACGACTCCGACATGCACGAGGCTCGCCCGTCGCGAACGACCGACGTCCACGACCCCCACGCCGCAGCGAGTGAGTCCGGGGTCGATCCCGAGCACGCGAATCGTCGAAGTGGTCACACCTTCAGGCTATGCGCGAGGACGGACGCCGCCGCGGCGGCGCGCCCGCCTACTCGTCGTCGTTCTCGAGCTCGGCCTGGACGTCGGCGGTGAGGTCGAAGTTGCTGAAGACGTTCTGCACGTCCTCGCTGTCCTCGAGTGCGTCGATGAGGCGGAAGATCTTGCGCGCGGTGTCCGCGTCGATCTCGACCTTGAGGTTCGGCACGAATTCGACATCGGCCGACTCGTACTCGATACCGGCGTCGACCAGCGCGGAGCGCACCGAGACGAGATCGGTCGCCTCGGTGACGATCTCGAAGCCCTCGGCGTGCGGCTCGATCTCCTCGGCACCCGCCTCGAGCGCTGCCATCATGACGTCGTCCTCGGTGGTCCCATCGGAGCTGACCACGATGACGCCCTTGCGGCTGAAGTTGTAGGCGACGCTGCCCGGATCCGCGAGCGTTCCGCCGTTGCGGGTGAGCGCGGTGCGCACCTCGGCGGCTGCGCGGTTCTTGTTGTCGGTCAGACACTCGATCATGAGGGCGACACCGTTGGGTCCGTAGCCTTCGTACATGATCGAGGTGTACTCGACGGCCTCGCCGCCGATGCCGGCGCCGCGCTTGATGGCGCGGTCGATGTTGTCCTTCGGGACCGAGGTCTTCTTCGCCTTGAGCACGGCGTCGAACAGGGTCGGGTTGCCCTGAAGATCAGCACCGCCGAGCTTGGCGGCGACCTCGATGTTCTTGATGAGCTTCGCCCACGACTTCGCGCGCTTGGCGTCGATCGCAGCCTTCTTGTGCTTCGTGGTGGCCCATTTGGAATGTCCGGACATATGACTCCCGCTCGTTCTCGCGTTTCGCGCGCATCAGTCTACGCGGTTCGGCACCGCGTCGATCAGCCGTGGATGCTGGACTGCCCGGATCTCTGCCGCAGGGCGTCGATCACAGCGCCGCCGGGAAGCTGCAGCGGGACGTCCATGGCGGCATCCGGCATCCAGCGATCCCAGCCCTCATCGAGGGGCCAGGAGCCGTGGTCTGCGAACTCGCGGCAGGCGTGTTCGGTCAGCGCCCGCACAGCGTCGGCTTGTTCAGAGGTGAAGCGCCCTTGCGCGACGGCGGCGTCGAGTTCATCGGCATCCTTGAGCCAGATGTCCTCCGAGCCCGGATGCTCGAAATCGATCATGAGATCGAGAACGAGGTCCCGTGTGAAGACACCGGGCAGCTGCCCCGCCACCCGCCGGTGCGGCAGCTCGACATTCACGTATGCGCCGGCCGGTGTGCCGTCGGAGTTGCGGAAGAACCAGACCGACCACGGCTTTCCGGTGGGAGCGACGCGGACGATCCCCTGACCGCGCCAGGTGGACTCCCTCGTGACCCATGGGACACTGAACCGCTCTTCGAGCGGCACATCGCGCGTGCCACGACCGTCTGCCGGGACGGACTCGAGGCGCGCGGACCCGGACGCGATCCAGACGACGAGTCCGCGCTCGTCGTCGCGGATCACCCGTGCGGTCTCGATGTAGCGTCCGTAGCGCCACAGGATCGCATCGCCAGGTGCGAACACGGGCGCGCCGTCACCGACGGCGAGAGCGTCGTCGAACGCCGGATCCATGTGCGCGTCGCGGTGGCCGTACGACTCGAGGAGAGCGATCGCATCCTCCAGCGAGAGGCCGCCGGTCGAGATGGGCTGCCAGCCCTCGCCTCGGCGGCCGATCAGTGTGGCGTTGCCGCCACTGGTGCTGACATCCGTGGAACCGATCGGCAGACGCATGCCCGCAAGACTACGGTCAGCGCGCCCGCACGTGCGCCAGGAAGCGCCGGTGGAACCGATCCTCGCCGGCGACCTCCGGGTGGAACGAGGTTCCGAGCAGCACACCCTGCTCCACGGCGACGACACCGCCGTCCGGCAGCGAGCCGATCGCGCGAGCGCGAGGCCCGACGGTGTCGATCAGGGGTGCGCGGATGAAGGTCGCATCGACGGGAGCATCGAACCCATCTATGTCGAGGCTCGTCTCGAAGGACTCCGTCTGCCGCCCGAACGCGTTCCTGCGCACAACGACATCGAGTCCGCCGAAGCTCTGCTGGTCCTCGGCACCGTCGAGCACGGTATCCGCGAGCAGGATGAGCCCGGCGCACGTGCCGTAGACCGGCATACCCTCGGCGATCGCCGTTCGCACCGGCTCCGCGAGGCCGAAGGCGCGTGCGAGCTTGTCGATCACCGTCGACTCCCCGCCAGGGAGCACCAGCCCGTCGACCTCGGTGAGTTCCTCCGGGCGTCGCACCAGCGTCACAGCGGCACCCAGGCCCTCCAGGACGCGAGCGTGCTCTCGCACGTCGCCCTGGAGGGCGAGGACGCCGACGCGTGGACTACCAGCCACGCTCGGCCAGGCGGTGCGGGGCCGGGAGGTCGGAGACGTTGATGCCGACCATCGCCTCGCCCAGGCCGCGGGAGACCTCAGCAATCACCTTCGGGTCGTCGAAGAACGTCGTCGCCTTCACGATCGCCTTGGCGCGTTCGGCGGGATTGCCGGACTTGAAGATGCCGGACCCGACGAACACGCCGTCTGCACCGAGCTGCATCATCATCGCAGCATCCGCCGGGGTCGCGACGCCACCGGCGACGAACAGCACGACCGGGAGCTTGCCGGTCTCCGCGATCTCGGCGACCAGGTCGTACGGGGCCTGCAGCTCCTTGGCCGCGACGAAGAGCTCGTCCTTCGGCAGGGTTGTGAGAGCGGCGATCTCGCCGCGGATCTTGCGGATGTGCTTCATCGCCTCCGAGACGTCCCCGGTGCCCGCTTCGCCCTTGGAGCGGATCATCGCCGCGCCCTCGTTGATGCGGCGCAGCGCCTCGCCGAGGTTCGTCGCACCGCACACGAACGGCACCGTGAACCCGAACTTGTCGATGTGGTTCACGTAGTCCGCGGGCGACAGGACCTCGGACTCGTCGATGTAGTCGACGCCGAGCTCCTGCAGAACCTGCGCCTCGACGAAGTGTCCGATGCGCGCCTTCGCCATCACGGGAATCGACACGGCGTCGATGATGCTGTCGATCATGTCGGGATCGCTCATGCGGGACACGCCGCCCTGCGCACGGATGTCCGCCGGCACGCGCTCCAGCGCCATGACGGCGACAGCACCGGCGTCCTCGGCGATCTTGGCCTGCTCGGCCGTGACGACGTCCATGATGACGCCGCCCTTCAGCATCTCGGCGAGGCCGCGCTTGACGCGCCCGGTTCCGGTGGCGACTGGCTGGGACATCGGGTTTCCCTTCATCAAGGTCAAAGATCCATTTGATCTATGCCAAAACCTAGCACTGTCGCAGGACGAACTAGACTCGTGTTTCGATGGCTGACACGAACGAGCAGATCACCGGCACCACGGCGGCCGAGATCGCCGCCAGCGTGCGCGGACTGCGCGATCGCGGCATCCTGCGCACCGGCGACCTGCTGCCCCCGGTGCGAGAGCTCGCCGAACGCCTCGGCGTCAATCGCAACACCGCCGTGGCGGCGTACCGGCAGCTCGTCCAGGCGGGTCTCGTGCAGACTCGAGGCAGAGCGGGCACGGTGATCACCGGGCGCACTCCGGCCGCACAGGACGGGTACGCCCCCGATACCGTGCTGCGCGACGTCGGAACCGGAAACCCCGACCCGGCTCTCATACCCGACCCCTCCCCCGTGCTGGCCGGCTTCGGCGGGCGGCCGGTGCTGTACGGCGAGCCCGTGATCGACCCCGGTCTCGAGACCTGGGCACGGGAGTGGATGGGCTCCGCCCTGCCGACCGCCGACTTCCGCATCACCATCACCAGCGGAGCGGTGGATGCCGTGGAGCGACTGCTCGCTCAGGCGCTGACCCGCGATGACGCGGTGGCGCTGGAAGACCCGTGCTTCCTCGCCAGCATCCACACCGTCCGTCTCGGCGGCTACCGGGCCGTCCCGGTGCCGGTCGACGACGAGGGCATGACGGTCGCCGGTCTCCGTGCCGCCCTGGATGCCGGAGTGCGCGCCGTGATCTGCACTCCTCGAGCCCAGAACCCGACCGGTGCGCGGTTGACACCCGAGCGCGCGGCGGCACTGCGGGCCGTGCTCGCCGACCACCCCTATGTGCTGCTCATCGAGGACGACCACTTCTCGATGCTCTCGCCGCATCCGTACGAGTCGCTCATCACCGCCGAGCACCGCCGCTTCGCCCTGATCCGCAGCGTGTCGAAGTTCCTGGGTCCTGACATGTGCCTGGCCGTCGCCGCGACCGATCCCGAGACGGCGGCCCGACTCGCGGAGCGGCTCAGCCCCGGGACGACCTGGGTCAGCCATCTGCTGCAGCGCCTGGTCCTCGGGCTCGTCACAGACGAGGCCGTTCAGGCGCAGATCGCCGCGGCGGGCGCGCACTACGCGGAGCGCAACGGCGCCTTCGCCGACAGGCTCCGTGCGCACGGACTGCATGCGACGCAGGGCGACGGCATGAATCTGTGGGTCGCGCTGCCCGAGCCGGCATCCGTCGTCTCGGAGCGCATGATGCGTCGTGGCTGGCTGGTCCGCACCGGCGACGCCTTCCGGCTCACCGATCGCGCCGCACCGTCTCACCATCTGCGACTCACCGTCCACGATCTCACCGACGAAGAAGGCGATGCACTGCTCGCCGATCTCGTCTCCGCCACCCGCTGAGCACGAAAGAAGAGCACCATGAAGATCCTGTCGATCCAGTCCGCCGTCGCATACGGCCACGTCGGCAACTCCGCAGCCGTCTTCCCCCTGCAGCGGTTCGGCGTCGACGTACTGCCGGTGTACACCGTCAACTTCTCCAACCACACCGGCTACGGGGCCTGGCGCGGACCGCTCATCGACCCGTCGGATGTGCGCGACGTCATCACCGGAATCGAGGAGCGCGGCGCTTTCCCGAAGGTGGATGCCGTGCTGTCCGGTTATCAGGGCGGCGAGGGCATCGGCGACGTCATCATCGACGCGGTCGCCCGAGTGAAGGCCGCCAATCCGGCGGCGCTGTACGCCTGCGATCCGGTGATGGGCAATGCGAAGAGCGGATGCTTCGTCGCGCCGGCCATCCCCGAACTGCTGCGCGATCGCGTGGTGCCCGTGGCCGACATCATCACACCGAACCAGTTCGAACTGGGCTATCTCACGCGCACTGAGCCCTCGACGCTCGAGTCGACCCTCGCCTCGGTCGATGCCGCGCGCGCGATGGGCCCCTCGATCGTGCTCGTGACGAGCGTCGAGCGCCCGGACCGCGATGCGGGCACGATCGAGATGCTCGCTGTCGACGACAAGGGCGCCTGGTTGGTCGCCACCCCGCACCTGCCGATGAAGGCGAACGGGTCCGGCGATGTGACCGCCGCTCTGTTCACCGCGCACTACGTCGCCACCCGTGATGCGAAGCTCGCTCTCGAGCGCACCGTGTCGAGCGTGTTCGATCTGCTGCAGGCGACGCTGGATTCGGGCGAGCGGGAGCTGCAGCTCATCGAGTCGCAGGAGTACTACGCGAACCCGCGTATGCAGTTCACTGCGCGTCAGGTCCGCTGACCACTACGCGCTGGGCCAGGCGCCGGCGACCGCGTGGCGCACCTCGCCGAGCAGCTGAGGCAGCGCCTTCGTCTTCGCGATGATCGGGAAGAAGTTCGCGTCGGAGTTCCACCGCGGAACGATGTGCTGGTGCAGGTGCGCGTCGATGCCGGCACCGGCGACGGCGCCCTGATTCATCCCGAGGTTGAAGCCATCGCAGTTCGACACGTCGCGGAGCACGCGCATCCCGGTCTGCGTCAAAGCACCGATCTCGGCGACCTCCTCCGGCGTCGCCTGGTCGTACGTCGCGATGTGCCGGTACGGGCAGACGAGCAGGTGGCCCGAGTTGTACGGGAACAGGTTCAGCAGCACGTATGCGGAACGGCCGCGGGCGACGATCAGTCGTTCCTCGTCCGCATGCTTGGGCGCCTCGCAGAACGGGCACTCCTCGCGCAGCGGCTCGGGGCCCGCCTGGATGTACGCCATCCGGTGCGGGGTCCACAGCCGCTGGAACTCGTCCGGAACACCGGCAAGGTGCGCGGCGTCCTCGGGGAACACCGCCGCACCGGATGCCGGGTCCTGGCCGGTCACGCCAGATCCCCTGCCTTCAGGACGAGGGAGTGCGCTGCGATCGCCGCACGGATGCGAGCCACGGCATCGGCCACCGGCACGCCGTTCTCCTGCGTGCCGTCTCGGAACCGGAACGACACGGTGCCCGCGGCGCTGTCCTGCTCTCCGGCGATGAGGATCAGCGGCACCTTCGCGGTGGTGTGATTGCGGATCTTCTTCTGCATGCGGTCGTCCGAGTGATCGACGTCGGCCCGGACACCGTCCGCGCGCAGTTGCGCAACGACGTCGCCGAGATATTCGGCGTACTGCTCTGCCACGGGGACGCCGACGACCTGCGTCGGGGCGAGCCACAACGGGAAATCCCCCGCATAGTGCTCCAGGAGGATCGCGAAGAAGCGTTCGACCGATCCGAGCAGCGCGCGGTGGATCATCACCGGTCGGTGCTTCTGCCCGTCGGGGCCGGTGTACTCGAGTTCGAAGCGCTCCGGCTGGTTGAAGTCGAGTTGGATGGTCGACATCTGCCAGGTCCGGCCGATCGCATCGCGGGCTTGCACGGAGATCTTCGGACCGTAGAACGCCGCGCCTCCCGGGTCCGAGACGAGCTCGAGACCGGATGCCTCAGCGACCTCGCGCAGCGTCTCGATCGCCTCGGCCCACTGCGCAGGCTCCCCGAGGAACTTCGGGTTGCCCTCTTCGTTCGTGGACAGTTCGAGGTAGAAGTCGTTCAGGCCGTAGTCGCGCAGCAGCTCGAGGACGAGGTTGAGGTTGGTGGTGAGCTCCTCCTTGACCTGGTCCTGGGCGACGTAGATGTGCGCGTCGTCCTGGGTCAGTCCTCGCACGCGGGTGAGTCCCGACAGCGTCCCGCTCTTCTCGTAGCGGTACACCGTGCCGAACTCCGCCAGCCGCAGCGGCAGCTCGCGGTAGGAGCGACCGCGCGAACGGTAGATCAGGTTGTGGAACGGGCAGTTCATGGGCTTGAGGTAGTAGTCCTGGCCCTGACGGGTGACGTTGCCGTCCTCGTCGCGCAGCTCGTCCAGGTGCATCGGTGGGAACATGCCGTCCGCATACGTCTGAAGGTGTCCAGATGTCTGGAACAGATCCTTCTTCGTGATGTGCGGGCTGTTGACCACGTCGTACCCGTTGCGCAGCAGGTGACGGCGGAGGTTCTCCTCGATCTCGTAGCGGATGATTCCGCCCTTGGGGTGGAACACCGCCAGGCCGGAGCCGATCTCGTCGGGGAACGAGAACAGGTCCATCTCCGAACCGAGCTTGCGGTGGTCGCGGCGCTCGGCCTCGGCGAGACGCTCCTGGTAGGCGCGCAGCTCGTCCTTGGACGGCCACGCGGTGCCGTAGATGCGCTGGAGCTGCGGGTTCTTCTCGCTGCCGCGCCAATAGGCGGCCGCCACGCGGGTCAGGTCCCAGCCGTTGCCGACCATGCGAGTGCTCGGGACGTGCGGGCCGCGGCAGAGATCCTTCCAGGCCACTTCGCCGTCGCGGGTGACGTTGTCGTAGATCGTGAGCTCGCCGGCGCCGACTTCCACGGAGGCGCCCTCCGCGGCATCCGCACCGGAGCCGGGGCCCCCTGCGAGCTCGACCAGTTCGAGCTTGAAGGGTTCATCGGCGAGTTCGGCACGCGCCTCGTCGACCGAGACGACCCGACGGGTGAAGCGCTGTCCCTCGCGGATGATGCGCTGCATCTCCTTCGAGATCGCCTTCAGCTCTTCGGGGGTGAACGGCGTCTCGACGCCGAAGTCGTAGTAGAAGCCGTCCGTGATGAAGGGACCGATGCCGAGGTTCGCCTCCGGCCGGAGACGCTGCACCGCCTGCGCGAGGACATGCGCGGTGGAGTGGCGCAGGATGTTCAGCCCATCAGGGCTGTCGATCGTGACGGGTTCGACCTCGTCGGCATCCGTCACCGTGGCGGCGAGGTCCTTGAGCGTGCCGTTGACGCGCATCGCGACGACGGATCGGTCGGTGAACAGGGCGAAGCCGTCTTGCGGCCGGGCGTTTTCAGGCACAGAGCACTCCATAGGGGTCGGACTCAAGATTACTCGCCGTATCGACCCTCGCCGTGCCGCGCTGTCGACTTCCGGAATGGACACCCGCACTCGGCAGACCCGGGTCTACGAGTCGCCTTTTCTCACTGCGGGATGCCGTGGCTCATGCGACGACGTGGATGAGCGACCATCGTTCTCATCAGAGGTGATTGAGGGCTCACGTCGTCGACGTCGCCATCCGAGCACGAGCAGACTGATGCCGAGCGCGCACAGGCCGGCGTTGACGACGAGGTAGGCGACGCCGTCCGCGCCATCCGACTGGACCGTGGACCAGGAGGTGACGGAACCGACGACAGCCACGCACAGCGAGAGAATCCCACCGAGAATCAGGGCCGTCTGCTCCCTCATCGGGACGGACGGTTGTCCTGGCTCGCGCGCCCCTTGGCGAGCACGGCCTGCACTGTCGCCAGTACTGCTCCGACGATGCCGCAGCCCAGCAGCGCGTAACCAATCATCAAGCCTTCTCCGGCCATGTCACTCCCCCTCGTGAATGTACCAACCAGCCTTGCCGATATGCGGCGGGATGTCTGTAGGCCGAAAGGGGGACGAATCCGTCGGGCCGGGCGGTCGCGGCCCGCGCCATCCCACTCCCCCGCGGCGTGCGGGCGATCTACGCTGGAGCGGTGAGCGAACAGAATCCAACGCGAGTCCGAATCAGGTGGGGCTGGTTCGTCGGCTGCATCCTGCTCGGACTGCTGGGCATCCTGGCGGGCATGGCACTGGCACCCGACGCGAACAAAGCCGGTTACGTCTCCGGCGTGCTCGGCGGAGTCGGCACGACGCTTCTGCTGATCGGGGTGGTCGTACTGCTCGAACGTCGGATCGTCGACACCGCGGCGCGTGTCTTCCGGAACGCGGCGGAGGAGGCGCAGGAACGCGCCGACCGGGAGATGCGCAGCCAGATCAACGATCTCGAGGCTCGTCTCGCCAAGCTCTGGACGACCGAGACGACGACGGCCGAGGACGCCGCCCGCCGTCAGGAGATGACGCGGCGTCTCACTGACGAGTTCACGAAACGGGTCGTGGACGAGACGGCCGAGGACTACGGGCGATGATCTCCGGGTCCGGATACGAAAAAACCCCGGCTGAACCGGGGTTTTTGTCTGTGCGCGATACTGGGATCGAATCAGTACATTTCCCGTATTTCCGCGTATCGCAGAGCGGGAGGACAACGACCCCGGGATGTTGGTTCCGCGCGCGCCCGGCAGCGCTCTCAGTTCTGCGCTGCCCGAAAGCACGCTCTGGCGCCGCTTCGACGAGTTCGGCGTCACTCACGTCACCCTAGACGGCGACCTCGTACTCAACATCGACGACCTCTTCACCCCGTACGGCTTCTGGAACGGCAACATCATCCAGCACTGGTCCATTTGTCAATCGCTCGACATCGACGACCTGGACGGCCGCGACGTGCTCTGGCAGCTCCTGGAGGAATCCCTCTTCCCCGCGATGCGAGAACTGCTTCCAAACGGCCACGAACTCCTTACCGCCGTCGAGGGCACAAAGTATGGCGAGCCCGTACCCGACCTGCCCGACTTCCGAATCATCGTCAACGGACGCGAAGCCGTGATACGCACCATCGCACATTTCGACGGCCCCTTCGCTTCGGACGCGGACGCCGCGTCCGCGCTCGAACGCCGCTGCGGTGCCATCAGCGCACCCGCCCCTAGCGCTGCGATGCGCGAGTTCTGACGTCAGGAGGAGGGGAACCAGACAAAACTCAAAGTCTGCTCCAGCTCCATCGGTACGGGAGCTGTCAGTGCGCTTACCGCTCACACCCGCGCAGTTTCGTAGGGGTCGGACGGGAGATGTCTCGCAAGCACACGATTGCGACGGGTACCGTTGACCGGAAGAAGCGGCAAAATCTCAAGGGCTACCGCACGAAATACCCGGGTCGGCACCCGTCGCTTCGTGCTTGGCTGGGATGGATGGCTGAATGCCACCATCCGCGTAGTCGGGGCTCTCACCTGATTCAGGCTCCCTGTATTCCGCGATTCGCTTGCGCGCGCCCGAGGGAACCGGCGAGAGATCCACCGACGAAAGTGTTCACCTTCGCCCGGACGGTCGCGCAGCTTTTGACCGACGGCGCGGGAGCGCTGCTCTACCACTCGATCTCGGTTGAACGCCTCAGCGCCCACGCGGCGCGACCAGCACCGCTGAGAACTAATGTTTGCGCGGCAACTCGAGGAGAACACGCTCTCGCTCCTCCGAGGACAGCACCCCTTGAAAGACCGTGCTGTTGCGCATCATCCGGCTATCTTCATCATCACCGAGGAAGATGGCCCGGATCCCGGCGAGGTCGCCGGAGCGGAGAAGCCGTTCCCATCGCTCGATGGCGTCGCGGGAACCGCCCGTGGCGATCTCACGCTTCATCGGGATGTTCCGGAGTGCGCGAGTGAGAACGAACACCGGTTCAGAGCTCAGGTGTTCGGCCAGTTCTGCGTGCAGTGCGGCTGAGACGTGGTCGTTCCTGTTTGCTGCAGTTCTCGACATCGTGCTGTCGTCCTGGTTTCTCATCTTGATGCTCAGTTCTGTTGGGTGCCGGCCTGGTCCGGTACCCAGAGGTTGTCTCCGTCGAGGCGGCGCCATTGTTGGCGGGGTTCGTGCCATTCGCGGGCGACGTCGGTGAGCCAGATGGTGGCGTCGGGTCCCCATCCGGCGATGACCGTTGCGCGCTGGCCATCGATGTCGATCAGTCGTGTCGCGGCGGAAAGGTAGCCAAGCATCGTGAGGTGCACGGCATCCCATTCCTGCGCGACCTGCTCCCAATCCGGAATGATCCATCTGCCGTCGCGGCCGGTGACACGGAACCAATCGTGGCGTCGAGACGCCGTCACTTCCATCGGGAACGCACGGCACAGGTCCGCCCAGTCCTCGCCAGATCGGATCTCCAGGATCCGCCCCGCTCCGCGCACAGGTATGACGGTCGCTACCTCCCATCCGAGGGAGTCCTCCACCAGTTGGAGAGCATCCATCACGTTCGCCCGGGTCGCGAGCAGCTGGTACGGCACCGACCACCACGTCCCCGAGAAGTTGGCGCGCGGATCGACCGGGCGCTCCCGCATGGATCTCTCCTCATCGTCCCGTTGCTCCGTGCTCCATCTTTCGAGAACCACGGCCGGGGACCGTTCGATCGGGGCACTGTCGGCGGCCACGCGCCAATCGACCGCCCATTGCGCCGGCGCAGACGGCGCGGTCAGGTCTGGCAGCACGGTGACCAAACGGTCCGCCACGCGCGACAGTACTTCCCGGATCGCCGGGAGTACGGCGACGACGTCGCGTCCGTCGGGTTCCTGCCAGTACCGCGCGTGATCCACAGACTCGCAGATCGCCTCCCGGACAGCCGTGTTTGAGATCGAAGCCAGATCAACGTTCCGGACGAGCTCGGCGACGTCAGCTTCCGTGAAAGCGGGGTCCTCGACGGTGTCGGTGTCTGCGTCGCCGCTGCTGATGCGGATCACAGTCCCGGGATGGGGATCAAGTTCGTACTCCAGATGCGACACAGCGACCCTCACAGTCTCGGCCACCTGGCATACGTAGGTGAGACACAGTCGACGCCCGCGTGGGCCACGCAACAGCTCGTCAGCAATCGTCATGATCAAGCCAGCTTGCCCCACCCCACCAGACAGTACGACCACATCACGCGGGCGGCGCGCCTCACCAGGGGCAGGCTCACCGAGTAGCCGAACTACCCCTGACTCATCCCAGAGGCGGACACCGGCGATCTCGGCGGCAGCTCAGCCCGTACTCGCGTGCCGAGAACTATGCCGGGTCCGGCGCGTGACGCAGGTCCTTCGTGCCGGAGACATCGGGGTTCTCATGGCTGCCCGCGCACTGCTCGCGCGTGCCCCTCGCGCTGCTTCTGGCTCGACGCTCTGAGGCAGCGCTGAGCCTTCAAGGCCGGTCGTCGACGGGGGTCTGTTCGTCGTCGTGACCATCCTGGCCATCTGAACCCACACCCGCGGCTTCCGGATCGTTGGCGACGGGATCCTCAACTCGCTGTCTCGGCGTGAGCTCGTCGGGGATCATCGGCTTCTCGTCTTCATGGCGGCCCGCGGAGTCGTGCATGGAGTGTTCTCGCTTTCGTTCTTGTGTGTAGAGAGCGCCAGTCCAACACGAGCCCTCTGAGCCTGCCTCCCCCTTGACAGGGTTCTCTACCCCTCGCAGTGGCTCCACCGATGGCCGATCATCCGTGGATAGGGTGACCAGCATGCCTGCCGCAGACATTGTTATCCGGAGCACGCGCGAGGTCGATCGGCCATTCGCGCGCGCGTTCCGGATCGAGAACGCCACGGAGCACCTGATCTCTTTCAGCGCCACGCTCGAGCAGACCCTAACGATGACCGAGGACAGCTGGCGCATGCGGGCCCGCCGCGGCGAGCAAGACGACGCGGGGTCCTTTGCTGCCATCGACCAGGAGACCGGCCGCTGGGTGGGCATGATGACCGCTCAGAGTCACGACGACGGCGAGGACCCTGTGCTCACTGGCGTCTACGTCGTGCCCGAATACCGAAGCCGGACCCCCAAGGTCGCCGATGAGCTGATGGACGTCGTGATCCAGTGGGCGACGCCGCGAGCGTCGCGTCTGCGCCTGTATGTCCACGAGGGCTCAGAGCCCGCGATCCGGTTCTACCAGCGGCACAGCTTCTCCCCCACCGGCCGCACACGCCCGCACAAGTTCGCACCGGGAAACCTGCTCGAGTTCGCCAGACCGCTCGAAGGAGAAACCACATGACGTACTCCCGCCGGCTTGTTGCTGCCAGCTCCGTCGCCGCGATCGCCACGGTGCTCAGCACTGGGCTCACGGGGTGCTCTGCAAACGTGCTCATCTGGGGCCCGGAAGGCACCCGCGTCATCGAAACCACCGAGCAGCTCATCGAAGCAGCCGCGGCCGGAGACGCTGCGTCGTTCGTGTGCGAGGGCTACGACCCGGAGATGCGCGAGCCCACCGACTGGGAGGGCCTCTCCGCAGAAGAGCCGGAGGAGTTCGTGCCCGAGTTCTGGGAAGAGATGGTCCAGCTTGAGCCGGACTGGAGCATCAACCTCTCTCTGCCCGAGGGCCGCACCCAAGCTGGCACCGAGTACCCCGGCGATGTCTTCTACCAGGAGATCGAGGACGGGCTGTGCCTGGTCGGCGTCGCCTGGTGGACCGTGGAGTAGCGGCCTACAGAGCTTCTACGCCGGCCTCATGGGTGACGTCGAGCGACAGCGCGAGCTCCGGCTCGTGCATGATGACATCCTCAGCACGCCGAACTGCCCGGACTGCCTGCACCCGATGGAACCCGCACAGAGCGCGAGCGCAGACGTCTGGCGACGCGCCGGGTGCGGAGCTGACAAGGACTGATCGCGTCCGACGGCATGTCTCCACCCATCACGACCTGAATCCCAAAGCCCCACCGCGTATCCCAGTGGTTCAGGGGCTCGCTGTAACCCACCGGCTCTCGAGAGTCACTGATGGAGTTCGAGATTCGAATTGATCGGCCTTTCCAGGCCGCCAGGAACGTCGCCTGCTTTGTTTCCCGTGTGGATGGCGCGATGTCGTCGCGGCCGACCTCGTGGCGAAAGTGAACACTGTCGCCACGAGCAGGGTTGTCGCCCGTCGGTGCGCGAAGCCTCGGAGGATCGACTCGCGTGTGCTGATCGTCCGCTTCGCCCTGTTGCCGGATCGCAGACACTCCGAGAACATCTGCAGCAGGTCGGTGTCGTGCTCTTGAGGGGTTCACCCTCCGTAGTCGTTCGAAACCCCCATGGCTGACCGTCGAGATGGTTCGATGACCGGTGCGATGAGTCCGAGTTCGTGACCGAGGAGGACTGCGTGCACGCGGTCGCGCAGTCCGAGTTTCGCGAAGATCGAGTTAATGTGGGACTTGACGGTCGATGGTGCGAGGACGAGTTCGGTGCTGATCTCGGAGTTGGTGAGGCCACGAACGATATCCGTGAAGATGTCTCGCTCGCGGGGGCTGAGCACGTCGAGCCTCCCAGCTCGGTCGCTCGTCGCACCGCTATTCTCCTTTGTCGCCGACGCGGGTCGGAGATAGTGCTCGATGAGCTTCGCTGTAAGGCGGGGGGAGACGACCGCTGATCCGGACGCGACCGTCTTGACCGCATCGATGAGCGCGGCGGGCCTGGTGCTCTTCAGCAGGAAGGCGCTCGCTCCCGCTTTGAGGCTGCCGAAGGCATATTCGTCGAGATCGAACGTGGTGAGAACGATGACACGTGTCGAGGGGTGAGCTTCGGCAATGATCCGGGTGGCTTCGAGGCCGTTCATCACCGGCATCCGGATGTCCATGAGAACGACGTCGGGAAGTGTGTCGGAAACGACGCTGATGGCCTCGACACCGTTCCCGGCTTCGCCTACGACCTCGATCTCATCATCGGAGTCGAGAATCAGGGCGTTGCCGGCCCGTTCGAGGGGCTGGTCGTCGGCGACGACAACGCGGATCCGCGTGGGTTGTTGGTCGGTCATGCTGCTCCCCCGTGCATGGGAATGGTCACGCGGGTGCGCCATCCGTGGCCGGGGGCGTCGTCACGGGTGGGGATGGGGCCAGCGAAGAACTCGCCGCCGAAGGTGACCGCGCGTTCACGCATAGCTCTGAGCCCGACTCCGGCCCCGACGCTCGGTCCGGGTTTCGGACCCCGCCCGTTGTCGGTCACCGCGACCGAGATATGCCCGGCGTCGTGCCTGATTTCGACCTCGATGTGGGTGGCCTCGCGCGCGTGGCGGAGGGCGTTGGTGAGCGCTTCCTGGACGATCCGGTAGACGGTGGTCTGCAGCACCGGATCCTCGAGTCTCCCGAGTGCGGTAACGTCACGGTCGACTGTGAGGGTGACTGGGAGTCCCGCTGACCTGAAGACCTCAACCAGTTCATCAAGGGACGGAAGATTGTGGCCCGATGATTCGAGGTTCCGGTCCAGGTCCGTGTCGTGTTCGCGGAGGACGCGGAGGATGCGCTGCATCTCTTCGAGCGTGTGCGCGCCGACGTTGCCGAGCTGGTCAAGCGCGCTCCGCGCGCGCGCGGGGTGCTTCTCCCAACCGGCCGAAGCGCCGCCGGCGAGGGCGATCATGACTGTGACGGAATGCGCAACGACAGCGTGCATCTCCGCGGTGATGCGTGCCCTCTCGGCGGCCGCGGCGCGATCTTCGCGAAGCGTGACGAGTTCCTCGATTGCTTCGCGGCGGGAGCGGCTCGCGCGCACGGCGACGCCGAGGGCGATCGCGATGAGAGACGCCGGCTGGAAGAGCACGCTCGGGAAGTCCTCTCGGAGCCCGAAGAGGATTGCGACGCCCGCCGTCGCGAGGATCGCGCCCTCGCTGAGGAGATAGCCGATGAGCGTCGTGCGGAGGCGGGAGTGGTTCGCGAGGGCGAAGAGTGCGAAGAAGCTCTCGAAGAATGCGGTCGTCATGCCGTTCGCGGAGATCGGGTTGAGGGTCGCGAGCGAGACGACGACGAGGAGCACGGCGAGCGGATGGGAGCGTCGCCACCAGAACGCAATCGCGACGCCGGCCGCGCACAGGTAGCCGAGCCAGGCGTGTGCGGGCGGGGCGAGAATCAGCGCCGCGAGAGTCGGGACCGTGCACGCGAGGATCACGAGCACGTCTCCGATGCGCGGGCGTTCGGCGAACCAGCGCACGACGCGCGGCCGTGGGAGCACCGGCTCGCTGAGCTGACGAGTGACGTCCGTCATCTTCCCCCTCTCCTCTCCATGGTCGCGCATCTCGACGCTATGCGCGCACGGGACACGGGACCACCACCCACGGGTGGAGATTGAGCGGTCGGGGAGGTCCGGGAGTTCGACCCGTGGTTGGTATCGGCGGATCGGCGCTGATTTCTAGCGTGGGCAGTGCCGTTGAACGACCACCCAGAGCGTTGGAGAGAACCTCAGATGAGCACCGTCACCCGTCCCGATCCCGTCGACGCGAAGAACTCATCGAAGTGGTTGCTCCGCGCTCAGGGGGCAGGGAAATCGTTCGGGCAGACCCAGGCGCTCATCGATGCCGACCTTCTCATCGCTCCGGGCGAGTCTGTGGCGATCATGGGCCCGAGCGGCTCGGGAAAGTCCACGCTGCTGCACGTGCTCGCCGGCATCCTCCCCGCGGACAGTGGCGCGGTTATCGTGCGCCGTCCGGACGGCAGCGGTTATGAGGACCTCGCAGCGCTGTCAGAGGATGCTCGCTCGTCGTTCCGGCTACGGCGATTCGGATTCGTGTTCCAGCAGGGGATGCTGCTGCCCGAGCTCACCGCCAGAGAGAACGTCGCCCTGCCGCTGCTGCTCGCAGGCGTGTCCCGGACCGTAGCGGGCGGGCGCGCCGATGCGGAGCTGTGCAGGCTGGGTCTCGCGGGACTCGGGGATCGACGCATCGGACAGCTCTCGGGCGGGCAGGCCCAGCGCGTCGCGATCGCCCGCGCCCTCGTCATGGGCCCGAGCCTGATCTTCGCCGACGAGCCGACGGGCGCTCTCGATTCCCGTACCGCTGATGAAGTGCTTGATGCCCTGCTCGAAACCGGGCGCAGCGTGGACCGCGCACTGGTGATCGTCACGCACGATACGCACGTCGCCTCGCGCTGCGATCGGACCATCCGTTTGCACGATGGCCGGATCGAGGCGGACGCATGAACCCTTATGCCGTGCTTCTCCTGAGTCGTCCGCGCCGGGCGTCCGCGACCATTACCGGATTGCAGATCGCGGCATCCGGCGTCACGACCCTACTGGCCTTCGCCGTCGCGATGCTCGCCGTCGCGTTCTGGAACGCGCCCACCGATGAGATCGGCTACCAGGTGCTCGCGTTCGGGCTGGTGGGCCTACTGCTCGTCCCGTTGATCACGCTCGGCACCGCGACGGCGAGGCTCGCCGCCCGCAGCCGCGACGACCGCCTGGCGACCCTAAGACTGCTCGGCCTCACCTCAGCTCGGGTACGTCGTATCGCCGTCGCCGAGGTCACGGTCATCGCCGCCATCGGCGTCCTCATCGGCACCGCCTTCTCCGTCGCGCTGCCATTCGCGCTTTCTCTGCTCACCGTGCACGGCCAGCAACTGCAGGCATCGGAGTTGTGGCTGCCCTGGTGGCTGACCGCGACGATCCCGCCCGGTCTCGTGATCATCGCCGCGCTCAGCGCTCTCCTGGGGTTGCGCCGCGTCGTGCTCGCCCCGCTCGGGGTGCGCACCCGGCAGGACGCGCCGCGGATGAGCTGGTTCCGCGTCGTGATCGGGCTCCTCGTGGTCGGTGCGGCGGTGCTCGTCACGCAGCTGATGTCGCCGGGGTGGGGCGTGATCGTGCTCCTCGGCGCGCTCACAGCTGTCGTGCTCGCCGTGATGGCGGTACTGGGTGTCGTCGGTCCGTTCGCTGTCGCATTCGTTTCGCGGCGAATGGCCGCGCGCACCTCGGACCCGGCGACGCTGGTGGCCACCCGCGGTGTCCAGGACGACCCACGCGCGGCCTGGCGCAGCGTCTCGACGCTGGCGCTCTCGACGTTCATCCTGATCCCTGCCGGCTCACTGCTCGGCTACCTCGACACGATCAGCCGGAGCGCGAGCCGCGAGATCATGACGGCCGACCAGCTCCTGCTGTTCGCCGATGCCCGCACCATGCTGCTCGCTCTCGCCGCGATCTCGTTCCTCGTGGTCGCCTGCCAGACCGCCATCACCCAGACCGCCGCGATCCTGGAGAACCGCGACCTGTACGTGGCACTCGACCGGATCGGCATGCCGCGTGCGGGCCTCAACCGAACACGTCTGCTGCGGGTCACCGGCCCGGCGAACATCGCCGTCATCGGTGCCGCCGCCGCATCGACCGCCGTCACTTTTCCCATCATCGCCACCGCGGCGGTCATCGCCCCACTGTTCACCGTGGCCATCATCATCGTGCTCCTGCTTGGCCTGCTCAAACGGTCCTCTTCAGCGCAGCACGCTCACATCCCCTGCTCGACCGCTATGGGGCAGAGTTGCGAGCGCCCACCGACACTTGGCAGATCCCACTCCTGCAACTATCCGCGTGGCCTGAGCTGACCAACGATCGGAAATTCGGCGTCGCGCTATGGCGCAGGCGCGGGGGTGCGGGTGCGACCCAGTGGAACGACCTGTGGTGTGCCGCTGAAGAGGTCCGGGACGACGAGGCATTCGAGGTCGAAGACGTCGCGCACGAGCTCTGGTGTGACGATCTCTTGTGGGGGTCCTTCCGCGACGACAGAGCCGTTCTTCATCGCGATGAGATGCGTAGCGTAGCGGGCTGCGTGGTTGAGGTCGTGGAGCACGGCGACGAGTGTTCTGCCGGCCTGTTGCAGGTCTGTGAACAGCTCAAGCAGTTCGATCTGATGGGTGATGTCGAAGAAGGTCGTTGGTTCGTCCAAGAGCAGGATCGGCGTCTCCTGCGCGAGGGTCATCGCGACCCAGACGCGCTGGCGTTGTCCGCCGGAGAGTTCGTCAACGAGGCGACCGGACAGTTCCGTGGTGCCCGTCGCATGCCGAGCGTCGACGACAGCTTTCTCGTCCGCGTCAGTCCACTGTCGGATGAGGCGCTGATGAGGGTAGCGGCCACGGGCTACGAGATCGGCGACAGTGATCCCATCGGGCGCGGAGAGGTGCGCACCGAAGTCGGGAGACCACTGGCCAGCGCGCCAGATTCGGCCGCGAAGGAATGTGCTCACTTCTTTCGCGCCGTCGCGCGTAGCTGGTACATAGACCGCCTGGATACGATTGCGGTCCCTGAAATCTGAGTACTGGTCGCCGTAGTCGTCATCGAACGTGTTGACAACTCTTAGGACCGACGAGATGGTGCCGTTCAAAGTCCCATCGTCGGTCCGCTCGGCTTCGAGAACAATTCGTACTCGGAATGAGCCCTCGTCGTCCGCGGTCATGTGACGGAAGAACTCCGGCACACTGAGCTGAGCTGCCGTATCTCCACTGTCAAGTTCCGGGAAGCTAAAGATGGCTTCCACGCGGAGCTGGCGTAGTTCCGGCGAAGCCTCCTCGTCGTGGGGAACATGAAAATCTGTGACCTTCAGTTGCCGCTGCTCCGCGTCCACACTGAACATTCGCAGCAGCGCCTGGCAGGCGGAAGTCTTCCCCACGCCGTTGGCGCCGACGAAGGCGGTGAGGCGCGAGTCGAAACGAATCGGTGTTGGCTCGGGCCCGAAGCGTTGGAAGCCCTGAAGACCAATCGTTCAAGATACATGTTGGCTCACCTTCGAGTGCGGACGCTTGAGACTGAGCGTACTGAAGCCACGGCGGTCGAAGGTCCCTCTCGATTGATGACCTGCGACGAGGGCGTGTTCTGGCGGTTTCGGGTACCGGAAATGGCGGCTGACGGCGTAATCTCGAAACGCGCTGGAGCCGTCACGAAGATCTTGCGAACGTTACCCGAAAACGCCCTAAACGGAGTATTCGAATCCCGCGTAATCAAGCGGCTGGATGAGGTTTGTAAACACCTCATTCTCGGTGCTGGGTTCCCTTGTAAACGGAACTTGCTTCTGCTTCTTCGTCCTGCGGACGGAGGTGTTCTGCGTGGTTGCCCTCGCGTCTCCGCCCGCGATGGAGACTCATCGCGTGCATGCTGCTCACTGGATGGTGATGGGGATGCTGACGATGGGTTCGGTGAAGGTAGAGACTCGAGCAATGACGTTGATCTGCCATTCGCCTGCGACAGGAAGGGCGAGCTGTGTTGTGTACTCGCCGGTCTCGGGGTCGAGCTCCGGGACGACCTGGAATGGGCCGAGGTCGTGTTCGGGAAGGCTGATGCGCAGTGCAACTTCCTCGGGGGCGACGGGTTCGTCTTCGTATCGGAGGGTGAAGGCAATATCGTTGGCCCCGGTCAGCGCGGGTTCGAGAGACCCCTCTACCGTGAGCTCTTGACTGTCGCCGCTGATGCTGACTGACTCCGCGATTGCTGCGGGAGCCGCGGTCTCAGTGTGGTGGTCATGTCCAGGGCTGAGGTTGGTGAGGAATCCCGTGACAGCGAGCACGGTGACCAGGAGCGCGGCTTCGTAGCTGAGCGTAAGGCTGAGGAAGCGCCATCGCATGGCAGCGGTGGGGCGGGTTGAGAGGCTGGGGATCAGACGGAGCCGGTTGTACGCGGCGATCGCGATGATCGGGATGACGATGCTGGTCTTCAAGAGCAGCGTTAGCCCGTAGGCGCTGGTGAGGAGCGTGTCGACGTCGCCGACGATCATGATGCCAATCGTGGTGCCGCTGATCGCGAGGATGATCACGCTCCAGACCGCGAATCGGGAGAACCGGCGCACGACGTTCGCCGCGAATTTCGGGTCCGTTCCCGCCGCGTCACCACGTGCGGGCCGGGCCTCGACGAAGAAAAGCAGGAGACGGAGAACTCCACCGGCCCAGAAGCTCCCAGCGAGGAGATGCCCGTAGTCAGAGACCATGATGAGCGCCACGGGCTCGACGAGCCGACTGTGTCCGACAAGGACCGGCGCCACGAGGGCGAGCAGCGGGAATGCGAGTGCAATTAGCTGTGCGTACCGGAGTGTAATGTCACGGCAGGCGAGAATGTGCGCGCCAGCAACACCTGCGAGAACAAGGACAGCTGCAATGCCCGGTGCCCAGAGCAGTCCCGGCCACCATGCGGACGGGACCGCAATCCTCGCAACTGATTCGCCTGTCACGTTCAACGACGAGACCGGGACCAACAGGATCGATGCCACAACCGCCACGATCCCCGTCCAGCGCAGAAACGCTGCGGTTCGTGCCGTGATGGGCTGCGTATTGCGGAGGACCAACCGGTCGAAGAAGAGCAGCCCCGCGAAGACGAGAAGTGCCAGGTATTGGAGGGCGGTGAGCGCGCTGAGCGCGAACGTTGTCTCCTTCGGGGTCTGCGTGTCGACGACGGGTGTGGAAGTCACGCCGCCGCTGTCCCCGATGGTGAAAGTGATCGCGCCCGTGATGGGGTGACCGTCGGCAGAGACGACACGATAGCTCAAAGCGAAGCGCCCGTCTTCCAGCCCGGGCGGGAACTCAGCGACGACATTGGTGTTGCTGATGTGAGCGTCAAGGGTGATGGGGTCTTCATCGCCGGGAAACAGGCGGATACCGCCGTCGATGAGCTGCACAGGCTCGTTGAAGTTCAGTACCCCCTCCGCAGGCGCTTCCTCGAGCACGGCGCCGTCTTCGGGAGTCGTGCTCAACAGTTCTGCGTGCGCGGACGCGGACTGCGCCCCCACGAGAACCAGCAGGCCGCCCAGCAGAACAGCCGCCGCCGCGTGGAACAGTACCCGTGTGCCGCGCCGCGGGGGTTGCTTCCCGGCGATGAAAAAGCTCACGCCTTCTTGCGCCCTCTCAGAAGCGCGATCACCGCAACGATCAGACCGATGCTGCCGACCGCGAGCGAGGCAACCACAAGCGGGGTCTGATCGCTCACCGCGGGAGCGACGGTCTCGTCACTGTGCGCGTCGGCCGAAGCGTCGGCGCTGCCTCCGTAGGAGCTGTCGCTGGCCGCGATCACGTCGACGCTGGGCGCCGGCGCGTCCAGGTCATGGCCGTCCTGACCCGCCTCGGGCATCTGGACCCAACCCGTCTCGCCCTGCTCGCAGGTCTGCACGGTGGGGAAGTACAGCGTCGAATCTGCAGCGTCCTCGGGGATCCGCAGCGACAACTCGAACACGTCCCGTTGACCGTCCGGAAGGGGCGTCGCCGCCGTGTAGACGACTTGCGCGACCCGCTCCGTGACCTCGTTGCCGTGACTGTCGGTGATCGGGGTGTCGAGGTCCTCCATCACATTCTCGACCGCGTAGAGCGGGTTGCGGGTCGGCGTGACGGCGTTGATGCCTTCGGGGATCTGGATGGCGACTTCGGTCGTGGCCGCCCCATCGCACCCATGCGGAACACTGATCGTGAGGATCTCGTACGCGCCGGCCTCGACGGTGCCTTGCGCGATGCTCACATGCGCGTTCGCAGCGGCAGCGCCGCCGAAGATCAGCGCGACAGCGCCAGCCAGTGCGCCACCGCCGATCAGGAAGGCTCTCTTGGCGCGTCGTACGGTCATGGTGTCTCTCTTTCGTGTTCGGCCCGCCCTGCGTGCGGGGCACTGATGGTGGTGCAGGGTCTGTTCAGCCGGTGATCATCGGCCAGCACATCGCGGCCATCCCCAGGCTCATCGCGGCACCCGACGCGACATCCCCGGTGTGGCCGAGCCACGTCCTGCGACTGCGCAGGCAAAGGACGAAATCGACGAGGAAGATCACTCCGGATGTCAGCAGCGCGGCCGTGACAGCGACGCCGCTCAGCGATGCCCAGAGATCCAGGCCGCCATGATGGTGAGTGTCTTCTCCGGGCACGGAGCCAGAGGGCATGACAATGACCATCCACGTCATCGCGAGCATCATGACCATATGCGCGACCTGATGCCAAGCGCTGTGTCCACCCAGTGCGGCGCGCGACACGCGCCGGCCGCTCTGCAGCACGGTCAACGCGGCAAACCAGGCGGCACCCGAAGCGAAGACGATGAGCTGCGGAACGCTGGGAATCACGGTCCACCACGGCCAGCACATCGCGACCATCGCCGCGCTCATCACCAGGTGCAGCGCGTTTCCGACGACCAGCAGCGGCTGCCGATCCACAATGACGCGCAGCAACGCATACACCGCGGTCGCCGTGAAAGCGAGCGTCAGCGCCCATTGGAGCACCGGATCGGAGACCATGCAACACCCACCATATCTCTACATGTTGTAGTAGTAACGATAGTGGTCTTCCGGGTCAGTCGTCAAAAGCGCCCTGGCCGCGCGCGGGACCACAACGGCCGTGTCACCGCGCCGTGCGCGAGGTTCACCTGTCGTTCCTCCCCCGCCTGCCGCGTCGCATCCGATGGAGGAGTTTTCGTATCCGGTGCGCGAACGTGTCCCATTCATCGCGCATCGTGACCTCGGGATGTTGAGGCGGGCGTGGTGGCGCGGTCAGCGCGAGCCACAGGATCAGGAGATAGAGCGCGACCGCGGTGGAGAGAGGGAGGAACAGTTCCATCCGAACGGCCTTGAACTGTCCAGCGGTGTCAGCGGGTGCTGCGTACGCGTTGGATGCGGAGGCTGTTGTAGACGACGAGGACAGAGGACAGTGACATGGCTGCGGCGGCGATGAGGGGGTTGAGGAGTCCGGCTGCGGCGATGGGGATGGCGGCGATGTTGTAGCCGAATGCCCAGCCGAGGTTGATGCGGATGGTCCGGAGGGTCTTGCGGGAGATCGCGATCGCGTCGGGGATGACGTGGAGGTCGTCGCGGACGAGGATGATATCGGCGGCTTTCAGTGCGATGTCGGTGCCGGAGACGAGGGCCAGGCCCAAGTCTGCGGTGGCGAGGGCGACCGCATCGTTGATGCCGTCGCCGACCATGGCGACCTTCTGTCCGGCTTCTTGGATTTCGCGCACGACGTCGGCTTTTTGGGCCGGCGCCACTTCGGCGTGGACGTGTTCGATGCCGAGTTCTTTGGCGATGCGGGCACCGGCAGCGGCGCTGTCGCCGGTGAGGAGCACGGTGGTGAGGTTCTGGGCGTGCAGTGCTGCGATGGCGTCTGCGGCTCCGGGCTTGATCGTGTCGGCGAGAGCGAGTAATCCGATGAGTTCCTCGTCGCAGGCGACGAGTGCGATGGTGTGTCCTTGGTCGTGAGCGTCTGCGAGAGCGGACGCGGCGGGTGTGAGGTCGATTCCGTGGGTGCGGAGCAGGTCGGCGTTGCCGATGAGGAGAGTGCGTCCTGCGATGCGGGCGGTCGCTCCCAGTCCCGGGAGCGCGGTGAAGTCCTCCAATAGATGAAGGTCGGTGACGTGGTGGGTGGCGGATTCTTGGATGGCGCGGGCGATGGCGTGTTCGGAGCCTTGTTCCACTGATGCGGCGAAGCGCCAGAGCTCGTGCTCGGGGATGCCGAAGGCGGTGACCGTTTCGACGCTCATCCGTCCGGTCGTGAGAGTGCCCGTCTTATCAAGCACAACCGTGGTGATGGCGCCTGATGCTTCGAGGGCGTCGTGGCCTTTGATGAGAATACCGAGCGTCGCTGCCCGACCGATGCCGACCATGAGCGCCGTGGGGGTCGCCAGACCCAGCGCGCACGGGCAGGCGATGATGAGGACGCTGATCCCGATTCCGAAAGCCTGGGTGAACGGCGTCCCGGCGAGTGTCCAGGCGATGGTGACGACCACGGCCAAGGTGATGACGGCGGGGACGAACCAGGTGACGATCCGGTCGACAAGGTTCTGCACCCCGGCTTTGCGTGCTTGTGCTTGTTCGGTGAGCGCGGCCATCTGGGCGAGCTGGGTGTTCGCGCCGACCGATGTCGTGGTGATCTCCAAGCGTCCGTCGGTGCTGATCGTGCCACCGGTGACCTGGTCGCCGGCGGCAACCGGGACAGGAACGGGCTCGCCGGTCATCATGCTCGCATCCACAGCAGCGGCGCCCCTGAGAACGGTGCCGTCCGCGGGAATGGTCTCGCCCGGGAGGACCACGAAGGTGTCGCTGACGCGGAGAGTCGCGGCGGGTTCGATCGTCTCGACGCCATCGCGGAGGATCCGCACATGGGTGGCGGCGAGAGCGTTGAGCGCGCCGAGGACGTCTCCTGCCTTGCGCCGTGAGCGGGTCTCGAAGTAGCGGCCTGCGAGTTGGAAGGTTGTCATTCCTGCGGCGACGTCGAGGTAGATGGAGTCCGCACCGGCGGGGGTTGCCCCGAAGCCCAGCCAGTATCCGGCAGCGTCCGTCGCGCCGAACCCGAGCAGCAACGTGATGACCGCCCATCCGAAGGAGGCGGCGATGCCGAGGGAGACGAGGGTGTCCATGCTGACGGCGCCGTGTCGGAGGTTGCGGAGTGTGGCTCGGTGGAACGGCCAGGCCGCCCAGGTCACGATCGGCAGGGCGAGGAGGACGCATACCCACTCCCAACCGGGGAACCGCCAGCCTGGGACGAGGGCGAAGACGATGGTGATGTCCATCAGCGGCACGGTCAGCAACGCAGACACAGCCAGGCGCCGACGCAAGGAGGAGATCCGCACCTCGGTGGCGCGGGCGGACCAGGCATCGTCGCTTCCGTCACGGACATGGGCCCCGTAGCCCGCGTTCTCCACCTGACGAACCGCCGCGGACACGTCGTCATCGGTGAGTCCGCTGACCAGAGCCCGCTCGGTGGCGTAGTTGACGCTCGCCGTCACGCCCTCGATCTTGTTCAGCGCGCGTTCGACACGTCCCGCACACGCCGCGCAAGTCATGCCCGAGATGTCTAGCTCGAGCGGAATGGCCGGGGCCGCGGTGTCGGTGACAGTCATGATCGTAGGTCCTCCTGAACGGCGGGGCGCGGGGCTGAGCGCGTGGCGTCTCGTTCGGTTAGTCGCTCAAGCATCTGGTTGTAGGCGTCGAATTCATCATCGCGCCCCATGTCCAGATGGCGGTCTTTGCGCCGGGCTTCGCGGGCATCCTGCCGGCTCCACTGGATGGCGAGGGCGACGATGACGATCATCAGTGGGATCTCCCCGCCCGCCCACGCGACACCTCCGCCGAGGTACTGCTGCGCCTGCAGGTCGGCCCAGGGCAGGTCGAGGCGCAGATAGAAGTCCTCGGCGATGATGGCGGGGCTGGTCATCAGAATCACGCCGAAGAAGGCGTGGAACGGCATCGCCGCCAGCACGTACCCGAGTTTCCCGATGTGCGGGAGGGGTCGTGGTGGCCGGTCGACCCCGATGATCAGGCTGTAGTACAGGTACCCGACGATGAGGAAGTGCACGTTCATGAGCTGATGCGCCCAGTGGAACCGCATGTAGTCCCCGAAGATGCTCGTCAGATAGAGGCCGTAGTAGGAGCCGACGAACACCACGAACACGAGCAGTGGGTTGTACACGAAGCGCAATACCCGCCAGTGCAGCACCCAGGTGATCCAGTCGTGCAGCCCAGCTGGCTGGCTGCGCCCGGAGCGGGTTGCGCGCAGCAGCAAGGTGACGACTCCGCCAAGGACGAGGAGGCCAGGGGCGAGCATGTTCAGCGACATGTGCACAATCATGTGGACCCCGAAGTCCGGGGCGGAGTACTTCCCGAACCCCGAGCTCGTCGCAACGACCACGATCGTCCACCCGGCCAGCCATGCCGCTGTGCGCCCGACCGGCCACCGGTCACCCCGTCGGTGCAGGGCACGGACAGCGAGCAGATACACCGTGACCGCGATAGCGGCGATGCCGAGGAAAAGGAGGTTGGGTCGCCACTGCCCGAATAGCACAGCGAGCGTTGGGGCGTCGGGGACCTCGAAGCCCATGAAGACCTGCTCGATGCTGGTCGGGACGAAGTACTGCGGTGGCGGCTGCCGGGTCATCGCCACGCCTGTCCCGATCCACCCGGTCACCGCCACCGCGCTGACGGTGAGGAGGGCTGTGACGTTATCCGCACGCAGGCGCCCGCGCCGTCCCAGCCACCACCCGCAGGCCAGGGAGCCAGCGGCGACGAGCAGGCAAGCGCCGCTGGCGAGGATGAGCCATCCTGTCACAGAGGCGGTGACGGGAGAACCGGCGAGCTTGAACAGCCCGATCACCACCTCGGCGACGATGATCACCGGCAATGCCACCGCCCCGACCAGGAAGAGGCGCCGCAGCGTCGCGGGCGCGACGAGGCGCCCGGATGCCACCCGTAGGCCGGAGGTGGCAACGGCGCCGAAGAACGCGTAGGCCGCGATGGTCTGGAAGACGGCCGCATCACCTCCGAAGTCATGATTCGGCCCAACGAGAACTTGCCCGGTCACCACCGGCGCGAGCACCCCGATCGCCGCAGCCCACAAGGGGATAAGCAGGCCCATCCACGTGTCCGCAAAGAACGACCCGAACAGGACCATCAGCGCTGCAACCAGGCTGATCGTCCATGCCTTTGGCGCGTCGCTCAATTCCCACAGGAAAGGGAGAGCGTCGAGGATACCGAGCCGGTCTTCCGGCGGGGCGCCGTTGGAGTCGAGCGCTTCGAACACCACCAGTGCCCCTGCACCCGTCGCCCAGATCGCGGACGCAGTCCGCAGAAGACGCATCTCGAAACCTTGCGGAAGGAAACGCGCCCGCCGGGCAGGGGTGTCGCCGAGAAACAGCACGTGGACCATCGTGCCGACGCTGATCAGGCTCGCCGCCTGGCTGACGGCAAGAAGAACCGCCGTGACAACGGCGACGTCGACACCGGGGTAACTGACGAATATCTGCTCGTATGGAGCTTCCCCCAGGAGCAGGGCGACCACAACAGGAAACGCGACCGACAAGGTCGCGAATCCGAGAGCGATCAACGCGATCGCACCACGCCGCGAACCGCGAACAGACCGATCGGGCGTCGTGCTCAGCCCTGCATCTGCGATAGCTGGTTCAGGCATCCGGCAATGGAGACCAGGATCGTACAGTGTAGCCGGCGTCCTCGACAGCGCGTTCCAGGTCTGCGCGATCGACAGGGCCGGTGGGAGTGATCAGGACACGCCCTGACGGCGCGTCGACCTGCGCGTCGCTCACCGCGGCCAGCGAGGTCAGCTCGGCAGTAACGGCACGCTCGCAATGCTCGCACGTCATCCCGTTCACCCAGAACTCAAGTTCAGCCATCACCGGTTCCTCTCAGCCGAAAACTTCAATTAACTCTACAATACGTCGTAGAGTTGAGGGGCGGCTGAGACTATGCGCGCGCGGCGGCCGCGTACCTGTGGTGCCGTGTGGACGGCCACTTCCGGAGGGTGAGCCGGTCGGCGCGAAGCTCGAGCCCGGGGTCTGCCGTGGTGCGCCCCATCGTGGCGAGGGCGTTGGCGAGGTGAACGGCGCCGGCGTGTTTGGCAGCGGTGTCGTCAGCGATCAGTTCGATCAGCAGCAGGGTGGCGCGCTTGAGGGCACGTCCGGCGCGCAGCGACCTGGGCAGGCAGAGCGCGTTGATCTCCGCGATCCGCACCGCCCACCCGTGTCGCTGCCGCAGATGGGCATGCTCGTGAGCGAGTACAGCCGCGAGCTGTGGAGGGCTGAGGAGCTCTCGGAGTCCGGTCGAGACCAAGATCTCCGGGGAGCGGGACGGCACCGCGCACGCGATCGGATCATCGGAACAGAACCACACCAACGTATAGACCCCTCGACCTTCGCGGGCGATCGCGACCGGTGCAAACCTGCCCACGGATTCCCGCCACGACTGGGTAAGTGGCTCGGCGGAGGCGGAGACGAACGCAATGAGCGCGCCGACAACACCGAGGCTCCCCCATCCTGCCGCCGTCAGCGCGAAGCTCTCGACGGAGTTGGACGCGTCCCGTGCGATGACGCTGGAAGTGAGCGCCGTAATCACGGAGGCGGCGGCGAAACCTGTTCCGGTGAGGAATGCGCTGAACCAGAGCGTCAGCGCGGTGCGCGGATGCCGCACCTGCCAGCGCCCCGCGGTCAACACCAGTGGCGACAGGACGAGGATCGCTCCTGCCACCCCCAGGAAGGTCAGCGTCAAGACCACCCGGTTCACCTGCGCTTGCGCTTGGGGGGACTGTCGATGGCGCCGCGGAGAAGGTCGAGGTCTTCGGGGGCAAGGTTGCCCGCGAACCGGAGGAGCGCGGCCTGCCGGTCCCCCGCACCGTCCAGAGCTGACATCATCGATCTGCCGACATGCTCGTCTCCGGATCTAGCCGCGTGAAAACGCACCTTGCGAGGCGAGTCGCCCGAACGGATCACATCGCCCTTCTTCTGCAGACGTTCCAACGACGTCATCAGCGTGGTGTATGCGGGCACATGACCGGTGAACAGCGCCTGGACTTCCCGGGCGCTCATCGGCTCGGATGCACCCCAGAGGATGCGCATCACCTCTCCCTCGAGCTCCCCACGCTCACGAGTCCTCTCGCCAGCCATCTGCACCTCCGATCATCGCGATATCCCTCAGCTTACCGTCTACATCTTGTCGTGCTCCAGTACTACTACAGTATGTAGAGATAATTGATCGTTGTTCCGAGGGGCCCGCCGATGACCACTGCTGATACCGAGGCTGCTCGCGCGCCGACGCCGTCACCGCTGCAGCGACCGAGGACGAACTGGATTGGGGCGTTCTGGCGATGGTACGTCGTCGTCGGGGCCGCCTTCGTCGCGGTGATGGTCGGGGGGATCGCGCTGGGCTCGGTGTCCATCTCCCCGGATGCGGCGCTCTCCATCATCGGGCACCGCCTCATCGGTATTCCGCATCTGGCGTCCAGGGGCGCGGCGGAAGAATCGATCGTCTGGAACGTGCGACTGCCCCGGGTCTTGCTGGGAGCGTCGGCGGGAGCGGGACTTGCGGTCTGTGGCGCCGTACTGCAGGCGATGGTCCGAAATGTTCTCGCGGACCCCTACCTCCTGGGCATCAGTTCGGGAGCATCCACCGGAGCGGCAGCAGCCCTCTTGTTCGGCGTCGCTGGCGGGTTCGGCGCCTACGCTCTTCCGCTGAGTGCGTTTGCCGGTGCTGCGGTCGCCTCGGCGAGCGTGTATGTGCTGGCGCGCTCGGGCGGACGGATGACCTCGATCCGGCTCGTGATGGCCGGCGTCGCGATCGGGTATGTGCTGTCGGCGACGACCAGCATTCTCGTGTTCTCCTCCGACTCTCCCGAGGGGGCGCGGTCGGTGATGTTCTGGCTCCTGGGTTCGCTCACGCTCGCACAGTGGAACGGCACCCTGCTCATTGTCATCGTCATCGTTCTCATCACCATCGCCGTGATGACGCTGTGGTCCCGGAAACTGGACGCGTTGTCGATCGGGGATGAGACGGCCCTCGCCCTCGGCGTCTCCCCCGGACGGTTCCGTGTGCAACTACTCGCGGTGGTCAGTCTCTGTGTCGGGGCGGTGGTCGCCTCTTCCGGGGCCATCGGGTTCGTGGGCCTCGTCGTTCCCCACCTCGCCCGCCGCCTCGTCGGTGCCTCTCATCGGCGCATGCTGCCACTGGCGGCACTTCTCGGTGCAACGTTCCTCGTCGCGGCCGACGTGCTCGCTCGCACCGTCTGGTCGCCCAGAGAGCTGCCCATCGGCATCGTCACCGCGCTCATCGGCGCGCCGTTCCTAGTCGTCCTAGTGCGCCGCTTCCACGCCCTGCCCTCCTGAACTCGCCTGCCCATCGACACCGACTGGAGAACCCACATGCACACCAAGAAACGCTCCGCGCTCGGAGCGGTCACCGCGCTCACCGTCCTGGCCAGTCTCGCCGCCTGCACGAGCAGCCCCAGCAACGAACAGACGCAAGGACCGGAAACTGGCTACCCAGTGACCGTCACCAACTGCAGCAACGAGATCACCTTCGACGAGGCGCCGGAGCGTGTCGTCGTGCTCCGCAACGAGGTGATCCCGGTGCTGTCCTCACTGAACGTTCTCGACCGGGTTGTCGGGCTCGTAGGTCGTTTCCACGACGACTACTTCGACAGCGACACGCAAACCGTGATGGCAGATATCCCGGTACTCAGCGATGAAATCTCCCAGGTCGGCGGAGGAGAAATCTCCATCGAGGATGTCATCGCGCAGGAACCCGACCTGGTCATCGGCACCTCGGAGACTGTCACCCGTGAGGGGCTCATCGCCCAGGGCATCAACGTGCTGGAGAACGAGGAATCCTGCGCGGGCAGCCAGGCCACCTCCACGCTGGACGACATCGACACGCTCTTCACCCTCTACGCCGATGTCTTCGACCGGCAGTCCGAAGCCGGTACCGCCCTGGCGGAAATCGATCAGCAGATCGAGAGCGCACTGGCACAGATCCCCGATGGGGAGGACCGCACTGCGGCGATGCTGTACCCGACGATCGGCGGCGGGCCCGTCTACGCGTACGGGGAAGGCAGCATGAACCACACGCTGCTCGAACTCGCCGGCTTCACCAACGTGTTCGCTGATCTCCCCGACCGGACCGCTGAGGTATCGGTCGAAGAACTCCTCGCCCGCGACCCGGACATCCTGATCCTGCTCCACAGCGGTGCCACCGCCGACGAGGTGGAGTCATCCATCACCACTCTTCCCGGCGCCGACGAGCTCACCGCAGTCCAGAACGACACGATGCTCCCGCTGCTGTTCGGGTTCACCTCCCCCGCCTCACCGATCACGATCGACGGGCTCAGCCAGATCGTGGAGCACTTCCACCGATGATCACCGGCAACAGAATCAGCTTCACCTATAGCCGAGCCACGGTCCTCGAGAGCATCGAGATCACCGCCGCGCCCGGTGAGGTCGTCGGCCTCATCGGCCCGAACGGGAGCGGCAAGTCCACGCTCCTACGCACGCTCCACGGCTCGCTGACACCGGATACGGGGAGCGTACTGATCGATGACGCCGCGTTGGAGGATCTCACTCCCCGGGACGTGGCGAAGCAGATCGCGGTCGTTGTCCAGGAGTCCGACACTGACCTGCCTTTCACGGTCCAGGAGATGGTCCTGCTCGGGCGCACCCCCCACCGGCGCTCCTTCGAACGCCATACCGACCGCGATCACGACATCGTCAGCAACGCCCTGACGAAGGTGTCGGCGGAGCACCTGTCCGACCGGGTCTTCACAGGTCTCTCCGGCGGGGAGAAGCAGCGCGTCCTCATCGCCCGCGCGATCGCACAGGGCGCATCGCACCTGCTGCTCGACGAGCCGACCAACCATCTCGACGTGCGCTACCAGCACGAGATCCTGAACCTGGTTCGCGATATCGGCGTCACCACCATCGTCGTCCTCCATGACCTCAACCTCGCCGCCCGCTACTGCGACCGCCTGGTCCTCCTCGACAAGGGCAGAACAGTGGCCGAGGGCGTCCCCGGTGACGTCCTGGCGCCGTCGATCGTCGAGGCTGTCTACGGGATCACCGTCGAACGCATCGAACATGCCGGCGTACCACAACTGATCTTCGCACCGACGCGCGCAACCGTCAGTTCGTAGGCACCGATGCAGGCCTATTCGGTGGGAGCCCGCAGCTGTTCTTCGAGCGGTGCGAGGAAGTCGCGTGACAGCGCAGGGAGTTCCGGGCCTGCCTTCTCCGGTGTCCCGACACGGAACGGAGGTTCCGGGTCGTACTCGGCGCCGAGTTCGAGAAACCGTGCGTAGTCGTCGCCGCGGAAACGCGCGACGAGGCGGATGGCCAGGTCCATGCCGGCCGTCACGCCGGCTGCGGTGAACACGTTCCCGTCCTCGACCACGCGTTCATTGACCTCGATGGCCCCGTAGCCGGGTAGCAGGTGCCACACCGACCAGTGCGACGTCGCCCGATGGCCGTCGAGCAGCCCGGCGGCGGCGAGGGCGATGGATCCCGAGAATACGCTCGTGACAAGATCGGCGGCTTGCCCCAGTCGCCTGATGTTCGCGATTGCAGCCTTGTCCGCGACCAGAACGCCGGTGTCTCCCCCGGGAACGAGAATTTTCGACCCCGGCCTCCAACCGGAGAGGACGGAGCTGGCTTGGCGGCGCACGGCACTGTCCTCTCGGTCGGGTCACTTCTTGCACTGAAGCTCCTCCCCGAGGCACTCGATTCCGCTCTCGGAATATTGCCGGGAGTCGTAGGATTCATCCTTGCCTCTTCCCTTTGGAGCGCTGCAAGGCGACGGTATCGGAGGGCGAACGTCGCCCCGTTCGCCGATCCAGCCCGGCCCGAGTTGCCGGATGGCGCGCTCATGGCGTTGGCTGCCACCGCAACGACCTCGCTCGGGCTGGCGGGGATCTGGGTCGTATTAGTGCTGGCGTCTTCCTTAGAACCCCGCTGACACTCCCACTTACCAGTGCAGGGAGCGCTTCCCCCGCCACTGGTGTAGTGGCCGGATTGATCGAAATGAAGCATCGGGCTAACGACCCGTGTTTGCGCCCTCCTGGGGAAGTGAAACTAGTCGCTCACCCCGCCGGCACGACCGAGGCTCGGGCGCGTCTCAGGCGTTCCGCGTTTCGACGGAGCACAACTCCGACAGCGCCCCGCGGTACGGCGTCGGGTCGATTCCCCGAGCCGCTACCCAGTCGTCGTCGTAGTAAGTCGAGGCGTACCGGTCGCCGACGTCGCAGATCAGGGTCACGATACTCCCCTCGCGCCGCGAGGCGCGCATCCGCAGCGCGAGCTGGAGCGCCCCCCAGATGTTGGTTCCCGTCGAGGGCCCCACCCGCCGCCCGAGCCGCTCGGACGCCCAGCGCATCGTGACGATCGACGCCCCATCAGGAACCTGGACCATCTCGTCGATGAGATTGGGCACGAACGACGACTCGACCCGCGTACGCCCGATGCCTTCGATGCGCGAGGGGGTGGAGGTCAGGAAACTCGTGTCTTTCCGTCGCCATCCCTCGTAGAACGCAGAACCGTCGGGGTCGACGACGGCGACGCGGCTGCTGATGCCCTTGTACCGAGCATGACGCGCGATCGTAGTGCTCGTGCCGCCGGTGCCCGCACCCACGACGACCCAGTCCGGTACAGGGTGCCTCTCTCTCGACATCTGACTGAACAGCTCACTGGCAATGTTGCCGCTGCGCCAGTCGGTCGCCTGGCTCGCAAACGTGAACTGGTCCATGAAATAACCATCGCTGTCATCCGCCAGTCCCTGCGCGGTGGCGACCACCTCGGTCGGATCATCTACGACATGGACGCCACCACCGTATCGCCTGATCAGCGCGATCTTCTCCTGGCTGGTCGCTGCGGGGAGGACGGCAACGAACGGCAGGTCGAGGATCTGCGCGAAGTACGCCTCGCTCACGGCTGTCGAGCCGCTGGACGCCTCGATGATGGTCGTGCCACGGCCGATATCGCCGTTGCAGAGCCCGTGCATAAAGAGCGAGCGGGCGAGCCGGTGCTTCAGGCTGCCGGTCGGATGCAGCGACTCGTCCTTCAGATAGATATCGATACCTTCCAACCCATCCATACGAAACGGCAGGAGCGGCGTCCATCCGCTGCGGCCGGCCTCCGCATCAAGGAGTTCCAACGAGTGACGCACCCAGCGCCGATCTGATCGGCTCGCATTCGAGGCGACATCCGGAGTCGTGACCTGGAGTTGATGCTGCATGTCGTCCTCTTCCTCGCGTTCCCAAGTGCAGGACAGACAGCACCTGCGCTTCATCCCAGTGTGAGATCAGGAAGAGCAAACGGCGAGCGCGAGAATCGGATGCTTATCAAACAGTTCCTTATATGTAGGAGCTCACCGCGATGGCGTCGGCCGCTTCCTTCAGCGATGCGAGCACCTTCGTGATCGCGGGGGAACGCCGCTGCGAGCGGAGCACGGTCGCAGTCACGTGACGATGCCGCTCTGGCAGCAGTGGCCGGGATCGAAGTTTTGGGTGTTTCACGAACGACTGGGTCATGTGCGGCATCACGGCCAGCCCTAGTCCCGCGACGACGTAGCTCTGCACCGCCAGGTTGTCATCGGTGGTGATGTCGATGCGTGGTGCGAAGCCGGCGTCGTCGCACGCGTTCACGAACTCTTGTCGGCAGCGCACGCATCCCGCGACCCAGCGCTCGTCCTTGAGTTCCGAGAGCGCAATCTGCTTGCGCCGGGCGAGGGGGTGATCGTCCGACAGCATAAGCATCATCGGCTCCTTGAGGAGCGGGATGCTCGCCAGCTGCGGGTCATCCGCCTCCGGTCCTGGCTGATCGTCGTACCGGAACGCGACGACGATGTCGTACTCGCCGGTCTCCAGTCCTTGCAGGGATTCTGGCGGCTCCGCCTCGAACAGCTCGATCTCGATCCCCAGCTGCCGTGAGCGTAGCCGGGAGATGGCGGCTGGGACGAGCGTCGCATTGGCGCTGGGAAACGCACATACCCGCACGCGCGCCTCCTTCAGTCGGGTGACGGCGGCGATGCGCTCTTCGGTGGCCCGCAGCTCGGCGAGGATCTCACCCACTCGGGATGCCAGCACTTCGCCCTGCTCGCTGAGCTTGAGTCCGCGCCCCTCGCGGGCGAATAGTGTCGTCTTGAGGTCCCGCTCGAGCGCCTTCATCTGCTGGCTGACGCCTGGTTGGGTGTAACCGAGTTCGCGGGCTGCGCCGGCGAAACTGCCGATCCGCACCACGGCCTCGAAGGTCAGGAGTCTCTGGGTGTCCAGCATGCTCGAAGTATAAGCAGGAGTTTGGCAACGGTAATAGGAATGCCGTTGGTTCTTGGCTCAGGTGTGACGATGATGAAGATACCGCAACACCCGAAGCAGTCCGAAGGCGCATGAGCATCGACGCTGGTGCGCACCCGCTAAGCAGAAGGAGAAGGCATCATGGCCTCGACAAGATCGGAATCAGCGCACGACCGCGGCATCCGGGTGCGCGCGATCAGCGGCAGTGTCATCGGCACGGCGCTGGAGTGGTATGACTTCTTCCTGTACGGGACGGCCGCTGCGCTGGTGTTCAACATTGTGTTCTTCCCGACGGTAGATCCACTCGTCGGAACGCTGCTGGCGTTCGGCAGCTTCGCGGTTGGCTTCATCGCCCGCCCGATCGGCGCGATCGTGTTCGGCAATTATGGTGACCGCATTGGGCGCAAGAAGGTCCTGATCATCACGCTCATGATCATGGGCATCTCGACGATGCTCATCGGCATGCTTCCTGGTTACGACTCGATCGGTATCGTCGCGCCAATCCTGCTCACGATCCTGCGCTTCGTGCAGGGTTTCGGCTTGGGCGGGGAATGGGGCGGCGCGGTTCTGATGTCCCTGGAGCACGGTGACCCGACGCGTCGCGGGTTCGCGGCGAGCTGGCCTCAGATCGGCGTGCCACTGGGGCTTCTGCTCGCCAACGGCGCGCTGACCGTCATGCTCTGGATCACTGATGATGAGGCGTTCCTGGCCTGGGGCTGGCGCGTGCCGTTCCTGCTCAGTGCGGCCCTCATCGCGATTGGCTTGTGGATCCGTCTCCGTGTGTCCGAGTCGCCCGAGTTCGAGAAGCTGGCGGCAGAGGGCAAGCGCGTGAAAATCCCGATCCTCGAGGTGCTGCGCAACCAGAAGCGTGAGCTTCTCATCGCGACCGGCTCCCGCATCGGCACAGACGTCGCGTTCTACATCTTCGTGCTGTTCGTCGTGACTTACCTTACTCAGATGGTTGGTGTGGAGCAGTCCACCGCGACGCTCGTGGTGCTGATCAGCGCCGCGACCATGGTCCTGTTCATCCCGGCGTTCGGCGCACTCTCTGATCGGGTGGGCCGGCGCCCTGTGTACCTTGGCGGCGCGATCGGTGCCTTGGTCTGGGTGTTCGCGTTCTTCCCGCTGCTCGAGACGCAGAACCTCGCGCTCATCATCACGGCGGACTTTGTCGGCATGCTCTGCTGGGCAGCAATGTACGGCCCGCTCGCCGCGTTCACGACCGAGCTGTTCCCCGCGAACGTCCGCTACAGCGGCGCATCGCTCGGCTATCAGCTGTCCGGCATCCTGGGTGGAGCCTTCGCACCGATCATCGCGGTCTCCCTGTACGGCCGCTTCGAGAGTTGGGTGCCGATCGCCGGATACGTCGCGGCGATGCTGGCCATCACAGTCGTCTCGGTGCTCGTCGCGCGCGAGTCATCACGGGATACTGCCGAGGTAGCAGCGGCGCCGGCGGAGGTGCAGTGATGGCGAGGCTGACTTACGAGGACGTGCTCCGGAACCTGCAGGATGCCGGGCACGCCCTCCCCCAGATGCAGTCGGCGATCGCGGCCTATACGCCGGCGCTGCAGGTGGGTGACCTCGCCTTCACTTCCGGGCAGCTCCCCCTCGTGGCGGGGAAGCTGCCGGTCACCGGAAAGGTTGGCAACGGCGATGGCCTGGTGGATCCGGCCCTTGCGGCCGATCTCGCAGCGCAGTGCGCGCTGAACGCGCTCGCAGCACTCGCGGTCACGGTCGGAGACCTTGGACAGATCTCCCGCATCGTGAAAGTGACCGGGTTCGTCGCGAGCGATCCCGAGTTCACCGAGCAGTCCGCCGTCATAGACGGCGCAAGCACCCTGCTACAGCAGGCGTTCGGGGATGCTGGAGTTCACACCCGGTCTGCGGTCGGAGTGGCGGTGCTGCCCAAGAACAGCCCGGTCGAGGTGGAGCTTTTGGTGGCGCTCCTTCCCGGGGAATGACGATGATCCAAAGCATCCGCAACTGCGGGTGCCAAAACAACACTGATTGGCGGTAGAGAAATGACCTGGGACGAGACTTACCCGGAGGGCTTCTTCGGCCCCACCACGGGCTCACTTCTCATCAAGAACCTGCGGGGCGCCGTTACCGGCCGCCTCGGTGATCCCCTCCGCGAGGTGGAGACGATCCGCGTCCTGGGCGGCCGGATCGAGGAGATCGGCGGGGCGGCGGATGCTGAAGCCGATGTCGTGATCGATGCGAAGGGCGCCGTGGCGCTGCCTGGGCTCTTCGACACGCACACCCACTTCGCGATTGGCGACTTCAATCCGAAGCAGAACACGATCGGCTTCATCGAGAGCTACATGCACGGTGGTGTCACCTCGATGATGTCGGCGGGCGAGGTGCACTTCCCGGGGCGACCGATGGACCGCGACGGCGTGAAGGCCGTCGCTGTCGCCGCGAACCGTTCGTTCACCCTCAACCGCCCCGGTGGTGTCCGCATCCACGGCGGTTCGCTGATGACGGGTCCGTACATGCACGAGGAGGACTACGCCGGCCTCGCCCGTCAGGGCATCTGGCTCATGAAAGTCGGCTTCGGCGGGTTCGACAAGCCGCAGGATGCCGTGCCGCACGTACGCTGGGCGCAGGCCGCGGGATTCGTGGTGATGTCGCACTCAGGTGGGGCGTCATCAGTGCCCGGCGTCGCGCCGATCACGGTCGACGACCTTCTCGCCATGGCGCCCGACATCGCCGGCCACATCAACGGCGGCACGACCAGTCTGCCGGAAGCCGATGTCGAGATCCTCGTGAAGGACTCGACCGCGGCGCTGCAGCTGGTGCAGGCCGGCAACCTGTCGGCCAGCCTCAACATCCAGCGACTGGCCGCCGAGAACGATGCGCTCGATCGCGTCATCCTCGGCTCAGACACGCCGTCAGGCACTGGTGTGATGCCGCTCGCGATCATCAAGACCATCGCCGAGCTGTCCTCCATCGGAGGCGTGCCAGCGACCGACGTCATCGCCTACGCGACAAGCAACGCCGCCCGCGTGCTGCGCCGTGACGAGGGCGTGCTCGACGACGGGCGCCCCGCCGACATCGTCCTCGTGCAGCAGCCCGTGGGCGGACCCGCAAACCACCCGATCGACGCACTGAACCGGGGCGACATCACCGGCATCGCGAGCGTCATCATCAACGGGCAGATCCGCGCCCTGCGCAGCCGGAACTCCCCCGCGCCGATCCGGGAAGTAGAGGTGCAGCCGCACCGCTGAGTGAACGGGGTGGCCCGCATCCAGGAGAAGTCCTGGGCGGGCCACCCTCACATGGCGTGTGCGCCGTCGAATTCACTACCGAGATCCGATTCTGCTGGATTCACGTCGCTCCACGGTCTGTGCAACGGCGACGCGTGATTCAACATCCGTTTCCGGCTACGCATCAGTTACATCCATCTCAGCAAGGCCTAACCTTGGTCTCATGAGGTTCGATCACTGCGCACTGCAGGAGTGCGGCGTCGCACGGTTCCTGAGCCTGCTCGACGGGCCTTGGGCTACGCTCATTGTCCGTGAGCTTCTCAAGCGCCCGCATCGATTCAACGAGTTGCTCACGGCGCTCCCGGGAATCAGCGCACACACGCTCTCAAGCCGGCTCCGCAAGTTCGAGGCCCACGAGCTGGTCACGCGCACCGCGTACGCCGAGATTCCTCCTCGAGTCGTGTACGAGCTGACCCCGGTGGGGATGCAACTCCAACCGGTTCTCGATGCCATGAACGCCTGGGCCATGACGGTGCCGCCCCACCTTTTCGGGCTCGACGAACCCGAATAGCCTGTCATCGCCGACTGAATGGAGCCCGGTGACGACGCACGGCGTCATAATTGCCGCATTTCGCCGAGCAATAGGCGCGCCGACCGTTTCGACTGGTATCCACGAATGCCACCGGACACCCCTCTCGCTGACACACGCCCAACCGAGCGCCCTCGGACTCGACGACGAAGAGCGCGAGCCCGCCCGCCGTGACAGCTCGGACGCGCGCGATGACGTCGTGCGCATCCGACACGAAGTGCAAATGCGGGCGAAGCGAATCATGCGTGGTGAGGTAAGGTGCCCCAACGCCTGCGGCGAGGAGCCGATTGATCTCGGCGCAACGCGCGGCGACTGTCTCCGCACGAAAGACGGGAACGATATCTGCGGCCCATGCCCGTAACCGCTCGTCAGCGCTCTTGTCGATCTCACCCCTGCGAATCTGGTGTCTCGCCAGCACAGCACTAGCCGTTCTGATATCCCAGCCTCGACCAATAAGGGTGACGAGATCCGCAGCCAGCAGCGGTCCAGTCATGTTGTCATGGTTGAACTGCATTGACTCATTGCATCACAGTTGCGACATGCTTGTCCTCTTGGCCGCGATCGCCCCGATCATTCTCTTCCTTGCGGGAGGGGCGTTCCTCCGGCGCTACGTCCTGCCCTCCCCCGAGTTCTGGGCCGGACTGTCGTGGTTGAGCTACTGGATTTTCACCCCGACCCTCTTCATCAGCTCGATCGGCGGTGCGGATCTCACCACAGTCGAGCCGGGGCCATTCGCCCTGAGCATCTGCCTCCCGATTCTGCTCGTGGCCGTGCTCGCCTTCGCGAGCGCTCGCCTCACTCGCGCGGACGGCCCACAGCTCACATCCCTGATGCAGGGATCGATTCGGATCAACACCTACGTCGGCCTGGTCTTGACCTCCGCGCTACATGGCGAGGAGGGCGTCGCCACCTTCGCTCTCGCAAGCGCGATCGTCGTCCCGCTTGTCAACGTGATCTGCGTCGCGACGCTGTCAACCCATGGCACCGTGGATCCCGCCGGACGGCGGCCCGCGCTGTGGAGGGATCTCATCACCAATCCGCTTATCCTCGGGTGCCTGATCGGGCTGATACTCAACATGACCGGCATCTCCGTGCCGGCGTTCCTTCAGACGCTCGACACGGTGTCCGCGCCTGCTCTCCTGGTCGGCACGCTCTGCGCAGGCGCGGCTCTCCGCTTCGCGTTCCGCATACGCGATCTTCTCGACGTTGGTGTTGCGTCACTGCTCAAGCTCGGGGTACTGCCGCTCGTCGCGGTGTCGACCGCTATCGCCCTCGGAGTCCACGGTTCAAGCCTTGTGAGCATCGTCCTTATCAGCGCCGTTCCCACCGCACCGAGCGCGACTATCCTCGCCGCACGCATGGGAGGAGATGTCCGGCTGATGGCTTCCATCACTGGCTCGCAGACCGTACTGGCCATGGCCACGATGCCGCTCGTGCTGGTTCTTGCCGACATGCTCTCGGCGTGACCGGTGACCGGTCACGCCGACAGCGCTGACGAGCGGAGGTTAGTAGCTCAGCCCGTGGCCGAAACGCAGCCGCGGGTCGACCGTGTCGAATGGCACGTCGGGTCGTGACGCCTCGACCGCCGCCATGCTGGAGGGCAGATCGAAGGGCAGACGTCCCCGCGGCGCAGCGCGCCCGAAGAGCACGTCGAGCACCGCGCGCGGGTGAGCACCGTAGTTGGCGACGACCGCATGTGCCGTGTCCAGAACCGGGGACAGAATCGCCGGCCTGTCGAGGAAGACGTCCACGATCGTGGTCGCCTTCTGGCTCAGATCGGTGAGGTGAGAGACGGTCTCGTCGTTCATCTCCAGCGAACCCGCGTGGAAGTAGTTCTCGAACGCGGTTGACCTCTTCTCGTACGGCGCATGGATGCGCACGATAGCGAGATCGGCCTGGACCGGATCAGCGACGACGGTGCCGTACTCCGCTGCAACATCTTCGGGGATGCCCTCTACGTAGAGACGCCGGCCTTCCGCAGCAGGCAGCGCACGTCGTCCTGCTTCCCCCTCACGGTTCGTCAGCAAAGTCAGAGACGCACGCTGAGCGGCGAGCCCTGCCGCAATGAACGCCGGGGCGCCGACCACTCGAGATGCCTCTGCCGGATCGACATAAGGATCGTCGAAGAGTCCGAGGACAAACTTCTCCGAGAGCAGCCTGCGCGCCGACTCATCCAGCCGCGCTTCGGAGATCTCGCCAGCCTCGACGAGCTCCACCAGCATCTCCGGACACGCTTCCCCGCCGAACTGGTCCACACCCGCGTCGACAGCCTTGCGCATGCGCTGACGCGGCGAGAGATCCTCCACGCCCCACGCCCGAGCCGGGAAAGGCTCACCATCCACAGTCGCATCGTTGATCAGCCCCCAGTCCGTGCAGACGATTCCTTCGAACCCCAGCTGCTCCCGGAGGAGCCCCGTGATGACCGAACGATTGAACCCGAAGCCCACCTCTTCGTACTCCGTGCCGACGGGCATGCCGTAGTACGGCATCATCTGCGATGCGCCCGCGGCGATCGCTGCCCGGAACGGTTCCAGATGCAGATCGAATCGACCGCCGGGATACACCTGCTCACGACCGTAGGCGAAGTGGGGGTCTTCTCCATCTTTCTGCGGGCCTCCGCCAGGAAAGTGCTTGACCATCGTCGCCACAGACTCACGGCCGAGTCTCCGGCCTTGGAATCCCTCGATGTACGCGACGCCGAGCCGGCTCGTCAATTCGACGTCTTCACCGAATGTGTCCAACTGTCGAGCCCAGCGGGGCTCGGTGGCGAGATCAATCTGCGGGTGCAGCGCGACGCGGATGCCAACGGCTAGGTACTCTCGCCGCGCGATGTCGGCGAACTCCCTCACCACAGCCTCGTCTCGAATCGCTGCGAGTCCGAGAGCCTCCGGCCACACGGAGAAGGATCCTGCGAGAAGACCAGCAAGCGGGTTGTCGCTATATGAGTTGCGCGGATCTGTGGAGATGGTGATGGGGATGCCGAGTCTGGTCGAGCGAGCGAGCTCCTGAATGCGGTTGTTCCACGCCGCCATCGCCGAGGGCGAACCGCCAGTGAGGAGATTGAAGTGGCTCATATGACGATCGAGTACGTACTCCGCGTTCGACGGGAGATCGAACTCCTTGTCGCCCTCAGAAAGCGCGCCATCCTCACCCATGGAGATCATCGCGTGGAAGAAGAGACCCGCCTTTTCCTCGAGCGTCATCTGCGCAAGGAGGATCTCGACGCGCTCGTCCACAGGAAGTGAGCTGTCGCGGAAACGCTCGTCTACAGGGGGAATGACGGAAACCATAGGTGCCTTACCTCGTGCTCTTGACTCGGAAGATGATGATCGCGCCGATGAGGACCGCGGCGGCGCCGACGAGGTAGAAGAGCGAGTAGCCTCCGATCGCCGTCGTGGCTCCCAACGCGATGAGTGCGGGCGCTATCGCCGGAGCGATCGATTGCGGCAACGCATTGGCGATGTTGATGACCCCGAGGTCCTTTGCCGTGTCCTCGGCGTCGGGCAGAACCTGTGTGGCAAGAGCAAGCGACACGGAAAGGAAGGACCCGATACCCAGCCCGATCAATCCCTGGCCGACGATCACAACCTCGACGCTGGGCGCGAAGGCGAGCACGACGAGTCCGGCGACCATGATGATGCCTGCAGCGAGGACGAACGGCTTCCGTCGCCCGAGCTTGTCGGAGAGGTATCCCGCCAGCGGACCAGAGATCGCTTGCGCGCCGACAGCGGCGAGGTTGCAGACAAGCACAGCGGTGATGGCCTCTGCCTCGGTCAGGCGAAACTTGTCTGTCAGATAGAGCGGCAGATACGTGGCGATACCGGCGTAACCGAACATCACCAGGAACGTGGTCAGCCAGGTCCACCCGAAGTCGGGATTCTTGCGGGGGTTGAAGATGAAGGAGCCGACGAAGTCCCTCCAGCCGTACCCCGTCGCGGGCGGTGCGAGACGTACGCCATCTTTCAGCAGCATAGCGAAGAGCACGGTCAGCACCAGCCCGATGAGTGCCGGCACGGCGAAGCGCGAGAGGTCCGAATCGAGGAAGTTGACGGCGAACGTCCCGCCCAGGATACCGAGGGAGGTCGTGATGCCAATGACTCCGGACGCGAGCCCGCGCTTCCACACCGGCATCCGATCCGCGATCGTCGCGTTCAGCGCAGCTAACGTACCGTTTAGAGCCGCTTGTGCGACGCACCACCCCAGCAGCACCATCCACACCTCGCTCGCCAGACCGATAGTAACCAGAGCCGCGAAACCGACCACAGCTCCCGCGATCAGCCAGGGGCGTCGCATCCCGAATCGCGACATAGTGCGGTCGGAAAGCCGGCCGACGAGCGGGTTGAAGATGATCGCGAAGAGAGTGCCAACACCCATCACGAGACCGAGTGCGGCCACCGACTCGTCACGATTCGCGGTGATGTGCTCCAGCTTGAAAGCCAACGACACAAACACCGGCGTCAGCAGAGCAAGGTACACGCCGAAGTTGGCGAGGCCTAGCGTCGGCAGGTAGGCCGCGGAGACGGGCCCTGCTGGTAGTGATCGGGTGGGGGCGGCACTGGCGGACGGTTCTGTCATCGTCGACTCCTCATTCATGGCGAAACAGCGGCTGGAAACACGGTAGCGTACAAATCGATCAAACAGTAAGTGAATCTCGAACGTTAGGTAACTCATGGTTTCGTGACATCCTTGTCCGGTGACGCGTTTCCTCCCTGGTCGATCTCGCGCGGAGACCACCGCTCAGACGAGAGCACGCGCGATTTCCTCGGCTCGTTCGTTGATCGCCTCACGAGGTGTCGCTTCAACGTCCCTTGAAGACGTCGCCAGCGAGACCGGGATCAGCAGGCCCGGCCTTAAAGGCCACTTTCCGACGAAGGACGCCCTCATCAGCGCCGTCAGCGCAGATTTCTGCGCAGAAGTGTCGACCGCACTTGGCACCACCCCACGGTCGTGGTCATCGCTTCTCGATATCGCTGACTACCGCGAGATGTCGGTGCAGCTCCTCAGCGTCGCACTGACTGACAACTTCGAGGTGCGCACCTCTGCCAGCCATCACCAGCAGTTGCTCACATCCTCAGAGGGGATCCTGGCCGCATACGGGCGCCCGGCCGGATTGACCACAAGCGCACTCGTGGCCGCATGGGAAGGACTGATCGTCATGCAGTCCTATTTCCCCTCCCTGAACCCTGCTCGAATCGTCAGCGCCCGACTGGAGTCACGCGTCCTGAGAACTGTCGACTCGCCCATTCAGAAGACTGCGCTACCGCTGTCGACGCTGGTGCCCGCCGATTTCGGATATGCGCCCGGTCAGTCACGGCGGCACCAGATTATCGAGGACGCAACCGTTCTCTTCGCCCGCAATGGCTACCACCGCACAACCGTGCGCCAGCTGGCGTCCGAAGTGGGAATCTCTTCCTCAACATTGCTGCATCATTTCGGTGACAAGGCCGGCCTCCTTGCGGAGGTCCTTCGACGACGCGATGAACAGCTCGTCGCGCGCCGAGGGGATCAAATCCTCGCCCCCCGCCAAGAACTCAGCGAACTCGGCAATGAAGCTCGTCGAGACCTGAGCGTGGAGCGCGGCCTGGTTGACATGTACGCCGTTCTCTCGACGGAGGCGACGCATGCCGATCACCCTGCTCACGCGTACTTCGCTCATCGGTACGCTCGGACGATCGACTACTTCGAAAGCGCCATCGCCCGCGCAGGCGTCGGCGCTGACGATCCGCACCTTGAGGCGGTCTGGCTCGTTGCACTCTGGGATGGCCTCCAATACCAACTTCTCCTGGACCCGGGAGGAGTCGATCTGCCGGGCGAGCTAGAGCACCACGTCGAATCCGCGCTCGACATCGCGCCCGGCGAGTCCCCCGCACGCGGCTGACCGCGGGCGAACCCAGGAATCCGTCCGCAGACAGCCGATGCGGTAGTCCCATCTCTTGTAGAGGCAATTCAGCCCCGACGTCGTCCGGCACCAGCCGGGTACTCACCCCTTCTCGGCCACGCGCACAAATGCCTCGATGGACATGACAGCCGTCGACCTGCTTACCGTTCGCGACGGCACGATCATCGCTGTGCGCCTCATCTCCGAGGGGGCGATCAGCGAGGACGCGTTCTGAGGCTAGTACTGATCATCCTCACCGGCTCAGGGATCAGGAGACACTGATTCCGATTCCACGGAACCGACTGGCCACGCCTCAGCCTGCTGAACCCACCGAGCGGGCGATGCTGTGCCCGTGTCGGAGCAAACCCTGCGAATCGTATTCGCGGATGAGCGACACGAGTCGCTCATAGGTCGAGTCGTCGAACGCTCGGCGTCGGTCCGCTTCGTCCTTCACCGCTCCGTGCACGTTGAGAATCGTGCCTCCGGTGCCCCACGGATCCATGGCGAGGATCGCCTCATCCACGACGGCATGCACAGCCTGAGATATCTCGGGCAGATCCAGCCCCACCACATGCCGGTTGAAGGCCGCGTCTCGGCCGACGACGAAGCTCGGATGTTCAGGTACTTGCGAAAGTGGAAGGGGACCGGCTCCGGCGGATCGCTGTGGATCGAGTTGAGATCGGCCGCGAGCATCATGCCCACGCGATCGATCAGCGTGGGCGCAACCGCTCGCATAGACTCGAGCATCCAGTCCCCCCCCCCCCCCGACCGGCTCCCCGCAGATGGCAGACAAGCCGGTGGGCGATCACGTTTCCGCGCAGCGGTTCGGGCACCGCGGGACTGAACGGCATCCAGATCATCGCGAGAGATGTGTACATCTCATCGGGAATCGTCTGCGTCCACTCTCCGTACGCGAGTAAGGTCTCGCGCATGTGTGCTCCGTCGAACTAGACCCCCCGAGGAGCTCGGTCACCGGCACCAGTTCGCCCGTGATGCGCGTAACGACGTCGAGGTTGCCTCCTGCGCCTCGCAGGCCCCAGAAGAGGCCAGATTCTTGATGAACGTCGACATCGCGCACCCACGCCACCCACCGTCACGACCTGCAGTGCATGCACCTGACCGACGCCATGCCGAAAGCCCGCCCCATGATGGAGAGACCGCCACCCAGGGAGTACCCAACATCCGTCGACGAGCCGGCGGGAGGGGCCAGCCGTGCGGCGCCGCGGCCTCGAGGACCCTCGACCATCGAACTCCGGCCCCGACGGTGATCAGGCGACGCCCGAGTCGAGCTCCACCAAATCGAGGCGACCGACGCTGATCGTCAGGCCGTCCGTGAAGGAGCTGTATCCATGACCCGTGGAATGCACCCCGCCCGAGCCACACAGTCGATTCCGCCGCTTGTGGCGCTCACGCTAAGTGATCCGGCGCCTGCCGGACATCACCCGGTTGGGGCATTCTGTCCTCCGGGAGCACACGATGAATAGCACGTAGCAACGAGCCGTGAACGGATCTCGGTTCCGTGATCTCACTGAACCCGGCAGTCTCGAACAGTCGACGCAGACGTGCCGGAGGCCCCCCGGACGGCGGCGTGAAGGCACAGACGACAGGAGCGCCGTCCCGCAGCACGCGTCTCACCTCAGCCAGACCCGCGCGGGGGTCCGGCCAGAAGTGCAGGTTGTCGACGAAGATCGCACCATCGAATTGCTCATCCGGCAACGGAAGCGCCTCGGCCGTGCCCGAGAGCAGGTGCAGGCGTCCGCGCGCGATGGCTGCGGCGTTCCGTGTCGCGGCATGCCGATGACTCGCCTCCGAGGGATCTACTCCGACGACCTCACCCTGGGAGAAGGAGTTGAGCAGCACCTCGAGCCCGACGCCTGGACCGAACCCGATCTCCAGCATGCGTGCCCGTGGGGCGTCGATTCCCAGGAGCGCCACCGCCTCTAACGCCATTCCGCGACCTGCTTGCGCCATGGTGCGCAGGCCTCTCTCCCCTGCGGCACCAGAAGGCCGGACGAACATATCGTGCATCACACCAGTCTTGCGGACCAGAGCACGTGCGGGGTTGTCAGCCTTGATATTCTCCGAGAAGTCTCTCCGTCGGCTCGACGGGCCAGCCGTTCATCAGCATCAGCATCAGCATCCATCCCATGCCCGCAGCCATGGCGATATGGCAGAAGGAGTGGATGCGGTGATGCGTCGAACGGAACAGGCGCCAGATCCAGCAGACGGTGGCCTCGACGCACAGCGTGATGAAGACGGCGTTCACGACATCCACCCATGCCGGCGTCGACTCGATCATGGGTCCTCCACCGCCGCAATGCCCGGAATGAGCGCCGTCGGCGTCCCGACATCTCCATCCCGCCAGGAGGAGCAGCATTGCAGCGAGCGTCCAGATCATCGCGGCATCGAGCACGATGTGGCCGACGAGACCATAGTCTGTGTTCCCTTCACACCTCGGAACGAGGGAACGAGGACCAAGGCAAGGATGACGAAGATGGTCGCCTACGCAGCCGTCTTCGCTCTCGCCCGTCGTGTGTTCGGGAGCAACCGTCAGGGGACGCCCTGGAGGGACAGACGGGGGACGTCGCTCGTGCTTGATGGCAGCTGGCCATCTCCCGCATCTTCCATGTCTGGCGTGAGAGTGGCGGCGCGCATCGATCGGCTACGCGTACACGAGTCTGTCGGAGAGGCCCGCAGCATTGAACGCCTCGGCGAGGTCGTCCCGGGTTCCCTGGAAGTGCGCCCAGCCTTCAAAGTGTGCGGGGATGACACGTCGAGCGTCCAACGCGCGTGCCACCCACGTCGCTTGGGTGTTGTCGAGGGTCACGAGCTGCGCGTCGAGCATGGGCTTGTGACGTACTCCGCCGAGGAACAGGATCGCCGTGTCGATGGGCGCGCACAGGTCCGCGATCTGCTGGACGTAGTCCAGCGATGCGTTGTCGCCACTGATATAGACGCTCGGGTGCCCGTCGGCGGTGAGGAGGAATCCGATGACGTCTCCGGAGACAGGTTCGCTGCCCTCGGGGCCATGGCGTGCGGGCAGCCCGGTAATCGTCACCTCGGTGCCGTCTGGGGCGGTGAGGTTGGCCTTTTCCCAGAACGCGAGGCCGTGGGCGTTGCTGCCTAGACGTCCCGCGCCGGAGACGGTGGTGTAGACGACGGGGACGCGGGGCAAGAAGGCGCGGCCGGCGCGATCGAGGTTGTCATCGTGCTCGTCGTGAGAGAGCAGCACCGCGTCGATGTGGCCCACATCGTCCGGGCTGAGCGGGGACCCGGTGGTCTTGGTCATGGCGTAACCGGGCATGACGGGGTACTCCCCCGGCGGGTCGAAGGTGGGGTCTGTGAGGAACCGCAGGCCGGCGTACTCGATCAGCACGGTCGGGCCGCTGAGCACGCGGACGGGGACGTCGATCGCGGCGGGCTGGGTGGTCATGAGATTCTCCTTCGGGAGTAGAATACGGTGCTTGCAGATAGTTCCATGGAAACGATGTACGGTTCGTGTCGGACTGCGGCGTCGACGCAGGCAGGTGAGGTGAGGGATGACCGACGTGCGCATGCTCTACCACGATCTGGTGCGGTTCGAGACTGAGCTGTGGGCGGCGGTCGACGCGCGGCTGCGCTTGGACTGCGATCTGCCGCTCACGTGGTTCGAGATTATGCAGCTCCTGCGCTATCGCGAGGGGCAGCGTGTCCAGGACGTGGCGGAGGAGTTCGTGATCACCGTGGGTGGGGCCAGCAAGGTCATCGACCGGATCGAGAAGGCCGGGTACTGCCGACGGGTCCCCAACCCGCACGATCGCCGGTCCACGCTGATCGTGTTGACGCCCGCTGGGAAGACGAAGGTGGACGAGGCCGCCCCGGCGTTCGAGGACGAACTCGCCCACCGCTTCTCCTCTGTCCTGGGCCCGGCCGAGCTGGACCGGATGGCGACCGGGCTGCGGCTCCTGCGGTCCGCGACCGCAGGCGAACGCCGCAAGACCGCTTGACAGTCTGCGGTGAACCGCACGCGGGGCGGAAGACCTCGGAGATCAGCGACGCCTCCCGCCACCTGGCAATCCAGCTCAAGCGGCGGGCGCGGGCATGGAGTACACGCCGAAGTGATGACCGTTCGCGTCGCGCAGGCGCGCAAAGCTGACTCCAGACGCGTCGATGACCGGCTCCATCGTGACCTCCGCGCCGAGGGCTGTGGCCTTCTCCAGGGTGGCCGGGATGTCCTCGACGAGGACGTAGAAGACGGCGTAGTCCTCGAACCTGCCGGCGTGGTCGAAGATCCCGCCGGTCGGGCCGGGCGAGCCCGGGGTGATCGCGGCGTGGTAGTCGACGCCCTCGAGGTCGGTGTTGAGCTTGAATTGCCATCCGAACAGCTCGGTGTAGAACTTCTTCACCTCTTCAGGCTTGTTACTTCCGATCTCGAACCAGGACACTGAACCGATAGCCGGGGCACTCATGACCCACTCCCCACTCCCCCTGACCGGGGGCTCGACGACCCGCTGCACGGTCGCGCGGCGGGGGCATCAGCATACCGGATATAGTTGACATGGAAGATAGATCGATGGAACAAGTCGTGAACGAGCCGCATGGAGGTCTAATGGGCAGCGAACACTTCGAGGGCCCTGGAGAGGGAGCTCCTTTGGTGACCGAGGTGAGGGGCGCTCGGGTTCACAACCTGCGCGGCATCGATGTCGATGTCCCGCTGCGGCAGCTGGTCGCGATCGCGGGGGTGTCCGGGTCAGGGAAGTCGTCGCTGGCGATGGGGGTTCTCTACGCGGAGGGGTCTCGGCGGTACATCGAGGCGCTGTCGACCTACACTCGCCGGCGCATGTCCCACACGGCTCGCGCGAGCGTCGACTCAGTGCGGCACGTCCCGGCGGCATTGGCTTTACGGCAGAGGCCGAGTGTGCCCGGTGTGCGGTCGACCTTCGGGACGTCGACGGAGCTGCTGAACGTACTGCGGGTGATGTTCTCGCGCCTCGGCTCGCACCTGTGCCCGAACGGTCACCGGCTATCCCCGACGATCGACGTCGCGGCGAACAAGGACCTGATCTGCCCAGTGTGCGCAGCGGAGTTCTACCCGCCGGGTGCGGAGTCGCTGGCGTTCAACTCGGATGGGGCGTGCCCGACCTGCGCGGGGACGGGCACTGTGCGCGACATCGACGATGCGACGCTGATCCCTGACCCGTCGCGGTCGATCGCCGAGGGCGCGGTCGCCCCGTGGGGGATGTTCGGGCTCTCGGTGATGCCGCAGGTCGCTGCCGCGCTCGGTGTCCGCATCGACGTCCCTTACGCCGAGCTCACCCCGCAGGAGCGGGAGATCGTGCTCGACGGTCCCGCGGAGAAGCGCGAGATCGAGGTGCCCTCGAAGACCGGGAAGCTGTTCGAGCTGAACTTCACCTACCGTAGCGCCCGACAGGCCGTCCGGGAGGCGCTGAACAATGCCACCAGCGAGAAGGGCCTGGCCCGCGTGCAGCGGTTCATCACCGCGCACACCTGCCCGACCTGTCACGGCAGCCGGCTGTCCGAAGCCGCGCGGGGAACGCAGGTGGACGGGAAGGATCTCGCCGAGGCTGCTGCCCTCACTCTCGCGGAGACGATGGCCTGGGTGCCGACGGTTCCGGCCACGCTGCCTGCGGACATGCGCCCCATGGCGGAGATGATCGCTGGGCAGTTCACCGACATGGGCCGCCGGCTGATCGAGCTGGGCCTGGGCTACCTCATGCTCGACCGTGCCAGCTCCACCCTGTCGACCGGGGAGCGGCAGCGCGTGCAGCTTGCACGGGCGGTCCGCAATGAGACCACCGGCGTGCTCTACGTGCTTGACGAGCCGTCGATCGGGCTGCACCCGTCGAACATCGAGGGCCTGATCGGCGTTATGCGGGATCTCCTCGACGGCGGGAACTCCGTTGTGCTCGTCGATCACGACGTGCAGGTCCTGCGCGAGGCGGACTGGATGATCGAGATCGGCCCCGGTTCTGGATCCTCCGGGGGAACGGTCCTCGCCGAGGGGACGATCGACGCCGTCCGGGAGAGTCCAGTCTCGCTCATCGGGCCGTTCCTGGCCGGCAGCGAGACGGTGGTCGTCCGCGACCGCGCGAGCGAAGCCACGGTGTTCTCCCGCGGGGCGATCCGCGTGAAGACCGCCCCGATCCACACCGTCCACGCGCTCGAGGCCGAGTTCCCGAAGGGCCGGCTCACTGCCGTGACCGGGATGTCCGGGTCGGGGAAGACGACCCTTGTGCTCGAGAGCCTCGTGCCCGCCCTCGCCGCCGCCCACGACGGTGTTCCGCTCCCCGGGCACGTGCTCTCGCTCGACGCGGCAGGGGTTACCCGGGCGGACGTGGTCGACGCGACTCCGATCGGCACGAACGTGCGCTCCACCGTCGCGACCTACAGCGGGGTACTCGACGACCTGCGCCGTGCCTATGCCGGTCTCCCGTCCGCGAAGGACGCCGGTCTGAAGGCCGGGGATTTCTCCTATAACACCGGGTCGCTGCGCTGCCCGAGGTGCGAGGGCACCGGCCAGGTCGTCCTGGATGTGCAGTTCCTCCCCGACGTCGACATCCCGTGCCCCGACTGCGGCGGCACCCGCTACAGCCCCGCCGCTTCCGAGCATCGGCTTCCCACGAGCGACGGGCATTGGTCCCTGCCCGAGCTGCTCGGCACCACCGTCGCCGATGCTGCGCCGCTGCTCGGCGAGCGGACGAGGGTGCGCAAGAAGCTGTCGACGCTGATCGATCTCGGCCTGGGCTACCTGACCCTCGGCGAGGACACCCCCGCTCTGTCCGGCGGAGAGGCTCAGCGACTCAAGCTCGCAGCCGAGCTCGGCCGCACGCACACCGGCACGGTGTTCGTGTTCGACGAGCCCTCCGTCGGCCTGCACCCTCTGGACATCCGCACGCTCCTGGGCGTGCTGGACCGGTTGCTGGCGACAGGGGCGACCGTGATCGTCATCGAGCACGACCTGGACATGATCGCCAACGCCGACCATGTGATCGACCTCGGCCCCGGAGGGGGCGCGGACGGCGGACGCATCATCGCCACCGGCACGCCCGAGGCCATCGCAGCGTCTGCCGAGAGCGTCACGGGACGGTACCTCGCCGCGACCCCACGACCGTGACCGGGCCGTGGGGTCGCGTCGCCGATGATCAGGCTCCGAGATCCCGCAGCCACTGCTCGACGCTGCGCGGGCTGAGGCCGAGCAGCGCCTGCGCCGAGCGCGCCTCGGGAATGAGCTCCCCGGGCTGATGCCGGCGATGCTCGTAGGAGGCGACCACCGGTGCGACCGCGTCATCGCCGAACAGAGGGGTGATCAGCTCCCCGTACCGTGCGGGGCTGATCGCCTCGAAGCGCACGTCCTGCCCGAGGTATCGAGCGAAGCCGGCGGCGAGGTCCGCGCCGGTCATGCCGGGAAGCGCACCGACGGAGACGATTCCGGTGACCGAGTGGTCCGTCAGCAGACGGGAGACGACGTCGGCGACGTCCAGGTGGGAGATCCACGAGACTGCGTAGTCCGGGCGGATCGGGTAGCGCAGTGCGCCCTCGGCCCGCGTGGGTCCCAGCGTTACCGGCAGGAGCAGGTTCTCGAGGAAGAGCCGCGGCTCGACGATCGCGTAGGACACCCCCGAGGAGGCCAGTTCACGGGCGAGCACGTCCACAGCGCCCGTCCCTTCGCCGGTGGGGTCGAGAGGGTAGCCGCTGGTGGAGAAGACGACGCGAGCCGGCGTCGCCCGACGAACCGCCTCGGCGATGGTGCGCGCGAAGGCCAGCTGGTCCTCGGGACGTCCCAGGGGCAGGTGCACGAACACCCCCTCCGCCCCGCGATATGCGTCAGCGAGCGAGTCGACCGAGGAGTTGTCGATGGCGATCGCCGCGCCGTCGACCTTCGTGATGTCTCGGACCGCGGCGACGGCGTCGAGTCCAGCGGAGGTGAGAGCAGTGAGTACGGGAGAGCCTTGAGCGCCGGTCGCGCCATGGATGATGTATGTCATGACTCCATTACTGCATATGATGCATCAGTTACATCAAGTGCAGTAATGGCCTATCGTGGACATGTGAGATTTGACCACTGCGACCTGCAGGAGTGCGGCGTGGCCCGCTTCCTGTCCCTGCTCGACGGGCCATGGGCCACGCTCATCGTGCGCGAGCTGCTCAAGGGACCGCACCGGTTCAACGAATTGGCAGAGGCGCTGCCCCGGATCAGCGCGCACACGCTGACCAGTCGGCTCCGCACGTTCGAGAAGCACGGCCTGGTCACCCGCACCGCGTACCCCGAGATCCCGCCCCGAGTCGTCTACGAGCTGACGCCCGCTGGGCAGGATCTCCGCTCCGTCCTGGAAGCGATGAACGCCTGGGCCATGACCCTGCCCGCGAGCGTCTTCGACCTCGCCGAGGATGTCGACAGCGGCCGCTCACAGGCGATCGCCGGCTCCTGATCGACGAAGCTCCTCGGAACCAGACCACGGTCGCCACGGCATTCCTCTATGGCCGCGCCGGCAGGCCCTCTCCTGAAGCACGCTGACCGGCGAGCCACGTGCGGTACCCGCCGTCGAGGTTGCGGACCGAGCGCCCTCGTTGTGTGAGGAGGCGGGTGGCGATGTGGCCACGCAGGCCGACCTGGCAGTGCACGACGAGTTCTCCGGGCGGCAGCTCTGCGAGGCGCTCGCGCAGGTCGTCGAGCGGGACGTTGACCGCCCCGGGGATGCTCCCGGCGGCGTGCTCGTCGCGCGAGCGGACATCGATGAGCGATGCGCCAGCGGCGCGCGCCTGTTCGAGCTCGTGCCACTGGACCGTGGGGGTCGTCCCGTTGCGTGTGTTCTCGGCGGCGTATCCGGCGATGTTCACGGCGTCCTTCGCGGATCCGAACTGGGGCGCGTAGGCGAGCTCGAGATGTGCGAGTTCGGCCGCGGTCAGGCCTGCGTGCATCGCGGTGGCGATGACGTCGATGCGCTTGTCCACGCCGTCGCGGCCGACGATCTGCGCCCCCAGGATCCTGTCCGTCTCCGGGTCGGCGAGGAGCTTGATCGAGAGCACCTCCGCGCCGGGGTAGTATCCCGCATGCGAGCTCGGATGCACGTGCACCTGATAGTGCGGGCGGCCCGCGGCGCGCAGAGCCTTCTCGCTCCAGCCCACCTTCGCGGCCACCAGGTCGAAGACGCCCACCACTCCGGTGCCGAGCGCCGGGCGCGCTGCGGCGTCTCGTCCGGCGATGACGTCGGCGACCATTCGCCCATGCCGATTCGCCAGTCCCGCCATCGTCACCAGCGCGGCATCGCCGCCGACGAGGTCCTGCTTCTCGACGCCGTCGCCGACGGCGAAGACGTGCGGGTCGCTGGTGCGGTTGGCGCTGTCGACCCAGATGCCGCCGCTCTCCCCGATGCACAGGCCCGCATCGGCGGCAAGAGCAGTCTCGGGGACGACGCCGGCGGCGTCGACGACGAACGCGGCGGGGATGCGGGAGCCGTCGCTCAGCACCACGGCGTCGCGCTCGATGCGGTCGATCTGCGTGCCCAGACGCAGGTCGACGTCGTGCGCGCAGATCTCCTCTGCCAGCGGCGATGCCATCTCCGAGTCCAGCGGCGACAGCACCTGACCGCCTCTCTGGACGAGCGTCACCTGGGCTCCGCGGGCGACGAGGTTCTCGACCGCCTCCAGCCCCGTGTAACCGGCTCCGACCACGACGACGGGGGTGCCGGGCGTCTGCACCGCGCCGTGGATCGCGTCGGCGTCGGGCACCGTGCGCAGCGTCATGACCGGCATCCCGGGGTCCTCGCGGAGGGGTCGCGGGCGCGCGCCGGGGGCCAGGACGAGGTGGTCGTAGGGCTCCGTGGTCGACGCCCCGGTGCTCAGGTCGACCACCTCGACGATCCGGGCCGCGGTGTCGATGCGCGTCGCCTCGTGGCGCACCCGGACGTCGAGTCGGAACCGGCGGTGCAGCGACTCGGGGGTCTGAAGCAGCAGGGAAGAGCGATCAGCGATCGTGCCGCCGACGTAGTAGGGCAAGCCGCAGTTCGCGTAGGAGACCTCCGTTCCGCGCTCGATCACCACGATCTGAGCGTCCTCCATGAGTCTGCGCAGGCGCGTGGCGGCGGACATCCCGCCCGCCACTCCCCCGATGACCACGATCCTCGGGGTCATCGCTCAGATCCCGTCGTGCAGGAGCAGCGGTCGCGGACCGGCACGTCGCCGAGCGCCTGCTCGATGTGCTGCCCGCAGCCGTCCCAGGTCGGCTTGCCGCAGCGGGAGCATGTCACACGCTGACACATGTCAGCCCCTCCGTCCGAACAGGCGGGCGAGGAACCCTCCGCGCCCCGCGTCAGCAGCCTCTCGCTGCGCCGCGGTGTGCGAACCGCCGCACCACTGCGCAGACGGCACCGTCTGCTTGACCTGCTGGACATGCTGGCCGCATCCGGCCCATGTCGTCTTGCCGCACACGCGGCACCTCACTGCTCGGCACATCGATGACTCCTCGTCCATATACTCCAGGGGGTATGCCAACCATACTCCCTGGGGTATCGTGGGAGTCAACTCGACGACGGAAGAAGGACAGCCATGGCAGACGCCGCCCCCTCGCCGGCCCACGACGAGGCCGCTCAGCGCAAGATCGTCAATCGCCTCCGAAGGGCGCAGGGACAGCTGACGGCGGTCACTGCCGCCGTAGAGACCGGCGCGCCCTGCCGAGACGTCGTCCAGCAGCTCGCCGCCGTGTCCAAGGCGCTCGACCGCGCGGGGTTCCTCGTGATCTCGACCGCGCTCAAGGAATGCCTGAGCGACCCCGACGACGATCAGGCCCTTTCAGCTGACGAGCTCGAGAAGCTCTTCCTGCAACTGGCCTGAGACGACGAAGCTGACGGCAGGGCGCAGCGTGAGGAGCTCCGTCCTGCCGTCCGCCTGGATGAGGTCGAGGGCAGGTCACTCGTCCTCGGCGATGGCCTTCATGGCCTTCCAGCCGTGGGTGACTCCTCCCCCGGCGCGGAGGGCGGCGGCGACCATGACGGCCTCGGCGACGTCGGCCTTGGACGCGCCGGCCTTGATCGCACGCTTCGCGTGGTCCTCGATGCAGAACGGGCACTGGGTGGTCACTGCGACCCCGACTGCGATCAGTTCGCGGGTGGCGAGGCCGAGGTTCCCGGTGTCCTTCTTGAAGACGGCCTTGTCGAAGCCGAAGAAGGCCGAGACCATCTCCGGCGCAGCGTCCTTGATGTCCGCCATGAACTTCGCTTCCTCGTTATGGTCGTGCATTGCTTCTCCTTCTCGATCGGTTGCTTCCATGGTGGTTCGGGGTGCGTCCGGCACAAGCGGGACCGGACGCGGGGCCATCGCACGCCTTCGACCTTCAGGACCGCCAGAGCACCCACGATCTTGCAGACCCCGGCCACGACGAAGAGCACGGGACGGCGGGCTGGTCGCGACGTTCTGGCCACGTTCACGGCACTGCTCTAGGCCCCGAGCAGCTGCGCGATCAGGACTGAGTTCGTCCCCCGACAGCCCTGGTCTGGGAGGGAGCCACCAGGACGTCGATCAGCGGCACCACAGCGTCGAAGGCGGCGGCCCCGTCCTCGAGCGAGGCCACTTTCGCGCCGTCGAGGAGCGCCACGAGCTGCCGGGCCGTCCGGTCCCGGCGGTGCGGATCGTCGCCGTCGAGACAGCGCACGAACCTGCCCCGCAGCGAGGCGCGCTGATCGGCCAGCACCTGGGCGACCCCGGCCGCGTCCTCGAGGTGCTCAGCCGTTGCCGCGATGAAGCAGCACCCCGCATAGCCATCCTGAGCTGCCGCTCTTGCCGCCAGGTCGAAGACCGCCCGGATCAGCTGCACCCCTCCGACGCCCTCTTGTTCGAGTGCGTCGATCTCCTGCTCCGCGCGATCGGCCTGGCGGGCCAGATAGGCCTGCACGAGGTCACCCTTCGACGGGAAGTGCGCGTACAGGGTGGCTTTGGCCACCCCGGCCTCCGAGATCACCCGGGCCACGCCCACCGCGCGGACCCCGTACTCAGAGAAGAGCCGCGTGGCGGCATCGAGGATCCGCTCGTGCGCGGACGGCCCGCTCTGCACTGCGAGGTCGTGCCCGGTCGTCATAGTTTGACCATACCAGACCGAGCGGTCTACCCTGAGGAGGCAGGCAGACCGGTCGGTCTGCCTTTGCGTGACCGTCAACCAGCCACGCCAGAGTCCCCTTCATCACTTCCAGGAGAGAACCATGACCGCACCCCGCCGCGCCCTCGTCGTCATCGACGCCCAGCAGGAGTACTTCGAGGGACTCCTCCCGGTCCAGCACCCCGACCGCGACGCCTCGATCGCCCGCATCGATGACGCGGTCCAGGCCGCCGAACGGGCCGAGATCCCCGTCGTGCTGGTGCAGCACGAGCTGCCCGCCGAGGCCCCGGTCTTCGCCGCCGGATCGCCGACCTGGGACAACCACCCCGCGGTCGCCGCGCACGAGGAGCGCGCCTCGCACCGCGTGACCAAGCAGTTCTCGAGCGTCTTCGCCGACACCGATCTCGAGGACTGGCTGCGCGGGCAGGGCGTCGACACCATCACCCTGGTCGGCTACATGACCAACAACTGCGTGATCGCCTCCGCGGCCGCCGCCGAGCCGCTGGGCTTCGCCGTCGAGGTCCTCTCAGACGCGACCGGCGCGGTCGATCTGGCCAACGAGGCCGGACGCGCCTCCGCCCAGCAGGTCCACGAGACCCTCATGACGCTCCTGCACTCGAACTGGGCCGCCGTCGTCGACACCGCACAGTGGACCGCCGCGCTGCAGGCCGGCGAGGCGCTGACCAAGAGCGACCTGCCGACGTCCGCCGCCCAGGGCCGCAGCGCCGTCTGAACAAGGAGATACTGATCATGGCAGGACATGCACCCATTCCCGAGCTCGTCGCTCAGCGCACCGCAGCCGGCACCTACACCGTTCGCAACAGCGCCGGTGCCGAGCTGCAGATCGGCATGCCCGGTGCAGCCGGCGCGTTCTCGCCCGTAGAGCTGCTGCAGGCCGCGCTGGCCGGCTGCGCGTCTCTCTCCGCCGAGGCCCAGCTGGTGAGCCGACTCGGCGAGGACTTCGATGCGGTCACGACCGTCGGCGCGGTCTACGACGCGGAACAGAACCGGGTGGAGAAGCTCGTCACGAAGATCGCGGTGGACTCCAAAGAGCTCGATCCCGGCGACCACGACAAGCTGGTCTCGAGCGCGGCACGGGTCATCGACAAGCTGTGCACCGTGAAGCGATCGCTGAACGCCGGCATCGAGGCGACCACAGAGCTCGTACGGCAGTAGCGAGGCGACTGACCATCGTTGATCGGTGGTCATTTCGCTCGGGTGGTGAGTGACGCGCCCGGGACGGGTCGCGCGAAACGAGAGAGCAGCCCCGCGACCATGAGGTCGCGGGGCTGCTCTCTCGTCAGCCGGGCGCGATCAGCCGCGGCCCCAGAAGACGTCCTCCGCCGCGCTGTCCTCGGAGAACAGGTGCACGGCGACGATCTTGCCGTCGCGGACGGTCAGCAGGTCCACGCCCGCCATGTCCATCGATGCGCCGGAGCGCGTGCCGGTGAAGCGGACGGGGACGGCGACGAGTTCGCCGTTGACCATCGCAGGGCCGGTCACGGCGAGCTGGAAGCTGCCTTCGCTGGCCTCCATCATCCCGCCGAGCAGCGCGCCGACGCCCTCGACGCCGACGTGGTCCCCGGAGAACTGGTTGGCCCCGGGCTGGTGCCACACCACCTCCGGGCTCAGCTGGGCCATGGCGGTGGGGACGTCGCCGCCGCCAAGGGCATCGAAGTAGGTAGCCGCGACATCGGCGGGGGCGGTCTGGTTCTCGGTCATGGGATCTCCTTCATCGTGCGGATCGTGGATACACTGATGGTAACGATCTGTAACCTGTTACCTCAACGTAACTGGTGCGAAGGGGAGACATGGACGAGCAGCCGCCGTGGAACGTGATGGTCGCGACGTGTCCCTCGCGCACCTCGCTGGCGCGGATCGCGAACAAGTGGACCGCGATGACGCTGATCGCGCTAAGCGAGGGCCGCCTGCGGTTCGGGGAGATCCGGAAGGCCGTGGACGGGATCAGCGGGAAGGTCCTCGCCGAGACGCTGCGCGACCTCGAGCGCGACGGGATCGTCTCCCGCACCGCCTACGACCAGATGCCCCCACGGGTCGAGTACGAGCTCACACCCCTCGGGCAGACGCTGCGAGAGCCGCTCACAGCGCTCGGCCGATGGGCAGAGAACCACATCGTCGAGGTCGAGTCGGCCCGCGCCGCCTACGACGAGGACTCGTTGACGCGATCGAGGCCGATCATGAATCGGGAGGCCTCTGCCGACCATCTGGCCTGGCTCTCCGCTCACTCTTGACTCCCCCGGCAGTAGTCGCGGCCGCCAGTGGTGAGAGATACGGCGTCGTCGCCGAGATAGCAACCGGAGAGGATGCCCGCGACTAGGGCGAGGTCGACGGCGAAGCGCACGTATCGATCCCGGCCCCGGTGATCGCGACGGCGATCAGGAACAGGGTCAGATCGGAGGAAACTGCCGCCGATCGCGCCGAAGAGTGCCCCAGACGGCGACACCAATGTTGCGACGACGATGCTGCCCGGTAGCGCAGCCTCCGCGACTCCGATCTCATTCATCACATGAATTATCGACGCATCGCCCTCAGCCGTCCTATCTTCGCTCGCAACCGACAGACACCCGCCAGCACCGCAGCGACCTGTGCCCCCGAGAGCCCAACTGCACAATTACTCGCTCTTCCCTCGTCGCCTCACTTGGGAAGATCGTCATTGACGCAAGGCAGCCGAACGCCACGCGAGTCTGCAAATCTTGGGACGATATCTCCAGGTACTCCCGCGGCGCTCAACGCACCTTGCTTCGTGTGAACATCCAGGCGAGTACGCTTCTTCTGGCCGCAAACCACCGCGCAAGATGCTCGCCCGCCAAGACGACACCTACATTGGGATCGCCCGCTATCAACATCGTTTCTGCTGCGAGTAGACGCCGCCCGCGCTTGAGAAGAAACTCTGCATCGGCGACTACCCTCGCGGTATCTCCTGGCGTGGTTTCATGATCATCTCTATCAGGCATCATGCGCGGGTAAGCAAGAGCCGTTGGGATTGAAAGGTGTCCTGCACTTCTACGTTCTCTCATCCTTGTCGATGCAATACTGCCAGCCCGATCTTGGCCACCTTTTCTGGAGTCCAGATAGCTCCGAAGCTATCGCACGATGAGAGTCCACGACGACGACCTCGCGCCGGAAGATGATCTTGAAGATCGGGAAGAACACGGCGCACGAAATGAGCGCGTTGATGAGCATCGTGACGACGTCGGCGACCGCCTCACCGGTGGCGCCCATCCGCCACGTAATCATCAGCAGCTCGTAGATCGGCGTCTTGTAGAGGGCCTGGAGGGCCGCGGCGCCGAAGGTGAGCACGACGTAGGCCACGGTGTACCAGGCGGCCGCGCGCCACACGTTGGTGTTGGACTTGGAGGTGACGTTGCGCTGCAGGAAGAAATTGATCACGGTCGCGATGAGCAGCGTGATCTGCACGGCGAGGAAGGACGCGAGCCCACCTCAGCCCTCGGGCAGGGCGCCGGCCGTGTAGTCGAAGACGAAGACATCGCCCACGGGGACGGCCTGGAAGTCGACGTCGACGAGCGTGGTTCCGCTGAACATCAGTTTGAACACCGGCATGATCACGAGTTGCAGCGCGGTGAGCGCGATGGATCGCACAACGATGACAACGGCGGGCCCTGGTGACGACCATGGCCCGCCGCTGTCTATTCAATTGCGATTCGAAATAACTCGACAACACGTAGTGGCAATACGGTCACCTGTCCTAGAGCGCGATCAGACGGCGAGGTCGCGCAACCAGGCTTCAACGGTGCGCGGAGTGATTCCGAGGAGCTTCTGCGCCGAGCGCTCCTCGTCGATCACTTCTCCGGGCTGGGTCCACCGGAAGTGGTACGAGTCCACCACGGGCCGTGCCGCATCCGCACCAAACATGGGGATAATCAGTTCGCCGTACGCCTCGGGCTCCTGCGCCTCGAACACAACAGGCTTACCGAAGTACAGGGCAAAACCCTCCGCGAGAATGTCACCGAACAGCGGAGGAAGCGCCCCCGCAGTAACGACACCCGTCACGGAGTCGTCCGTCAGCAGCGCGACCGCGATATCAGCCATATCGAGATGCGAGACCCACGACACCGGGTAGTCATCGCGGATCGGGTAGCGCAGCGTTCCGTTTTCACGCGCCGGGCCGAGCGTGACGGGAAGCAGGAGATTCTCCAGGAAGATGCGGGGCGCGATGACCGCATACGAGATACCGGACGCTGCCAGAGACTCCGCCAACACGCCATGCGCCGTCAACGCCCCGTCGGGGAGCACAGTGGGATAACCGCTTGTCGAGAACACGACTCGGCCGGGGCGAGCCATCGCGACGGCTTCCCCGATCACCCGCGCGTAAGAGCCCTGCCGGTCGGGACTGGCGAGCGGCAGGTGCACGAACACCGCGTCAGCACCCGTATAGGCCCGCACGAGCGAATCGACAGAAGCGTTATCGATGGAGACCGCCGCCCCCGCCACATTTGCCGTGTCTCGAACCGCAGCCGTCGGACTGTGCCCTGCAGCACGCAGAGCAGCAAGAACAGGGGAACCTTGAGCGCCAGTAGCGCCATGCACAATGATCGTCATCTACCAATTAATGCATACACTGCATCAGTTACATCAAGTGCACTAATGGTGCGCAGCGAATGGGCATTGCTTGTTCACCCCGCTCCGCCCGCTCCTGACTGCGTAGGGAGCAACAGGTCTAGAACCAGCAATCGGAGCCGAACCGAACGCGCCCGTCGGCCTCTCCGATGCCGAGGGTCCATAGGCACTGCCTGCAGTCTCAAAGTCGTGGAGCGCGGACAGACGTCCATCGACACGCCGCGAACAAACCCCAGCATGGTCAGTCCCGACTGATGCTGCGAGATCGCCCGCGAGAGACGGCGGCTCCGACATATGCAGACACGATCGAGATACTGGTGAAACGCGTTCTGCGACGAATGCTGCCGAACGCGCCCGAAAGGTGATTCGCGAGACCGCAGGTCACCGCGCTACGGCCTCTGCGGGTCGTGCTATGCCGATGATGTCCATGCGTAGGGCAGGAACTTCCCGTCGATCGTGACGACGACACGGTCTCCGTCGGGATGCGGAGCCCGTTCGAGGTTGACGCTACAGTTGATCGCGCTCATGATCCCATCGCCGAACTCGTCGTGAATGAGCGATTTGAGAGCCCGTCCGTACACCTGAACCAGCTCGTGGAACCGGTAGATGGTCGGATCGTTGGAGATATCGCGACTCGGGGACCTCGTGGGCTGCCGCACGAGTGCGTCGACGATCTCGTCTTCCAGCCCCAGCGCGTCTCTCAGCTGTTCTGCCTCGCGTTCCGGGATCGGATGCATCCCCAGCGCAGCGGCGGCGATCCATACCGGTGAACGGTCGAGGTGTCCGGCGAGGTCCTTCCAGGAGAGCCGTTGCTTGCGCCGGCGCTCATCGACGATGCAGCCGGCATCTTCCTTGCTGATCACTCTGCGGATCCGCCCGCGTAGTAGTCGTTGCCGCGCGAGAACTCGACGAAGGTGCACGCGACGTCGCCCACGCTCCAGGCGTCGTGACCCGGGGGAAGGAGCATGACGTCTCCGGCGGAGAACTCCTCGCTCTCGCCGTCAGACATTTCGACAGCGAGCGTGCCCGCGGTCACCAGCGCGACGTGCGGCAGGACGCAGTCGTCCGTGCCCGCGTATCCCTTGAGGTCGTTCGACCACTTCGCCCCGATGTCGAAGGTCACCTGCGTCACCTCGACACCGTCCAGCGTCGCGGTGCGCTTGGAGATGAGTCCGTGTTTGTCAGCCGGGATGTCTGCGAAAGTCGCCTTCTGCATCGATGTGTTGTATCCCATGGTCTGGTCCTTCCCTCGGCTTGCGCCATGTCTGGTGTGTGGATCGATCACATCATCGAGGTTGATCTCGGCAAAGGAAGAATGCGCACGGCCTGTAGTTCTTCGCATTTGGGACTGCTGACGATTTGGTTGACTCGTCTTGTTTGGGGTTTCAGGCCGCGTGAGCGGCCTCTGAGTTGATTATCTCGAACTCGATCGGGGTGAGTTTCCCGAGGCGTCGTTGCCGACGCCGGCGGTGGTAGGTTCGCTCGATCCAGGTCACGATCTCGAGGCGGAGTTCCTGCCTTGAGTGCCACCGCTTCTTGTTAAGGACGTTCTTCTGCAGGAGCGAGAAGAAGGACTCCATTGCGGCGTTGTCCGCACACGCACCGACGCGTCCCATCGATCCGGTGATCCCGCTCTGGCGGAGCAGCTCGACGAACTTCCGGGATCGAAATTGCGACCCGCGGTCCGAGTGCAGCGTCGTCCCGACAGGGTCACGGAGCGCGACCGCGTTACGCAGCGCGGCAACGGCGAGCTCCGCGGTCATCCGGGAATCGATGGAGTAGCCGACGATGCGGTTCGAGTGGACGTCTTTGATCGCGCAGAGATACAGCTTTCCTTCATCGGTCCAGTGCTCGGTGATGTCGGTGAGCCACAACTGATCTGACCTTGTTGCGGTGAAGTCGCGGAGCACGAGATCGTCATGCACGGGAGGTCCCGCTTTCCGGTTCAGGCCACGCTTCTTCGAGAACACGGACCACAGGCGCTGTTCAGAGCACAGTCGCCACACCCGCCGCTCGGACGCTGCAAGCCCGGCCTCGGCTTCGATCTCGTCGGAGATGAACCGATACCCGAACGCCGGGTCATCGCGGTGAAGATCGACGGCGGCGTTCGTGAGATGAGCGTTGTCCCAGTCGCGTTGCGACACGGGGTTCGCGTCGGTGCTGCTCGTGCTCACGGAGCCGCCTCATCTGGGCTGACTGGCGCCCACGAGGCGTTGAGCCGCTGGGCCGTGTGTCAGTCGCATGAGCGAGTCATCGCATCGGGGGCGAGGCGGCGGTCGATGGCGTGAAGGAAGTCGTATTCGTCGTCGAAGGGTCCGTCCCAGGCGTCGGTTAGAACGGAAATGGCGAAAGCCGCGTCGATTCGGACCCGGAAGTTGTCCGCAGCGCTTTCCTCGCCGTCAAGGATGGCGCGCACCGAGTCGAGTTCAGGGTCGTCCGCCCCCATCTGGCCAAGGAGCTTGTGGAGCGTCTTCTGATATAGCAGAAGGAATGCGCCGGTGCGGTTGATGCCCGAGAGGGAGAACTGGTTCACCTGTGCCCAATGATCAAGGATGCCTTGGGCGAGCATCTCGTCTGTGCGTTGGAGGTCGACGAGGTCGAGGATGAGGTCACCGTCGTCGGTGACGCGGTTGCCGAGCTCTCCGTGGAAGCGGACCCATGCGTGCCGGCCGTCGGAGGAGACCTGCGGGATGCTCGAGACCAGGAGGCCCGGGATGCTGGCGGTGAGCGTGCTTAGAAATGACATGAAGAGTGCTTTCGTTGGGGGCTGCATCGGATGTGCGGCCCGTTACTGCCTCTATGCGCGGTGTCCCGAGCAACGCTGTCCGCGGAGATCATCCACGACTTCAACGAGGCATACGCCCGATCCGAGCCCTACATGCCGACGTAGTCGAGTGTGTCTGCCACCGGATCCCAGATCACGACGTTCCCGGCCTGACCGTCACACCCGAGCGAGATCACTCGCCGCCCATCATCCATCCGGCCACCGCCAAGGATGTGCATGTGCCCGTGAAACAGGGTGGCCGGCTGCACCGCAGCCCAAACCCTCGAGACCTGAATGCGGCTGTCGCGTGACTCATCCCGGGCCTGGCGGGTGAAGCCGAGCGGGTTGGTGCGGAGGACGCGGCGAACTGCGGGGACGGGGCTTCCGGCGGGGCTTTCGTGGGTGAGCATCGCATCGACCGGTCCGCCGGCGATGGCTTCCTCGACCATGGCGTCCGTGATGCGCTCGTCGGCCCACCATTCCTTGCCCGGAACCCGCCATCCTCGGTCAACAGATGCCGCACCTCCTAGGCTCAGCACGGAGGTTTCCCCGATCCAGAATCGGTACGGGCGTGGGAGGGCGAAGACGCGCTGCGATAGCCGGATCGGCTCCCCGGGTTGGGCGTCGAGCATCGGAGTGAGCGTGCCCCAAAGCTCGTGGTTGCCGAGCGTGACCAACACCCGCTCAATCCCGTTCTCAGCACGGCCCGGTCCACCGCGACAAGCATGGCCGTGCTCGACCAGAAATCGCCCAGATGCAGCACCGTCGCGACCTCCGGGTGCGCGTCACGGATGGCCCGCAGCATCGCCGTCGCCCACGCGGCCGAGCCATGCCAATCCCCCGCGATAGCCACGGGGGCAGCCTCCAACATGATTGGCAGGGTCACGGTCGTCTCCTTCGGTCGCATTCTGGTCGACGATAGAACCATGCGCCGCCGACAATGAGCGAATCGCCGCCCAAGAGAACCCCGTCTCGCTCCCAGCGATGCGCGGCGACGGGGGCACTGCCACCAGCCTGTGCAGGACTCACCGCCGACAACGGATCCCCCGCGCACGGCGCACCACGGGAAACGCACGTACAGTCTGTGCGTCGTGACCCGGAGCCGGTAGTCACGTCTGCCCGGGGCCGAGCGTAACTCTGTGGAATTGTCATGGTCGTGCGTGTGTCGCCGCGGCGGTCTGGGTGCGTGACTGTGACCTGCGGCGATGTGTGAGCATGAGCGGTTCGCTCATGCTGTGGTGGTGTTCTGTTCAGTTGTTCGATGCGGGGCGATTCCGTGTGGCGCGTACCTTTGGCGAATCGTGCACGATACGGCGCTCGTACGGTCTCTGCGGTGCATCTGTGGGTGTTGCATGGATGCTAGGCATCCCTCTCGCGACCTACCCTGCGGCACATCGCGTTGGCCACTCACGGCCGGGTATTCCATGGATGCCGGGCATCCCTCTCGCGATCTACCCTGCGGCACATCCGCAGCCCACTATGCGCGCCGCCTCCCAGACCGATCAATCGGCCCCTGCTCTGCGTAATGACCCTCTCCGGTGTCCACCGGTCGTGGCCGACAGGCCAGAGTGAGATCCCGGCCGGAGCGTCGGGTTGCTCGACGGCCGAGATGGCGTGCTCTGAGAGGTATGCCCACCGCGCCTGGCAGGCGTGGCCAGGCCGGGTTTCGCCCGCGTTCCTTACTCTCGACTGGGATCGCGTGCCATTCGCTGAGTGCCGGTGGGTGAGGCTGCCCACCCGCTGCCCACCCCAATATTCAAGAAAACACCTGTTCAGAAGGTGTTTTTGGAGCAGTTGCCCACCTTGCCCGGTGCTGGGGGTGTATCCATAAGGGGGAAGAGTGTGTGTTCTCTGGGGGTTCCCTATTACTACTTACTTACTTTTTTCTCTTATGTAGTACCACTACTACTGGGCAAACCGGCCAATCCCGATCTAGCCCCGTGATTTCAAGGGTTTTAGCTGCCCACCCCGGGTGGGCAACACCGGGCAAACCGGGCAGTTTTCACTGGCCAACACCGTTCTCACGCCCATCTGGACACGAAACACACTGGCTGGCAGTGCCGCAGGACGACCAAGCGGAAGCAACGGTCAAGTCCCGTGGTGTGGTGTCACTCCTGTTGTTCCTTGTGGTGGGTTGAGGGTCAGGCGGTGAGGTAGAGCTCGGAGCGGTCGGGTTCGGTGTGCTCGTGGAGTGTGTGGACGAGCCTGCGCATGGAGATGTCGGAGAAGTAGCGGCGTTCGCCGTAGCTCCATTCCTCGTGCTGTTCTTGGAGAACGGCGCCGATGAGGCGGGTGACGGAGTCGCGGTTCGGGAAGATTTGGACGACGTCGGCGCGGCGTTTGATCTCCCGGTTGAGGCGCTCGATTGGGTTGTTGGACCATACTTTCTGCCAGTGTTCTCGCGGCAGCGGTGCGAACGCGATGAGGTCGGGTTCGGCGGCCTCGAGCATGGCTGCGATCTCGGGGAATGAGCCGCGGAGGCTGTCGGTGACGGCCTGGTATTGGGCGAGCACGGCCTCTGAGGTGGTTTGCGCGAAGATCGTGGAGATCAGCGCGTTGACGGGCTTGGATCGGGCCGAGCCGATCTTCTGGGTGATGTTGCGGGCGAAGTGGACGCGGCATCTTTGCCACCCGGATCCGGGCAGGATCGCCTTGACGGCGGCTTTCAGGCCGGCGTGTGCGTCACTGGTGACCAGGGTGACGCCGAGCGGGTCGGCGTCGGTGGCGACTTTCAATCCGCGGTCGCGGAGGGTGCGGAGGAACTCGGTCCAGAAGTCGGTGGTCTCCGCGTCCCCGAGTGCCATGCCGAGGATCTCCCGCAGCCCGTCGCCGCTGACGCCGGTGGCGACGACGAGGGCCTGCGACACGACGCGGCCGCGGAGGCGGACGTCGAGATAGGTGGCATCGAGGAACAGGTAGTGGAACCAGGTGTGATCGATCCGGCGGTGAAGGAACTCCTGCACCGCCTCGTCGATCTCACCGCAGATCCTCGAGACCGCGGACCGGCTGATGCCCGTGTCGTTACCGAGGGCTCGGATCAGCTGGTCGACCTTGCGGGTCGAGACGCCGTCGATCCAGGCCTGGCAGATCACCGCGTAGAGCGCCTTGTCGACGCGGCGGCGCGGGTGCAGCAGCGAGGGGAAGAACGACCCCTCCCGCAGCTTCGGGATCGCGAGGTCGACCTCCCCGGCCGGGGTCGCGAGCGTCTTCGGCCGGGGCCCGTTGCGGCGGGTCGTGCGCTCCGGGGTGCGCTCGTGCGGCGCCGCACCGATCTTCGCGGTCGCCTCCGCGTTGATCAGGTCCTGCAGGCCGGCCTGCAGCATCCGGCGGAACACATCCTGATGCGCGAGATCGGGATCGGCGAGGACTTCGCCGATCAGGGTCGTCAAGGCAGACTGGTGGTGGGTCATCGTGGGATCTCTTCTTTGCTTCTTGGCGGAAACAACTGGGCATCCCACAATGGCCCTCCTACGTCAACGACGACGAGAACCCCGCGGGAAGTGACACCACGCTATGGGACTCACCCGAAGCAACCGGCCTGGGCGAACGAGGCCCAATAGCCACTCCTGCTACGAAGCAAGAAGCACTGACTCACCCATGCTTTCGAGATCCGAGACACGGATCCGGAGCAACTTTGGTCCGAAGCGACGCGCCTCCAGATAGCCGCTCGCGATGTACCGGCGGATGCTCTTCGTTGAGACTCCAAGTCGGGCGGCCGCCTCGGCGATGCTGATGAGTTCGTCGACGTCAGGGGCAGAAGCAATCGCGACGGCTCCCTCAGAGCGGTTGCGGAGGGGCTTTCTTGTGAGCTCGAGATCCATGGTTGCTCTATGCGCGGTCACCCTAAGAGACGGGTACACCGCTGGCGCACGCGCCTTCGCGGCGCCCTGGGCCTTACAGGCAATTCCCAGGTTGAGTCGGCCGCTGAGGACGGTAATCGAGCGAAAGTCCGCCGCAACCCAAAGCGGCTACGCGAGAGTTACGCGAAGCCACCTCGAAAACACTCCCCCAGACACACAAAAACCCCCGGAAATCCGGGGGTTTTGTCTGTGCGCGATACTGGGATCGAACCAGTGACCTCTTCCGTGTCAGGGAAGCGCGCTACCGCTGCGCCAATCGCGCCCGTTGGGGCTATTCAGTTAGGCAGAGAGGTGGCGACGGGATTCGAACCCGTGTAAACGGCTTTGCAGGCCGGTGCCTAGCCTCTCGGCCACGCCACCAGGAGGTGGATTCGAACCCACATGCCGAAACTCCCGAAAGAGTCCCTGCACTCGAGCGGATGACGAGACTCGAACTCGCGACCCCAACCTTGGCAAGGTTGTGCGCTACCAACTGCGCTACATCCGCGTTGTGTTCCGGCTGACCGGGCACTTGTAAAACAATAGCCGACGAATTGCGCGGTGCCAAACCGAGCCGGGATCTCGGGTGTGTCTCCAGAAATGGTCAAGACGGCCTCACAGCGTCCGGTAGTATCGGTTGTCGACCCCTCAGGGTCTTGGGCGATTGGCGCAGTTGGTAGCGCGCTTCCTTCACACGGAAGAGGTCATCGGTTCGAGTCCGGTATCGCCCACTCTAGAAGTCATCCGTCGCGACGAATCATGTCGGCGTATCCGGACTCGTAGGACGGATGCCGCAGCTCGCCGACCCAATCGTGAAGTCGCGAACCGTCGAGGATGTGTCCGCTCGCCCGCCCTGCGCCATCGTCGAGCGGCGTCGGCACTCCCAGAAGCGCTGCGACGTAAGTGAGGACTTCTCCGAGCGGGGCAGGATGCCGGTCGACGGCGTGGAGCAGGGAAGGCGCATCCGGTGCGCGGAGCAACGCCGCGAGCGTGTCCACCAGGTCGCTCTCGTGGATGCGGTTCGTCCACCGTGCGTGATCCGCCGGTGTCTGAGCCCGGACCCGACGCAGCATGAAGTCACGACCAGGGCCGTAGATTCCGGCTGGTCGCAGGATGGTCGCGCCGAACAGTTCGGCAGCGGCGCGTTCGCCGTCGATCAGGTCCTCCGAGCGAACCGAGACCGACTCAGGCTGATCGTCCTCGGTCAGGACCCGATCCGGACCGGCCCCTTCGAACACGCCGGTGGACGAGACGAAGACCGTGCGAGCCGGTGGGTTCGGCAATGCGACTGCCAGGTTCGTGAGCGCGAGCCGATAGCTCCCGCTCGACCCGCCGGGCGGCAATGTGACGAGCATCGTATCGACCGCCGGGAGCCGGTCGAGCGGACACGACACGTCCGCCGTGACAGTCTCGACTCCAATGGGAACCTCTGCCGCGCCGCGGCTCAAGGCGAGCACGCCGTCGGCGTGCTCGAGCAGCCCCGGCGCGAGCCGACGTGCGAGCTTTCCGTACCCGACCAGCAGAGTCCGCCCGAGCGGGCGTTCACCACGGGTGCTCTCCGACATCTGCGCACCTTCCCGCGTCTCGTTACAGTCTGGGCCACCTGCCGACTCGCAGGGTCCGCCTTCAGTATCTCCGGGCGCGAGGCCACTGACAGGCGGCGAGGTTCCCGGCAGGATGGAACCATGACGGTCCATCCACTCGAATCCCGCCCCTGGCTCGGCTCCTATGCGGACGGCGTCCCCGCGGAGATCGCGGAGCCGACGCAGACCCTGCCCGAGATGATGGCGGCGAGCGTGAAGGCCTTCGGAAAGCGTCCCGCCCTCGACTTCTTCGGCGCGGAAACGAGTTACCGGGACCTCGGCGAGCAGATCGAGCGCGCGGCCGAGGGGCTGCGTCGACTCGGCGTCGCCAAAGGCGACAGGGTCGCCCTCGTGCTGCCCAACTGTCCGCAGCACGTCATCGCCTTCTATGCCGCCCTTCGCCTCGGTGCAATCGTGGTCGAGCACAATCCGATCTATACACCGCGGGAGTTGAGGCACCAGTTCGAGGACCACGGCGCGCGGATCGCGGTCGTGTGGGACAAGGCCGTCGACATGGTCGCCGGTTTTCCCTCTGACCTCGCAGTCGAGCACATCGTCAGCGTGGACATCACTGCGGCGATGCCGTTCTCGAAGCGCCTCGCTCTTCGTCTGCCCCTGGCGAAGGCGCGCACCGCCCGAGCGAAGCTGACCAGAACCCCGAAAGCGCGGCATCTCGTCCCCTGGCAGAAGCTCGTCTCGCACCGCCGTCTGTCGCGACGTGTCGCGGGGCCGACCTTGAGCGATACGGCGCTGCTGCAGTACACCAGCGGGACCACCGGCGTTCCGAAGGGCGCGATCCTCAGCCACGCGAACCTGCGCGCCAACGCGATGCAGGGGCGCGCGTGGGTACCGGGGCTCGTCGACGGCGAGGAGACGTTCTACGCCGTTCTGCCGCTGTTCCACGCCTATGGAATGACTCTGTGCCTGACCTTCGCGATGAGCATCGGCGCACGGCTCGTCCTGTTTCCGACCTTCGACCTCGGCCTGGTCACCGAAGCGGCGCGTTCGGCGCCGCCGACCTTCCTTCCCGCGGTGCCGCCGATCTACGATGCTCTCGCCCGTGCAGCCACCCGCGGGACGATCGATCTCTCGTCGGTCAGGTTCGCGATATCCGGTGCGATGAGTCTCCCGCTGGCCACGGTGCAGCGCTGGGAGGAGGCGACGGGCGGCCTTCTCGTCGAGGGCTACGGCATGACCGAATCCTCTCCCGTCGCATTGGGGAATCCGATGGGGCACACGCGTCGCCCGGGGACGGTCGGCGTGCCGTTCCCGAGCACCGAGATCCGCATCGTCGACCCCGACGATTCCCGCGTCGACCGACCGGCCGGCGAGCGAGGAGAACTGCTCATCCGGGGTCCGCAGGTTTTCCAGGGGTATTGGGATCGTCCGGGCGATACCGCAGATGCCCTGCTGCCGGACGGATGGCTCAGGACCGGAGACATCGCCGAGGTGTCGGCGGATGGGTTCGTGACCATCGTGGACCGTCTCAAGGAGCTCATCATCACCGGCGGGTTCAACGTGTCCCCCAGCGAAGTCGAGGATGCGCTCGACGCGCACCCCGACGTCGTGGCCTCCGCTGTCGTCGGACTGCCGAGGACCGGTGGCGGCGAGGAAGTCGCCGCCGCGGTCGTACTGCGCCATGGCGCTGCGCTGGACGGGGACGCGCTGCGAGACTTCTGTCGCACTCGACTCACCCCCTACAAGGTGCCCCGCCGCATCGTCGCCGTCGACGAGCTCCCCCGGTCGCTGATCGGCAAGGTGCTCCGCCGCGAGGTGCGGGAATCGCTGCTCGCCCGCATCTGACATGGGGAACTCGGCGCCAGCGCCCGACATAATGGGTCGCGAGAGCACACACCCGACGAAGGGAATATCGTGACCACATTCACCGCGTGGAAGTTCGAGAGCGTCGACGGCGCCGACAAGGCGACCGCCGTCCTGCGTGAGGCTGCCGGCGAAGGACTGATCCGGATCGAGGACTACGCCGTCATCGAATGGGAGCCGGGGGCGGATCGGCCGAACGTCAAGTACGAGCACCGCGACGAGATCCGCAGCGCCGGCTGGGGCGCCCTGCTCGGCGTGCTGATCGGCGCTCTGTTCTTCCTGCCCCTCATCGGCGCGGCCGCCGGGGCCGCGATCGGCGTGCTCGCCAAGAAGATGGATGCCGTCGGCATCACCAAGGAACAGCTCGACACGATCGGAAAGGCCGTCGTGCCTGGTACCTCGGCTCTGTTCGTCGTCAACCATGACAGCGATCGCGACCGGCTCGCCGAGCGGTTCCACGGACTGGCCGGGTCCCTCATCGCCAGCAACCTCGTCTCCGGCGAGGAAGAGGAGATCCGTCGCTCCTTCGAGGACTGACCTCGCCTACGACACGCTCCGATCCGGCGCCTCCCTCTGCATTTCGGGGAGGCGCCGGGTCGCACTGACGGCAGGAGGAGCCCCTTCAGCGACGATACCGGCCTCAGTGTCGGTCGTCGCCGCCTGCCGGCCCTGCCCTCCTCCGGCGTCCGCGTTCGCGCCTCCCGTGCTACGCGAGGGCGCCCGCTGCATCCCTGAGTCAGTCGTCTTCCCGGCTCTCGGCCTCGGGCATCCCGGGCCCTGGGCCTGGCCGAATCGCGGCGTCCGGCGCGATGTCCACCCGCGTGACGCCCTCGCCCTCGGAGACCACGACGCGGGCCTCTGCGTCCTCCTCGGTCGCATCGGGCGCACTCGTCAGCTGGTCCCGTCGCTTCTCCTCGTGCGTCATGTCGTCCGTCATGTTCGCGCCTTCCTTTCCGTCATGTGCGATCCGGCGCCCGCGGGCGCCGCCCTCGGCCAGATAGGCGAGGCGGTGCAGGGTCTCGGCGTTCCTCCAGCGCAGCACTGCTGCCGACCACGCCGCCGGCAGCAACGCGGCGGGCCCACGCACCGGTCGCTCCTGAATGCGCACCACGCATCGGGCGCCACGCGGCAGGGCCTCGATCAGCACCTCGGCCTCGCCGATCGGCCAGCCGCGCGCACGCAGCAGGGCACGCCGAGGCGGGTCCCAGTCGAGGCACACGGTCGTGTCGTCGATCAGGACCGGCCAGACGCCGAAGGAGTGGTGAAGCCGTGCATCGCGACCGGGCCAGCCGGCCTCCACGTCGCGCATCCGCGAGGCACCGACGACCCAGGACGGATAGATCCAACCATCCGCGAGGACTGCGAACACATCATCGACCGTGCAGTCCAGTTCACGGACGTTGCGGGCTCGCCCTTTCGTCCGAGCGGACTCGCCTGTCCTGTCGCCATCCATCCGACACCCTTTCGTCTGCGCCGAACGTATGACCAGCCGGTTCCAGTGGGCAGGGGGTTGCTCTTTCGCGCACGGACCAGTAGCCCGCCGCCGGAGGGCGCCGCCCGGGCCTGCTCCCAGGGTGCGGTGCTACTGTCGACGAGCCGGCATCTCGTCGGCATCAGGGAAGACTTCTTGTCGACCAACGGGCCCACTCGGTCATTTCGTTCTCCGTCGCCTCCTCTGTGTGAGCACAAGGAGACCCATGTCCACCCCGCACTTCCCTTCTTCCGTCGACCCGTCCGCGCATGACTGGGCCGCACCCATCGCACTTCCCGTCGGCAGCACTGCCGTCGTGTACTGCGAAGGTCAGTTCGGCGAGCAGGACGGCAAGACCGCCAACGGACTCGTCCGTCACTCGGAGAAGTACGACATCCTCAGCGTCATCGACAGCCGCCACGCCGGCCTCGACGCGGGGACCGTCCTGGACGGCATCCGCAATGGGATCCCCGTCCTCGGCACACTCGCTCAGGCCGTCGCGCATGCCGATCGCGTCCCTGATTACCTGATCTGCGGACTCGCGCCGGCCGACGGCCTGCTGTCCCCGACGCAGCGCGTCGTGCTCCTGGACGGCATCGCGCGCGGCATGCACATCATCAACGGTCTGCATGAGTTCCTCAACGACGACGCGGAGTTCGCCGCTGCGAGCCTGGTCGCCGGCGTCACGATCACCGACGTGCGCCGACCGCGCGACAAGAAGGATCTGCATCTCTTCTCAGGTCGCATCTTCGACGTGACGTGCCCTCGCATCGCCGTCCTCGGAACCGACGGTGCGATCGGCAAGCGCACCACGTCGACGCTGCTCGTGCAGGCGCTCAACGCCCGCGGCATCCATGCGGTCATGGTCGGCACAGGGCAGACCACGATCATCCAGGGCGGACGCTACGGCGTCGCCCTCGATGCGCTCGTACCCCAGTTCTGCTCCGGCGAGGTCGAGAATCAGGTCGTCCTGGCATTCGAGGGCGAGGACCCGGACGTCATCATCGTCGAGGGACAGGGCGCACTCAGCCATCCCGCCTATCTCACCTCGGCCCACATCCTTCGCGGCAGTCGCCCGGCGGGCGTGATCGTGCAGCACGCACCTGGGCGTCGGATGCTCGGCGACTTCCCTATGGTCGCGATGCCGACAGTCGCCTCGGAGGTGGCGCTGATCGAAGCGTTCGCCGCGACGAGAGTCATCGGCGTGACCGTCAACCATGAGAACCTCACGGACACGGAACTCGGATCGGCGATCGACGAGATCGAACTCGACCTCGGCATCCCGGCGACCGACCCTCTCACCCGGCCGCTGGACGAACTCGTCGACATGGTGGTCCGGGCCTTCCCGCACCTGGCCGAGCGTCTGGCTCCCGCCCAGCGCTGACTCGGCGCTTCAGCTCGTGCGCCACCCGTAGCGGCGCACGAGCGCCTGTGCGACGCGGTCATAGCGTGCACGGTCCAGGATCGCCGCTTCCCGGCGCATCCCTGCCTCGTGCACGCTGTACAGCTCTTCGATGTCGACCCAGGATTCGCGCCCTGCGCCGTCCCAGGCCCCAGAGCCGATCGACAGGTAGTCGCGGTGGCCATCGTGCGGCTTGCTCGTCATCCGCACCGCATACACGCGGGTATCCGACTGCCGACCGATCACGAGCACCGGCCTATCCTTGCCGCGTCCGTCGTTCTCCTCGTACGGCACCCAGGTCCAGATGATCTCCCCGGCATCCGGGGCTCCATCGCGCTCCGGGGTGTACTCGACGCGCAGTCGAGCGACGCCGAGCGGATCGATGCGGATCGTCTCGCTTCCGAGTTCCTCCCCCGGTGACGACTCGGGGACAGCAGGACGTCCCGGCACCCTGTCGGGGTTCCGGGACGTCCTGCTGGTCAGTGCATCGACCAGCAATCCGACGATCTGGGCGAAGAGGCTCTTGGTCGAACTCACCCCGTCACCCTATCGGCGCTTCAGGCATCGACGAGCGCGTAGCCCTCCTCGCCGTGCACGACCGAGTCGACACCGGCGATCTCGTCCTCGTTCGTGATGCGGAATCCGATGGTCTTCTCGATCGCGAAGCCGATGATGAAGGCCACGATGAACGAGTAGATCAGGACGCCGAGCGCGGCGATCGTCTGCACGGCGAGCTGGCGGGCGTCTCCACCGACGAACAGGCCGGTTCCGGTGGCGAAGAAGCCGAGGTACAGCGTGCCGAAGAGGCCTCCGACGAGGTGGATGCCCACGACGTCCAGCGAGTCGTCGAAGCCGAGGCGGAACTTCAGCTCGACGGCCAGCGCGCAGAGGATGCCGGCGAGAGCGCCGAGCAGCAGCGACCAGCCGGGCGTCAGGTTGGCGCAGGCCGGGGTGATCGCGACGAGACCGGCGACGGCACCGGAAGCCGCGCCGACCGACGTGGCCTTGCCGTCCTTGATGCGCTCGATCAGGATCCAGCCCAGGATCGCCGCAGCCGTGGCGCCCAGTGTGTTCAGACCGATCAGGCCGACGCCGCCCATGTCCTCCGCGAGCCACTCGGCACCGGCGTTGAAGCCGAACCAGCCGAACCACAGCAGTGCGGCACCCAGCAGGGTCAGCGGCACGTTGTGCGGCTTGAGGATGCCCTTCTGGAAGCCGATGCGCTTTCCGAGGACGATCGCCAGAGCCAGAGCCGCAGCACCTGCGTTGATGTGCACGGCGGTTCCACCGGCGTAGTCGATGACGGCGATGCCGCTGTCCTCTCCGAACAGCGTCGTGCCGAGGTTCATCACCCAGCCGCCGCCCCAGACCCATGCGGCGATCGGGAAGTAGCCGACGGTGGCGAAGACGCCGGCGAAGATCAGCCAGCTGCCGAACTTGGCGCGATCCGCGATCGCGCCGGAGATCAGCGCGACGGTGATGATCGCGAAGGTCGCTCCGTACGCCACACCGATCAGCGCGACGTTCGAACCTTCACCGGACGCGAGCGAACCGAGACCGAAGTCGGCGAACGGGTTGCCGGCGAAGTCGGTCGGTGACGCGACAGCGCTCATCGAGAAGCCGTAGAGAATCCACAGCACGGCGACGAGACCGATCGAGCCGAAGCTCATCATCATCATGCTGACGACGCTCTTCGCCTTCACGAGCCCGCCGTAGAAGAAGGCGACGCCTGGCGTCATCAGCAGGACCAGCGCCGTCGCGGTAATACCCCACGAGATGTTGCCGGGAGCATCCATAGGAAAACCTCACATCCGAAGTAATTGAGAGCTTCAGTGTGACGAGGCCCGATTTCGGAAATGCGTGGGGTTTGTTTCCGCCTGGTTACACCCGGCCGCGGTCTGTGAACATCACGTTACGTCGAGCTTCGCGCTCACGCAGAATGCGTCAGCGCGTTCAGCCGAGAGGTGGCGCGCAGGTACTTCTTGCGGTAGCCGCCGGCCAGCATCTCGTCCGAGAAAGCCGTGTCCAGCGCCCGGCCCGTCGCCACGATCGGGATCTGCGCGTCGTACACGCGATCGACGAACGCGACGAACCGCAGCGCCTCGGACTGATCCGTGAGCTCGCGCACGCCACGCAGCCCGACGAGGTCGATCCCGTCGATCAGCCGGATGTATCGCGACGGGTGCACTCGCGCGAGGTGCTGGATGAGTTCGTCGAATCCGTCGTCGGATGCCGCGCCGGCGGCCACCGCGGCATCCACACGTGCGGCGTACGCCGCCTCGTCCAGTACGACGGCGTGGCCGTCGATGGAACGCTGGCGGAAGTCGACGCCGTCGATCCGCAGCGTCTGGAAGCTGTCCGACATCTGATGGATCTCGCGCAGGAAGTCCTGGGCGGCGAATCGTCCCTCCCCCAGCGCATTCGGCGGAGTGTTCGAGGTCGCGGCCAGTCGGGTCCCCGAGGTGACCAGTTCGCCCAGCAGACGCGTCATGACCATCGTGTCGCCGGGATCGTCCAGTTCGAACTCGTCGATGCAGAGCAGGTCGGCGCCGCGGAGCAGATCGACCGTGTTCTTGTACCCGAGTGCACCGACGAGTGCGGTGTACTCGATGAACGATCCGAAGTACTTGCGTCGCGCCGGCATGGCGTGATAGATCGAAGCCAGCAGGTGCGTCTTTCCCACACCGAAGCCGCCGTCGAGATAGACGCCGGGTTTCAGCTCCGCCTCTTTCGGCGCTCGGCGGAAGAATCCGCCGCGTTTGGCGGGTGCCCCGCGCCCCGAGAAGCGCTGCAGCAGTTCCTTCGCCGATTCCTGCGACGGGTACGCGGAGTCGGCCCGATAGCTCTCGAAGGTCGCATCGTCGAACTGCGGCGGCGGGACGAGGCCGGCGAGCATCTCGGGACCCGTCACGACGGGCTGCCGTTCGGTGAGGCGCACAGTGCCGGTGCGAGGCGTCGATTCGGTCATGAGGTCCTGTGTCGGAGTCTTACGGATCGGGCGCCGGGCGCACCGAATGGATCTATCGTCGAAGGGGACGGCACAACACTACGCCGTCCACCACCAGAGCCTTCGCTCGCACACCCCCGAGGAGCGCCACCGTGACCATCGAGTTCGACACCACGTCCGAGAAGTTCGCCGAGTACGCGGAACCCGGTCGACTCGTCACGACCGAATGGCTCGCCGAGCGCCTGGGCACGGAAGGCCTCGTCGTCGTGGAATCCGACGAGGATGTGCTGCTCTACGAGACCGGGCACATCCCTGGCGCCGTCAAGGTCGACTGGCACACGGAGCTCAACGACCCCGTCGTGCGCGACTATCTCGACGGAGAGGGCTTCGCTCGACTGCTCAGCCGCAAAGGCATCTCCCGCGAAGACACGATCGTCATCTACGGTGACAAGAACAACTGGTGGGCGGCCTACGCCCTGTGGGTGTTCTCGCTGTTCGGGCACGAGGATGTGCGGCTGCTCGACGGCGGCCGCGATCGCTGGATCGCGGAGGGCCGGGAGCTGACCACGCAGCCGACGGTGCGGACTCCGACCGACTACCCCGTGGTCGAGCGCGACGACACGGTCCTGCGCGCCTACAAGGATGACGTGCTGGCGCACATCGGCAAACCGCTGATCGATGTCCGTTCGCCCGAGGAGTACAGCGGAGAGCGCACAAGCGCGCCCGCCTACCCTGAAGAGGGCGCTCTCCGCGCCGGTCACATCCCGACGGCGCAGAGCGTGCCGTGGGGACGCGCCGTGGCAGAGGACGGCGGCTTCAGGACCCGTGCCGAACTCGACGCGATCTACCGCGGCGATGCCGGGCTTCAGGACGGCGACGAGGTCGTCGCCTACTGCCGAATCGGCGAGCGTTCGAGCCACACGTGGTTCGTCCTCAAGCACCTGCTCGGCTTCGAGAACGTGCGCAACTACGACGGATCCTGGACCGAATGGGGCAGTGCCGTCCGCGTGCCGATCGCCACCGGCACCGAACCCGGTTCGCTCTGACCGTGGGAGAATGGCGGGGATGAGCACAACGCACGTTCCCGCCACTCTCGCCGAATTCCGCGACGACTTCCTGGCGCTCGACGAGTCCGAGCGCCTGCAGCTGCTGCTGGAGTTCTCGAACGAGCTGCCCGCCGTCTCCGCCGAGGTCGCAGCCCACCCGGAGATGACCGAACGCGTCGCCGAGTGCCAGTCCCCCGTCTACATCTACCTCGATGTGACCGAGGACGCGGTGACGATGCACGCGACCGCTCCCGCCGAGGCTCCGACGACACGCGGCTTCGCCAGCATCCTGGCGCAGGGCATCACGGGTCTCACCCCGGACGAGGTGCTGGCGATTCCCGACGACTATCCGCAGTCGATCGGGCTCACCCGCGTCGTCTCTCCGCTGCGGATCTCCGGCATGACCGGCATGCTGCTGCGTGCCAAGAACCAGGTCAGGCAGAAGCGCTGAGCTCCTGTGCCGCGACCCAATCGGTGATCGCGCGTGTCCATCCCGTCTGGTCGTAGTTCCACAGCTTGGTGTGTCGTGCTCCCGTGAAATGGGGCATGGTCACGATGTCGGGACGCGCGGCGGCGAGGGCGTGCGAGGCATCCGCCGGGACGAAGCCGTCGTCGTCGCTGTGCAGGATGAGGATCGGGACGTCGAGCTCCTCGGCCCTGGCGAGCATGTCGAGCCGGTCGAACGGGATGGCATCGTCCGCGCCGCCCCAGCGGGCGGTGAGCGGCGACGCCAGCAGCGTCATCGCGAGTTCCGGCAGCGGATCGCGAACGCCCTGCTCGCGCGCCTGGAACCGGAGCACCGAACGCCAATCAACCACCGGCGATTCGAGGACGAGTCCCACGATCGATCCGCGATTCCCTGAGGACACCGCGGTCTGGAGCGCGATCGCTCCTCCCATGGACCAGCCCATCAGCAGGATCCGGCGCGCGCCGTGGCGCAGCGCGTAACCGATGGCGCTGTCGATGTCGCGCCATTCCGAGGCTCCGAGCGCGTACGCGCCGCCGCGGGTTCGTGGAGCTTCGCCGTCGTTGCGGTACGAGACCACGAGATTCGCCATCCCCATCGAGTGCAGAACGGGAACGGCGCGCAGGCACTCGGCCCGATTGCCGCCGCGGCCGTGGATCTGGATGACCCAGACATCGGATGCCGGGGCATCCGGCGCCGCGGGGAACAACCATGCGGGGCACGGTCCGCTCGGCGATCCGATCAGCACGTTCTCCCAGCGCAGGTGCAGTTCCCGAGGCGAGCTGTAGTACCAGCCGCTGAACGCCGCGGCGCGGTCGATCCGCGCGCCGGGGTCGATCTGCGTCAGTAGCTTGCGCCGCACCCGCGCACTGTCCGCACTGAGCACCGCGCCGAGCTTGACGTAGCCGTGGGTTCCGGTCGTGAAGAGGCCGTAACGGCCGGGGAGCTCGGTGTCGAGGGTGCGGCTCAGCTCGATCGTCTGCGCGCCGGTGTCGACGGCGAGGATCTCGGTGTCCATCCCGCGCTTCGCGGGCGTGACGACGCGTCGTGCGACCGAGAGCACGACGATACCCGCGGCCGTGACCAGAGCGAGCAGCGTGAGGACGAGGGCCGTGACGGCGTGCCTGATACTCTTCATCGCCTCCTGACTCTAGCCTGTCACCGTGGACGCACATTCCGAGGCCGGAGCGCGCTTCGAGCACGCCGCAGCCGAACTGCGCGAGACGCGATTCCGCTCGGACATCACCGTGCGCGAGATCCCGTCTCCTCAGGGGCTCGCGCCCTTCGCGATCGCCTTCGCGGCCGACGTCCGCCCGGACGATCACGGCGACTCGATCTACGGTACGGCGCGCTTCGTCCTGCTGCACGATCCGCTGGCTCCGGATTCCTGGTCCGGCGAGTGGCGCATCGTCGCGTTCGCGCAGGCACCGCTCGAGCCCGAGATCGGCACGGATCCCCTCCTCGCGGATGTCACCTGGTCGTGGCTGGTCGACGCACTGGAGTCCAGGGATGCCGTCTATCACTCGGCATCCGGCACCGCGACGAAGACGCTGTCCAAGGGCTTCGGCGGGCTGGCGGCCGAAGGCGACGGAGCGCAGATCGAGCTGCGGGCGTCGTGGACCCCGGAGGGCACACTGCGTCCGCATGTGGAAGCATGGGCAGAGCTGGTGGGGATGCTCGCCGGGCTTCCGCCCGGGTCGGAGGACATCGCCGTGTTCGGCGCTCGAAAGGCGGCCCGTGACTGAGTATTCCGTGATCGATGATCGGGATGAGTTCGTACGCGCGTGCGCGCTCCTCGCGGCCGGTGAGGGTCCAGTGGCCGTCGACGTCGAGCGGGCGTCCGGTTTCCGATACTCGCAACGCGCCTATCTGGTGCAGGTGTTCCGACGCGGCGCAGGGGTCTTCCTGTTCGATCCGCCGGCGATCGGGGATTTCGCCGCGCTGCAGGACGCGATCGGCTCCGAGGAGTGGGTGCTGCACGCAGCGAGCCAGGATCTGCCATCGCTGCGAGAGCTGCGGCTCGAGCCGACGTCCCTGTTCGACACGGAGCTGGGCTCCCGACTGCTCGGTCACGACCACGTCGGGCTCGCTGCCGTCGTCGAGGAGACCATCGGAATCACGCTGAAGAAGGAGCACTCCGCGGCGGACTGGTCGACCAGGCCCCTCCCGGATGCCTGGCTCGACTACGCAGCACTCGACGTGCTGCACCTGATCGACGTGCGCGATGTCCTCGCCGCGGAACTCATCGAACAGGACAAGGTCGAGATCGCCGCCGAGGAGTTCAGTGCCACCCTCACCCGTCTGCCGAAGCCACCGCGCACCGAGCCCTGGCGTCGGCTGAGCGGTCTCCACCGCGTGCGGGGCGCCCGCAACCTGGCCGTCGCACGTGCCCTGTGGGAGTCGCGCGAGGAGTACGCGCAGGAGCAGGATGTCTCCCCCGGCCGGCTCGTCCCCGACCGCTCCCTCATTGCTGCGGTCCTCGCCGCGCCCTCCAGCAAGCATGCTCTGGCGTCGCTTCCGGACTTCACGGGACGCGCCAGCCGCACGCAGCTGGACAGATGGTGGGGAGCGATCGAACAGGGCAGGGCCACGACCGACCTGCCGAAGGAGCGAGTCCCCAGTGACACTCTCCCGCCACCGCGCGCCTGGAGCGATCGCAACCCTGAGGCCGATGTCCGGTTGAAGGCCGCGCGTCCGCTGATCGAAGCGCGCGCCGTCGAGCTGAACATGCCGACCGAGAACCTCCTGACCCCCGATCACCTGCGTCGCGTCACCTGGGAGCCGCCTGTTCCGCCGACCGTCGAAGCCATCGGTGCGGCTCTCGAGGAGCTGGGAGCCCGGCACTGGCAGATTGAGGAGACTGCACAGAGGATCGCGGATGCCTTTGTAGAAGCCGCGCAAGTCGTCGAAGCGCCCGCGGAGCCGGGTTCGTAGGTTCGACCCAACCGATTCCGCACACCTCACTGCCGCTCCTAGGCTGAAGACATCCCAAACCCAGGAGGCAGAGTGGCCGAGATCTCGGACGTCTTCTTCGTCGATGGAGTGCGCACCCCGTTCGGGCGCGCCGGCGAAAAAGGCATGTACTGGAACACCCGCGCGGACGACCTCGCCGTCAAGGCGACGATCGGGCTGATGGAGCGCAACGGCGCTGTACCGGCGGACCGCATCGATGACGTGGCGATCGCGGCGACGTCCCAGACCGGAGACCAGGGCCTCACGCTCGGTCGCTCCGTCGCGATCCTGGCAGGTCTCCCGCAGACGGTGCCCGGCCTCGCCGTCGAGCGCATGTGCGCCGGCGCGATGACGAGCGTGACGACCATGGCGGCTTCGATCGGCATCGGCATGTACGACCTCGCCCTCGCCGGCGGTGTCGAGCACATGGGGCACCACCCGATCGGCGGCAACGCCGACCCCAACCCGCGATTCGTCGCCGAGAAGATGGTCGACCCCGGCGCCCTCAACATGGGCGTCACGGCCGAGCGCATCTTCGACCGCTTCCCGCACCTGACCAAGGAGCGCTCCGACCGGTTCGGGATGCTGAGTCAGCACAAGGTGCAGGCTGCGTACGACGCGGGCAAGATCCAGCCGGACCTCGTACCGGTGGCGATCAAGGATGCCGAAGGAGCGTGGGGTCTCGCGGCCGAGGACGAGGGACGCCGGCCGCAGACCACGATGGAGGATCTCGCGGCGTTGAAGACGCCGTTCCGTCCGCACGGGCGCGTCACGGCGGGCACGTCGTCGCCTCTGACCGACGGCGCCACGATGTCGCTGCTCGCGGGCGGAGGTGCCGTGAAGGAGCTCGGTCTGCAGCCGAAGATGAAGATGGTCTCGTTCGCCTTCGCGGGCGTCCAGCCCGAGATCATGGGCATCGGGCCGATCCCGTCGACGGAGAAGGCACTGAAGAAGGCCGGTCTGAGCATCTCCGACATCGGCCTGTTCGAGCTGAACGAGGCCTTCGCTATCCAGGTGATCTCGCTGCTCGACCACTTCGGCATCCCGGACGACGACCCGCGCGTGAACCAGTGGGGCGGTGCGATCGCGATCGGGCACCCTCTCGCAGCATCCGGTGTCCGCCTGATGATCCAGCTCGCGGCGCAGTTCGCCGAGCGACCGGACGTGCGCTACGGACTGACCGCCATGTGCGTCGGGCTGGGGCAGGGCGGCTCTGTCATCTGGGAGAACCCGCACTACAACGGCAAGAAGCGGAAGTGAGCACAGGCATGACGAACTACGACGACGTCGACTTCTCGCCGATCCTCGCGCTCACCGACGGCGAGGTCGTCACGCACTCCCCCGTGCGCGACATCCGTCTCGCCTCCGGCAAGATGCTCGCCCTCATCACCCTCGACAACGGCAGGGACCACACCCGACCGAACACGCTGGGACCCGCCACGCTCACGGAGCTCGGCGAGACGCTGGCCGGCCTCAAGGTGCGTGCCGCCGCCGGCGAGATCCAGGCGGTCGGCATCACGGGCAAGCAGTACATCCTCGCCGCCGGCGCCGACCTGTCGGACATCAGCAAGGTGGGATCGAAGGACAACGCCCGCCTCATCGCCCAGCTCGGACACAAGGTGCTGGGGTCGCTGAGCGACCTCGGTGTGCCGTCCTTCGCCTTCGTGAACGGGCTCGCTCTCGGCGGCGGCCTGGAGATCGCGCTGAACAGCACGTACCGCACGGTCGACGCTTCGGCTGCGGCCGTGGCCCTCCCCGAGGTGTTCCTCGGCATCATCCCCGGTTGGGGTGGCGCCTATCTGCTGCCGAACCTGATCGGCATCGAGAACGCCCTCGAGGTCGTCATCTCGAACCCGCTCAAGCAGAATCGCATGCTCAAGCCCCAGCAGGCTTTCGACTACGGCATCTTCGACGCGATCTTCCCCGCGGCGACCTACCTCGAGAAGTCGCTCGCGTGGGCGGATGCCGTCCTCACCGGCGCCACCAGGGTCGAGCGAAGGAACGAGCCCGGCAAGATCGAGCGCCTCACGAAGTGGCCGATCGCGGTGAAGATGGCTCGAGGGATGCTGGAGTCGAAGATCGGCACCATGCCGCGCTCGCCCTATGCGGCGCTCGAACTGCTCGACAAGGCTCGCAGCGGAACGAAGGCCGAAGGCTTCGCCCGCGAGGACGAGGCCCTGTCCGACCTCGTGACCGGCGACCAGTTCGCAGCGTCGATGTACGCCTTCGACCTCGTGCAGAAGCGTGCCAAGCGCCCCGTCGGAGCACCGGACAAGGCTTTGGCGAAGAAGGTGACGAAGGTCGGCATCATCGGAGCGGGCCTCATGGCGAGCCAGTTCGCGCTGTTGTTCGTCCGGAAGCTGCAGGTTCCCGTGCTCATCACCGACATCGACCAGGCCAGGGTCGACAAGGGCGTCGCGCACATCCACGAGGAGATCGGCAAGCTCGAGGCCAAGGGGCGTGTCGATGCCGACACGGCGAACAAGCTGCGCGGCCTCATCCGCGGGACCGTCGACAAGACCGAGTACGCGGACGCGGACTTCGTGATCGAGGCCGTCTTCGAAGAGGTCGGTGTCAAGCAGCAGGTGTTCGGCGAGATCGAGAAGATCGTCGCCGAGGACGCCATCCTCGCGACGAACACCTCCTCCCTGTCCGTGGAGGAGATCGGAGCGAAGCTCGAGCACCCGGAGCGCCTGGTCGGTTTCCACTTCTTCAACCCGGTCGCGGTCATGCCACTGATCGAGGTCGTGAAGATCCCCGTGACGAACGAGCAGACGCTGTCCACCGCATTCGTCGTCGCGAAGAGCCTCGGCAAGAACGCGGTCCTCACTGCTGATGCTCCGGGGTTCGTCGTGAACCGTCTCCTGGCGAAGGTCATGGGCGAGGCTGCGCGTGCGGTGTACGAGGGCACGCCGGTGCACGAGGTCGAGAAGGCCTTCGCACCGCTCGGACTGCCGATGGGCCCGTTCCAGCTGATCGACCTGGTCGGGTGGAAGGTCGCAGCGCACGTGCAGGACACCATGGTGCACGCCTTCCCCGACCGGTTCTACGCGAACGAGAACTTCCACGCTCTCGCCGAACTCGAACAGGTCGTCGAGAAGGACAAGGGCGGACGTGTGACCGGCTGGACGAAGGCCGCCGAGAAGGCGCTCAAGGGCGCTGTGGGGTCGACGCCGGCATCCGCTGCGACGATCCTCGGACGAGTGCAGGACGGGCTCGCGCAGGAGATCCGGATCATGCTCGACGAGAATGTGGTCCCGGAGGTCGAGGACATCGACCTGTGCCTCATCCTGGGTGCTGGTTGGCCGTTCATCGACGGCGGCGCGTCGCCGTATCTGGACCGTGAAGGAGCATCCGAACGGGTCTTCGGCGGCACGTTCCACACTCCGCCGATCCGCGGCATCGCGCAGCGCTGATCGCTCGACGCCGAAGGCGGGATGGTCCTCGTGATCGTCCCGCCTTCGGCGTTTCCGGCCACCGGACGGCGGATCCGCGAACGGCGGGCGAAGGCTCGGTGAACATCTGGCCCTGCAGGCTCGTAACGGCATCCGGACGCCCGTGGATCCGTGAAAGTGGAGCCATGGACACGTTCCTCTCGTTCTTCAGCGTTCCCGGCATGAGCAGCCTTCTGAAGACGGGCACCGCCGTCCTCACGGTGCTGCTGGTGGTTCCGGCGCTGCTGAAACTCTTCCTGGTGACCATCGATGAAGGCTTCGCTGCGATCCGAACGCGCAACGGCAAGCCGATCGTCCGCAAGCCCAAGGGCGTACCCGGTGCGGCCGGCGAGGTCGTCGTGCTCCCGCCCGGCACGCACGGCGCGTTCCCGATGTTCTACTGGTACAAGCTCATCGACGTCCGCTGCCGCTCCACCGATCTGCCCGCCCGTCAGCTGACCGGCGCGGCCGGTCATCAGCATCTCGTGCACGCCTCGTTCGAGTGGCGCCCGGTGGCCACGGGGCGCGAATTGCGCGTGTTCGAACTCGACGTCGTCAACGTGACCGAACGCACGGCGAACATCGTCGGCTCGGCCATGCGCGACGTCATCCGCGGAATCCCCGGTGATGTGCTGCCCGAGAACGCGGACCTCGGCCGGCTGGTGCTCGCCGAGTGCGCTGCGACGGCGTTGCGCGACTGCGGCGTCGAGGTGGTGCGGGTCATGATCACGGGAGACGCGCTGACCGACGGCTACCTGATGTCGCAAGCGCTGCGCGCCGGAGATCGGGATGCCGAGGCGGCGGTCGCTGCACTGCACGCCCTGAACTGAGCTCCTCGGCGGCGGTACCCGGGGCTGGCCGTCCTCGCCGGAGTGATCGCGCTGATCGCCGTGCCGCTGGGATGGTGGCTCACCGCGCGGACAGCGCTGCGGAGCGACCGCGGGATCTCAGCGCGTCGCAGGCGCCATGAGCGCGTCGACGTCGACGCGCGGGTCGAGGACGGTGCGCTGGGCTGACGCTCTTCAGCGCTTCTCGTGCAGCGGAAGATCGATCGCGCCGGTCTCGCCCGCGTTGCGCGCCATCGGGATCCGGGTGCCGAGCACCTGGGACACGACGTCCTGCGCGATCTTCGAGGCGGTCAGACCCGCATCGGCGAGGATCTGGTCTCGCGATGCATGATCGATGAACTCGTCCGGCAGGCCGAGTTCATCCACCGCCGTGTCGATGCCGGCCTCGCGCAGCACCTGACGCACCCGCGTTCCGATTCCACCGACGCGGATGCCGTCCTCGAGCGTGATGACGAGACGGTGCTTGCGCGCCAGATCGATCACCGACGGCTGGACGGGGATGGCCCACCGAGGGTCGATCACTGTCGCACCGATGCCCTGCGCTCGCAGGCGCTGCGCGACATCAACCGCCAGCGCGGCGAACGGACCGATCCCGACCAGCAGGACGTCCTCGGATTCTCCTCGGGTCAGGACATCGACGCCGTCGCGCAACCGCTCGATGGCGGGAAGATCGGCGGCGACCTCGCCCTTCGGGAAGCGGATGACGGTCGGCGCGTCGTCGACGGTCACGGCCTCATCGAGCGCCTCACGCAGCCGGGCGCCGTCGCGCGGCGCCGCGATGCGGATATGCGGCACGATCTGCAGCATCGCGAGGTCCCACATGCCGTGGTGGCTGGGGCCATCAGGGCCGGTCACACCAGCGCGATCGAGGACGAACGTCACACCGGCCTTGTGCAGACCGACATCCATCAGGACCTGATCGAACGCGCGGTTCATGAAGGTCGCATAGAGCGCGACGACGGGGTGCAGGCCGCCGTACGCGAGCCCTGCCGCCGCCGTGACGGCGTGCTGCTCGGCGATCCCCACGTCGTAGACGCGCTCGGGGAAGCGCTCCGCGAAAGGCGCGAGCCCGGTCGGCCGCAGCATCGCGGCCGTCATGGCGATCACCTTCGGGTCGCGCTCGCCCGCGGATACCAGAGCCTCCGAGAACACGTCGGTCCACCCGGTGCCGCTGCTCGACAGCGGTTCGCCGGTGGTGGGGTCGATGCGGTTCACGGCATGGAACTGATCTGCCTCGTCGTCGCGGGCCGGCTGGTAGCCGCGGCCCTTCTCCGTGATCGCGTGCACGATCACGGGAGCACCGTACGACTTCGCCAGTTCCAGCGTCTCGATGAGCGCATCCAGGTCGTGCCCGTCGACGGGGCCGAGGTATTTGATGTCCAGATTGGAGTACAGCGCGGCATTGTTCGTGAAGCGCGACAGGAAACCGTGCGTCCCACCGCGCACGCCGCGGAAGACAGCGCGCCCGAAGGCGCCGAACGTGCGGAAGAAGCGATCCGACTTGCGGTGCAGGTCCTTGTACGCGGCGGCCGTGCGCACCCGGTTCAGGTACCGCGACATCCCGCCGATCGTCGGCGCATAGGAACGCCCGTTGTCGTTGACCACGATGACGAGGTTGCGGTCGTTGTCGTCGGTGATGTTGTTCAGCGCTTCCCAGGTCATTCCACCGGTCAGCGCGCCGTCTCCGACGACCGCGACCACGTGGCGGTCGGCGCGGCCCGTGGCCGTCAGCGCCCGTGAGACGCCGTCCGCCCAGCTCAGCGAGCTCGAAGCATGCGACGACTCGACCACGTCATGAGAGCTCTCTCCGCGCTGCGGATAGCCCGCCAGGCCACCGCGCACCCTCAGCTGCGAGAAATCCTGGCGACCGGTGAGCAGCTTGTGCACGTACGACTGGTGACCGGTGTCGAAGATGATCGGGTCGTCCGGCGAGCGGAAGACGCGGTGCAGCGCGATCGTGAGCTCGACGACGCCGAGGTTCGGACCGAGATGACCGCCCGTGCGGGACACGTTCTCGACGAGGAACTGCCGGATCTCCTCCGACAGCGCCGCCAGTTCCTTCGAGCTGAGCCGGTCCAGGTCCCGTGGCCCCGTGATGCCGGGAAGAATGGGCATCTTCACCTCCAGGTCGCGTGCACGGAATGCGCCCGCGCAGGCGGACGATGACCGTTCGATCCTACCGCCGCCGCCCGGGAATCCCCCGTGCCCGCACGACGGAGGGTCCGGATGCCGAAGCATCCGGACCCTCCGAATCGCCGTGGGTTCAGACCAGCGAACGCAGCACGTACTGCAGGATTCCGCCGTTGCGGTAGTAGTCCGCTTCACCGGGGGTGTCGATGCGGACGACCGCGTCGAACTCGATGGGCTGCTTGCCCTCGGACGAGTGCTCGCTCGGGGCCGCGGTGACGTGGACGGTCTTCGGGGTGACGCCGTTGTTGAGCTCCTCGAGGCCCGAGATCGAGACGACCTCCGTGCCGTCCAGACCCAGCGACTCCCAGCTCTCGCCCGCCGGGAACTGCAGCGGGACGACGCCCATGCCGATGAGGTTCGAGCGGTGGATGCGCTCGAAGCTCTCCGTGATGACGGCCTTGACGCCCAGCAGGCTGGTGCCCTTGGCCGCCCAGTCGCGTGACGAGCCGGAGCCGTACTCCTTGCCGCCGAAGATGACCAGCGGGGTGCCTTCGGCCTGATAGTTCTGGCTGGCGTCGTAGATGAACGACTGCGGAGCGTTCGCCTGAGTGAAGTCACGGGTGAACCCGCCCTCCACCTCTGCACCGTCGTTGACGGCGCGCACCAACTGGTTCTTCAGGCGGATGTTCGCGAACGTGCCGCGGATCATCACCTCGTGGTTGCCACGGCGCGAGCCGTACGAGTTGAAGTCCTTCTGCGCAACGCCGTGCTCGGTGAGGTACTGAGCGGCCGGAGTGCCGGCCTTGATGTTCCCGGCCGGGCTGATGTGGTCGGTCGTGACCGAGTCGCCCAGCGTCGCGAGCACGCGTGCACCCGAGATGTCGGAGACGGGCGTCAGCTCCATCGTCATGCCTTCGAAGTACGGTGCCTTGCGCACATACGTCGAGTTCTCGTCCCACTCGAACACGGGACCGGTCGGCGTCGGAAGGCTCGTCCAGCGCTCGTCACCGTCGAAGACGGTCGCGTACTGCTTGATGAACTGCTCCCGCGAGATCGAGGAGTCCACGATCTCCTGCACCTCGTCCGGCGTCGGCCAGATGTCCTTCAGGAAGACGTCCTGGCCGTCCGCGCCCTTGCCGAGCGCGTCGTTCTCGAAGTCGAAGTGCATGGATCCGGCCAGCGCGTACGCGATGACCAGCGGCGGCGACGCGAGGTAGTTCATCTTCACGTCGGGGCTGATGCGGCCCTCGAAGTTGCGGTTGCCCGAGAGCACGGCAGTGACGGCGAGGTCATTGTCGTTGATCGCGGCCGAGACCTCTTCGATCAGCGGACCGGAGTTGCCGATGCAGATCGTGCAGCCGTAGCCGACTGTGTAGAAGCCGAGGCCTTCGAGATCCTTGTCGAGGCCCGACTTCTCGTAGTAGTCGGTGACGACCTTGGAGCCGGGGCCGAGCGTGGTCTTGACCCACGGCTTCTGCTTGAGGCCCTTCTCGAGCGCCTTGCGTGCCACGAGACCTGCGGCGATCATCACCGACGGGTTCGAGGTGTTGGTGCAGGAGGTGATCGCGGCGAGCGTGACGGCCCCGTTGTCGAGGAGGTACTTGTCACCGGAGGGCGTGGTCACCGGCACGGGCTTGGAGGCGACGTGCGGTGCACCGCTGGTCATCAGATTCGCCTCGAGGTGCTCGTGCTGGTGCGAGACGCCGTTCGTCGGGATGTGATCGTGCTCGACGCCGGGCGTGGAACCGGGGTCGGACGCGGGGAAAGTCCCCTCGGACTCGACGGTGTCCTCCGGAATGGAGGCGTAGTTGAGGATGTCCTTCTCGAACTGCGACTTGGCGTCGGACAGCAGGATGCGGTCCTGCGGGCGCTTCGGGCCCGCGATGGAGGGGACGACCGTGCCGAGGTCGAGTTCCATGTACTCGCTGAACACCGGCTCGCTGTCCGCGTCGTGCCAGAGGTGCTGCTCCTTGGCGTATGCCTCGACGAGAGCGACGGTCTGCTCGTCGCGGCCGGTCAGGCGCAGGTACTCGGTCGTCACGTCGTCGATCGGGAAGATCGCTGCGGTGGAACCGAACTCGGGCGACATGTTCCCGATGGTCGCGCGGTTGGCGAGCGGAACGGATGCGACGCCTGCGCCGTAGAACTCGACGAACTTGCCGACCACGCCGTGCTTGCGCAGCATGTCGGTGATCGTGAGCACGACATCGGTCGCCGTGACCCCGGCCGGGATCTCGCCCGTGAGCTTGAAGCCGACGACGCGAGGGATCAGCATGGAGACGGGCTGACCGAGCATCGCGGCCTCTGCCTCGATGCCGCCGACGCCCCAGCCCAGCACTCCGAGTCCGTTGACCATGGTCGTGTGCGAGTCGGTGCCGACGCACGTGTCGGGGTAGGCGCGCAGGACGCCGTCGACCTGCCGGTCGTAGATGACCTTGGCCAGGTGCTCGATGTTGACCTGGTGGACGATTCCGGTACCGGGCGGTACGACCTTGAAGTCCTGGAAGGCCGTCTGACCCCAGCGCAGGAACTGGTAGCGCTCGCCATTGCGCTCGTACTCGATCTCGACGTTGCGCTCGAGGGCGTTCTCACTGCCGAACAGGTCCGCGATGACCGAGTGGTCGATGACCATCTCAGCGGGCGAGAGCGGGTTGATCTTGTTGGCGTCGCCGCCGAGCGCCGTCACGGCCTCGCGCATGGTGGCGAGGTCGACGATGCACGGCACGCCGGTGAAGTCCTGCATCACCACGCGCGCCGGAGTGAACTGGATCTCCGTGGTCGGCTCCGCCGCGGCATCCCACGACCCGAGCGCCTCGATCTGCGCCTTGGTGACGTTCGCGCCATCCTCGGTGCGGAGCAGGTTCTCCAGGAGGACCTTGAGGCTGAACGGGAGCTTCTCGTAACCGGGAACGGTGTCGATGCGGAAGATCTCGTAGTCGGTGCTGCCGACCGTCAGGGTGCTCTGGGCACCGAAGCTGTTCACCGTGGACACGAATCCGTCTCCTTCTACTCGGATGGAGGCAACATGCGCCTCCATCTTGCTCGCCAGCGAGCCCCGACGGCTAGCAAGGCGGACCTAACCAGTCTGCTCCGCTTGCGTCGTCCGCGAAAGCCTGCAATTTATCTTGATGTCAAGATAAATCTATCACGAGTCCGCGGCATCGCCCTTCGAGGGCTCGCGCGGATACAGCGCCCGGACGACGAGCCAGGTCACCGCGATCATCGGCGCGAACAGCGGGAGCCCCATGATGAGCTTCAGCGTCCCGAGCGCCGTCACATCGCCGGCGAAATAGAGTGGAAGCTGCACGGCCAGACGTGCGAAGAAAAGCCCTGCCCATGCGATGGCGAGCCAGAAGAACGCCCGCTTCTTGCGGCGGTCCTGACGCCACGCGGTCCCCTCGCCCATCAGGAATCCGGCCGCCAATCCGATCAGCGACCAGCCGACGAGCGCGGAGACCAGGAGCGCCGTGCCGTAGAGCGTGTTCGTGAGGAATCCGGGAACGAAGTTGTCCTCGCCTCGTCCCGTGAACAGCGCCAGACCGGCTGCGGCCCCGGCGGCAACGAGGCCGCCGAGCGCTGCCGACGGTGGCGACTTCTGGATCAGCCGGACGGCGGTGAACACCGCTGCGAGACCGACGGAGACACCGAGCGACAGGATCAGCGGCTCGGGGCTGATCGTGAACAGGATGACGAAGGCCAGGCTCGGCAGGACCGACTCCAGGATGCCGCGCCAGCCGCCGATCGCCGACCAGACGACACGATGCGTGCTCGCGGTGTCCTCCGGGTCGATGCCGGCCTTGCGCGCGGCACCGCCGAGCGCAGCGCCGAGCAGATCGGAGACCCGCGGTTCGGCGTCGGAGTTCTCGACGGGTTCCTCGCCGCCGTCGTGCGGACCCCGCTCGCTCACGCGCCGCCGGGAGAAGCCGGCATCTTGAGCGGAATGAGGTCACGGGGCGGCATCGGAGCGCCGCCGCGCACGACCACGAGGGAGCGGAAGAGATCCTCGACCTTGGCCGCGGCATCCAGATCCGAAGCCGCCGCTCCCCCGATCACGCCGCGCAGGAACCAGCGCGGTCCGTCGACGCCGACGAAACGGGCCAGGCGGAGCCCTGAGCCCTCCGCAGCGGTCGCGGGGACCTCAGCGAGCAGTTCTTTGCCGAGTGGGCCGTCGCGCTCCTCGACGCGTCCGCCCTGGGAGCGGACCTGGTCCTTGAGCTGCACGCGCGTCTCGTCCCAGAGTCCGCCGGAGCGCGGCGCCGCGAAGGGCTGCACCTGCAGCGACGAGTCCGCGTAGTCGAGACCGACGGCCACGATGCGCTTGGTCTGCTCCTCGACCTCGAGGCGGAGGTTCAGCCCGTCGCGCGGAAGGATCTTGATGCCGCCAAGGTCGATGTACGGACGGACCGGATTGACCTCTGTCTCGTCGAACGGACCGTCGACGGCACGATCCGCCGGCGCCGACTTGCTGGGCTGCTCGTTCTGCTCTGTCATGACTTCTCCCCTGGGGCGGTGGCGGCGGCCGCTCCGGCTGCCTGATATCCCGTCGAGCCGAAGCCGCCATCCCCGCGAACGCTCTCGGGGAGCTCCTCGACGGGGATGAAGACGGCGCGGGTGACGGGCATGATGATCAGCTGGGCGATGCGATCGCCGATCGCCACATCGTACGCGCTGCGGATGTCGGTGTTGATCAGGCTCACCTTGATCTCACCGCGGTATCCGGCATCGACCGTCCCCGGCGCGTTCACGATCGAGATGCCGTGCTTGGCGGCCAGGCCGCTGCGCGGAACGACGAAGGCCGCGTACCCCTCGGGCAAGGCGATGCGCACACCGGTCGAGACCAGCGCCCTCTCCCCCGGCTCGAGATGCACGGTTTCGGCGGCCACGAGATCCGCACCGGCGTCGCCAGGATGCGCATAATGCGGGACCACGGAGGCGATAATGGGAAGGTCGATGGAATCGCTCACCCCAAGAGGCTAATGCAGAACACGATCCCCGCCGCCCGCCCGCGCTATCGGGAGCGCCTCGCACCCAGCCTCTGGCTGCTGGTGTCCGCGGCCGTCCTCGCGCCGATGATCGCGCTCACACTGGTTCCCCTGAACTCCGCGTTCGGTCTCGTCATCGGCATCGCGGTCGCGCTGGCTGTGATCGGGCTGCTCGTCGCCGCATCGCCCGTCGTGTCGGTCGAGGATGCGACCCTGCGCGCGGGCCGCGCGCACATCGACGCGCGCTGGCTCGGCGAGCCGGTGGCGCTCACCGGCGAGGACGCGAAGCAGGCGAGAGGCCCAGGACTCTCCGCCTCAGGCTGGCATCTCATCCGCGGAGGCGTGGACGGCATCGTGATCGTGCCGAACACCGATCCGGATGATCCGGTCACCTCCTGGACCATCTCGACGCGCACGCCCGACCGCCTCGCGGCGGCGATTCGTCACGCCGGAGACTGAACGACGCTGCCGTTCGAACGACGACGCGCCCCGGACCTGTTCGGTCGGGGGCGCGTACGGGGTGCTGCGGTCAGGCCGCGCATTCCTTGCAGATGGGTCCGTGAGGACCCTCATGATCGAGCTGCGATCGGTGCTTCACCAGGAAGCAGTTCATGCAGGTGAACTCGTCCTGCTGCGCGGGCAGCACGACGACATCGAGCTCGAGATCGGACAGGTCGGCCCCAGGTAGGTCGAAGCTCGACGGATTGTCGGAGTCCTCGTCACCGGTTGAGCCGGAGAGCTTGTCCGGCACACGCTCCTTGAGGGCTTCGATCGACTCGGAGTCGTCTTCGCTCTTTCGAGGGGCGTCGTAGTCGGTTGCCATGCGGTAGATCTCCACTTTCATGGTGCTAGTGGGCGGGGCGCCGTCGGGTAATCGGCGGGCATAGTTTGCACGACCGGAGCGGATTACGCAAATGCGGTTCGTGGCACCCGATCAAACTCACGGCACGCCCAGGGTATTCCCGGCATCGGGAGCACCTGCGTGACACCATGATCTGACACCCATCAGAGGGGCATTCGCATGGAAAACGTCACGATCGTGGGCACCGAGGCCGGTGTCCTCGTGCTCGCCACCGAGAACGGTCAGCGCTTCGCGCTGCCCATCGACGACCTTCTCCGCGCCGAGATCCGACGCGCCCGCGCACAATCGACGCCGGCGGCCCCCCGACTCGCCGCGAGTCCGCGCGAGATCCAGGCCCACATCCGTTCGGGGATGTCGGCAGCCGAGGTGGCCGAGCTTCTCGGAATCTCGCGCTCGGATGTCGAACGCTTCGAAGGTCCGGTGCTCGCCGAGCGCGAGCACGTCGTCGGCCAGGCACTGGCCGTGCCCGTGCTGATCGGCAGCGAGGTCGAGCCGGATGCCCAGCCCACGTTCGGCACGGCCATCCGCTCCAAGCTCGCCGACGTCAGCGCGGAATCCGAGCGCTGGGTGAGCTGGAAAGAGGAATCCGGCTGGATCATCAAGCTCGAGTTCACCGCCAACGATGTCGATCATGACGCGCGCTGGAGCTTCGACCCGCGCCGCAGCACGCTGGCGCCGCTCAACGCCGATGCCACGCAGCTGTCGCGTCAGGGATCGCTTCCGGACGGGTTGATCCCCCGGTTGCGTGCCGTCGAGAGCGAGCGGCAGCCCTCTCCGTACAAGGACGAGACCCGATTCGACTCCGGCGCCTTCGGGCCTCGGCTCGTCGCAGGGTCCGATCAGGAGCCCACTGAGCCCACTGCGGCCGATCGCGCACCGTCCGCCGCACAGCATGCGGCGATCAAGCGTGCACCCGAGGAATCCAGCACGAGCCCGGAGACCGCGGATCTTCTCGAGGCGCTTCGCCGGCGACGCGGGCAGCGCGAGAGTGCACCGCTGGTCGTCGACGAGCGCGAGGATGTCGCGCCACCGAGTCCGATCGCGCTGTTCGACGCGCCAGAACCCGGCGACGCGCACCGCAGCGACGTGGAACCGGATCAGGAGCCCAGCGGCGGCGAGTCCTCGTCCCGCAAGCGGCGACGCAACGCGATGCCGTCCTGGGACGAGATCGTCTTCGGCGCCCGCACCGACGAATAAGCAGGTCGCGCCGGGCACACCGTGTGCTCAGCGCTCGAGTGCGCCCAGACGGATCAACGGGACCTGGCGCTCCTCGGGCGTCAGCGAGCCGTGCTGGCCGATCATGCCGCGACCGCGCTGATCTGCGGCGGTGCCATCGTAGAGCGCCCGATTGCCGTGCGCGGCGATGACCAGATCCCCGATGCGGGATGCTGCGGCATCCGTCACGCGCGGGCCGAACATCCCGGCGGCGATCGCATCCGCGCGAGTGGCGACATCGGCGATGCCGTCGGTGTCCGCCCGCCACAGCGCGGCCGCACGATCGTGATCCGCATCGTCGTTCAGGTACAGGTGCACCATCCGCGGTTCACCGCCGAAATGCCGCACCTCCGCCATGCCCTGGTTGGTCTCGTCGAAGACGCTCTGCCGGTGAGGGGGAACATCCAGCATCCCGTGGTCCGCCGTCACGACGACGCCGACGCCGTCGGGGACGGCACGCGACAGCGCGGCATCCACATCTTCGAGCGCCGCGATCCACTCCGGGGAATCGACCCCGTGCTTGTGCCCAGCCTTGTCTACGTCCGCGAGATAGCAGTAGACGATCGCCCCCTCGTGCCGGGCTGCGAGGTCGTAGGCGGTCTCGATGCGCTGCGCCGCTGAGGCGACGGGGACGAATTCGGCCCCGCGCAGCGTGGCGTGCGTGAAGCCGCTGTGCGCATATGCCGCGACACCGAGCGCGAAGCTCGGATGGCCGGCATCCGCTGCCCGCTCGAAGATGGTCGGGCTGGCCTGCCAGACGAGCGGGTCGACACCGGCGGCCTCCCACTCCGAGAGCTGATTCACGAGGCGGTCACGCGCGCGGTCGAGCACCCGGTATCCCACGAGACCGTGCTCCCCCGGCCAGGTGCCGGTCAGGATGCTCGTGAGCGCGGCGGCCGTCGTGGATGGGAAGACCGACATCGCGACATCACGTTTCGCCATGTGCCCGGTCATGAAGCGGGCATGCCCGGCATGCGCGCGCAGGTTGATCGCACCGAGCCCGTCGACGACGATGAGCACTCCGGAGCGGATGCGCGTCTCGCCCTCGCCGCGGACGGCGGCGAACAGGTCGTCCGCCACCCCGACGACGCTCCGGGCTGCGGCGGACTCGGACGGTAGCATGAGAGGCATATCCGAGCCAGTCTTTCACAGCCCCGTGCAACGCCCGAAGGTCCGCCATGCCCAAAACCTCGTCCGCTGAACCCGTCGAGGAACGCATCCAGGACATCGACCTCGAGAGCGAGATGCAGGGGTCGTTCCTGGAGTACGCCTACTCCGTGATCTACTCCCGCGCGCTTCCGGACGCGCGCGATGGCCTGAAGCCGGTGCAGCGCCGCATCCTGTACCAGATGGCCGAGATGGGCCTCCGCCCCGACCGAGGGCATGTGAAGAGCGCGCGCGTGGTCGGCGAGGTGATGGGAAAGCTGCACCCGCACGGCGATTCGGCCATCTACGACGCCCTGGTCCGCCTCGCGCAGGAGTGGGCGCTGCGGCTCCCCCTGGTCGACGGTCACGGGAACTTCGGCTCGCTCGACGACGGTCCTGCCGCGGCGCGCTACACCGAGGCCCGGCTCGCCGGCGCCGCGCTCGCGCTCACCGATGATCTCGGCGAGGACGTCGTCGATTTCATCCCGAACTACGACGGCCAGTTCCAGCAGCCGGCCGTCCTGCCTGCGGCTTTCCCGAACCTCCTGGTCAACGGGGCGAGCGGGATCGCGGTCGGCATGGCGACGAACATGGCTCCGCACAACCTCATCGAGGTCGTCGCGGCCGCCACGTACCTCCTGGAGAACCCGGAGGCCACGACCGAAGAGCTCATGGAGTTCGTCCCTGGGCCCGACTTCCCCTCCGGCGGCATCCTCATGGGGCTGGACGGCATCAAGGATGCCTACACGAACGGTCGAGGAGCCCTGAAGGTCCGCGGCAAGGTCTCGATCGAGTCCCTCGGTCCCCGGCGCACCGGCATCGTGGTCACCGAGCTGCCCTACATGGTGGGCCCGGAGCGTCTGATCGAGAAGATCAGGGATGCCGTGCAGTCGAAGAAGCTGCAGGGCATCAGCGACGTCACCGACCTCACGGACCGCCATCACGGGCTTCGGGTCGCGATCACGGTCAAGACCGGCTTCGACCCGAACGCGATACTCGAGCAGCTGTACCGGCTCACCCCGCTGGAGGACTCCTTCAGCATCAACAACGTCGCACTCGTGGAGGGCCAGCCGCGCACGCTTGGCCTCAAGGAGCTGCTGAGCGTCTACGTCGGCCACCGCATCGAGGTCATCACCCGACGCAGCCGCTACCGCCTCGCTCGCCGCGAGGAGCGCCTGCACCTCGTGGAGGGGCTGCTCGTCGCGATCCTCGACATCGACGAGGTCATCCAGGTCATCCGCTCCTCGGACGACAGCGAACAGGCGCGCAGTCGCCTCCGCACCGTGTTCGACCTGTCCGAGCCGCAGGCCGAATACATCCTGGAACTGCGGTTGCGCCGCCTGACGAAGTTCTCCCGCATCGAACTCGAGACGGAGCGGGATGCCCTCAAGGCCGAGATCGCGGCGCTGCAGGAGCTCCTCGGCAGCGACGTGCTCCTGCGCGCACAGGTCGCCAGGGAGCTGGATGCCGCGGCGGACGCCTACGGCACCCCACGACGCACCCTGCTGATGAACGCGAAGCCCGCCGCACCCCGGCGCGCCAAGGCAGGCGAGACCGACCTGCAGATCGCGGATGCTCCGACACTGGTCGCTCTGTCGACGACCGGGCGCGCCGTGCGCGTCGACGTCGTCGACGGGCAGGAGATCAGCCGGCCGGCACGGCGCAGCAAGCACGATGCCATCGGATCCACGGTCGAGACCACGGTCCGCGGTGAAGCCGGCGCGCTGACGTCGACCGGGCGACTGCTGCGATTCTCCCCCGTCGACCTGCCGTCGGTGCCCGCCAGCTCCGTCCAGCTCGGAGCGGGAACGCCGCTGCGCGACTACCTCGGCATCACCTCGCGCACCGAGCGCGTGATCGCCCTCGTGCCGCTGGGCACCGAGACGCCGTTCGCGATCGGCACGGCACAGGGCACCGTCAAGCGGATCGTGCCGTCGACGCTTCCGGTGCGTCCCGAGCTCGAGGTCATCAGCCTCAAGTCCGGCGACACGGTCGTCGGTGCAGCGTCCGCAGCCGACGACGCGGAACTCGTCTTCGTCACTACCGACGCACAGCTGCTGCACTTCTCGGCTTCCGCTGTCCGTCCGCAGGGCGCGCCGGCAGGAGGCATGGCGGGCATCAAACTCGGAGCCGGCGCCACGGTGCTGCACTTCGGCGTGGTCACCACGGACGAGGAAGCCGTCGTCGCCACGGTCTCGGGAGCCGAGGGCATGATCCCCGGCACCGACCCCGGTCGCGCCAAGGTCTCGTTCTTCTCCGAGTACCCGGCCAAGGGACGCGCCACCGGGGGCGTGCGCGCCCACGCCTTCCTGAAGGGCGAGGACCGCCTGACGGTGGCCTGGGTGGGCGATGAGCCGGCTTACGCGGTCGGCGTCGACGGCGCCGTTCGGGCGCTTCCGGTCCCGGGCGCCAAGCGCGACGGATCGGGCCAGCCCGTCGACGGCGTCATCGGATCGATCGGCCGCCCGGTCGTCTGACCACGTCGCTGGCGCTCCGGCTTCGGCGCGGTCTGTCCGACGTCGGGTGCGACGGCGTGTCCGGGTCGGCTTGTCCTGGTTCGCGCGGGTCCCGGGCGCATCCACTCACGGGACGCCGGACATCCCGCGACACCGCGTCCGGGTTGCTGCGGGTCCGTTAGGCGTTCACCCGCGGCAACCAGGACATCCCTGCCCGAAGAATCGGAAACGGTGCGATCAGGCGTCGATCGCCTCGCGGGACAGCCGGTCCGAGGACTCGATGATGAACTCGCGACGCGGGGCGACCTCGTTGCCCATGAGCAGTTCGAACACGCGACCGGCGGCCTCGGCATCCTCCATGCGGACGCGACGGAGAAGTCGTCCTGAGCGATCCATGGTCGTGGACGCGAGCTGCTCGGCATCCATCTCGCCCAGCCCCTTGTAGCGCTGGATCGGTTCATGCCAGCGCTTGTTCTGCTTGCGCAGCTTCGCGAGGAGGGTGTGAAGTTCCTGTTCGCTGTACGTGTACAGCGTCTCGTTCGGCTTCGACCCTGGATTCATCACGATCACGCGGTGCAGCGGGGGCACGGCGGCGAACACGCGCCCTGCTTCGATCAGCGGCCGCATGTACCGGAAGAACAGCGTCAGCAGCAGCGTGCGGATGTGCGCGCCGTCGACGTCCGCGTCGCTCATCAGGATCACCTTGCCGTACCGCGCCGCCTCGATGTCGAAGCTGCGACCTGAGCCGGCCCCGATCACCTGGATGATCGAGGCGCACTCGGTGTTGGACAGCATGTCCCCGATGGATGCCTTCTGCACGTTGAGGATCTTGCCGCGGATCGGCAGCAGTGCCTGGAACTCGCTGTTGCGCGCGTTCTTGGCCGTTCCGAGCGCCGAGTCGCCCTCGACGATGAACAGCTCGCTGCGATCGACTTCCTTCGTCCGGCAGTCCACGAGCTTCGCCGGCAGCGTGGAGGACTCCAGCGCGCTCTTGCGGCGCTGCGTCTCCTTGTGCGCTCGGGCCGATACTCGCGCCTTCATCTCCGCGACGATCTTGTCGAGCAGTTGGGTCGCCTGATTCTTGTCGTCGCGCTTGGTCGAGGTGAAGCGCGCACCGAGCTCCTTGCGCACGACCTGCGCGACGATCTGGCGCACGGCTGGTGTGCCGAGCACCTCCTTCGTCTGGCCCTCGAACTGCGGCTCGGGCACCTCGACAGTGAGCACGGCGGTGAGGCCTGCGAGAACGTCGTCCTTCTCGAGCTTGTCGTTGCCGACCTTGAGCCGGCGCGCGTTCTGCTCGACCTGGGAGCGCAGCACCTTCAGCAGCTCCTGCTCGAAGCCCTGCTGATGCGTACCGCCCTTCGGCGTCGCGATGATGTTCACGAAGGAGCGCATGCTGGTCTCATAGCCGGCCCCCCAGCGCAACGCGATGTCGACGCGGCAGTCACGCTGGACCTCCTGGGAGGCCATCGTCCCGTTCGCCTGCAGCACGGGCACCGTCTCGGTGAACGTCCCCTCGCCCTGGATGCGCCACGTGTCTGTGACGGGAGCGTCAGTCGCGAGATACTCGACGAACTCCGAGATCCCGCCTTCATAGTGGTAGGACGTCTCGTTGACGCCGTCGCCGCCGTCCTGGCCGCCGGCGGCGCGCTGGTCGCGCACGACGATCTCCAGTCCGGAGACGAGGAAGGCCGTCTGACGCGCACGGGTCTCCAATTCGGCGAGCTGGAACGCCGCGTCCTTGGTGAAGATCTGGCGGTCGGCCCAGTAGCGCACTCGCGTTCCGGTGACACCCTTGGCGACCTTGCCGACGACGCGGAGTTCGCTCTTGTCCTCGAACGGGATGAACTCGGCATCCGGACGGGGTGCGCCCGAGTCCTTGAAGAACCCCGGCTCTCCGCGGTGGAAGCTCATCGCGTAGGTCTTGCCGCCGCGATCGACCTCGACGTCGAGCCGCTCCGAGAGCGCGTTCACGACGGATGCGCCGACGCCGTGCAGACCACCGGAGGCCGCGTAGGATCCGCCGCCGAACTTCCCGCCGGCGTGCAGCTTGGTGTAGACCACCTCGACGCCGCTGAGGCCGGTACGGGGCTCGACGTCGACGGGCACGCCGCGACCGCGGTCGCGCACCTCGACGCTGCCGTCATCGTGGAGGATGACATCGATCCTGGAGCCGTTGCCGCCGACGGCCTCATCGACCGAGTTGTCGATGATCTCCCAGAGGCAGTGCATGAGGCCCGGCGAGCCGTTCGACCCGATGTACATGCCCGGGCGCTTGCGGACCGCTTCGAGTCCTTCCAGAACCTGAAGATGATGGGCGGAATACTCGGAGGTCACAGTCTTCAATTCTAGGTGCGAGATCCGCCGCACAGCCGCAGACACTCCCCACGGCACCCCGGTCGGCCACCGCCGCGTACGCGCTGAGCGAAACACGCCGCGATCCGGGCATGCGCACAGCCAGAGCGTGGTTGTATTGAGCACGCTCCCCAGCGAACCCGACAACCGAGGAGGCACCGAGATGAATGCAACGACAGAACGTGAGACCTCCACGGTCGAGTACCGCCTGACGGCGATGGACCGCTGCGATTCGTGTGGAGCTCAGGCGTACATCGCCGCCGAGGTCAACGGCTCAGAGCTGCTGTTCTGCGCGCACCACGGCCGCAAGTACGAAGAGAAGCTGCGCTCCATCGCGACCAGCTGGCACGACGAGACCGCTCGCCTGATCGAGGCCTGACGACTCCACGTCGCCGAGCCGGAATCACAGTACGACTCGGCTGACGCGGGGCGACAGCCTGGTGAGGATCTCCTCGCCGACCGTATCGATTCGCTCCGCCAGGTCGGTGGCGCTGGGTTCGCCCAGATCCCCCGGCCCGAAGAGCCGAACCCGGTCGCCGACTGCGGCACCGGGCCACGCATCCACCACGATCTCGTCCAGATCGATCCCGCGCACCGTCACCGATCCGGCGGCGGTGCCGATCTGTGCACCGACCAGCGTCGACGGATAGCCGTCCAGGGAGCCGATCCCGATCCGCACCGAGCGATCCGACACCTCGACGACGGACGCCGTCAAGGCTGCGATCGGACGGATGCCTTCGAGGTCGGGCCCATCTGCGGAGCGGATGCCGTAGCAGAAAGCCCCGATCCGCGAGAGCGATCCGCGCAGCTCCGGCCGCCACCAGGAGGCCGCCGAGGCCGTGAGGTGCAGAACCTCGGGCGCAGAGCCCGTCGACGAGACATGTGCCACCGCCTCGCGGAAGACGGTGTGCGCCTCGTCGTCCTCGGCGTCACTCGCCTCGGCGATGTGGCTCCAGGCTCCGACCAGACGCAGCGATCGCTCGTCTTCGCCGGCGCGCGCCACAGCGACGGCATCCGCCCACTCCTCTGGTCGGATGCCGTTGCGGTGCAATCCGGTATCGATCTTCAGGTGCACGCGGGCCGTCCGGGACGTCTGTCCGGCGACGGCGCGGACCCGCTCCAGGTACTCGACCGTGCCGACGCCGAGATCGATATCCCGAGCCAGCGCTTCGGCGATCTCGTCATCCTCCGACGTCGCCCACGCGAAGATGCGACCGTGCGCGCCGAGCGCTTCGCGCAGCTGCAGGCCCGTTCGCACGTCGTAGGCTCCGAACCACTGGACACCGGCATCCGCAGCGGCCAGCGCCGACCAGCCGAGACCGTGCCCGTAGGCATCGTCCTTCATGACCAGCATGAGTTCGGACGGCTCGATGCGCGCCTTCACCGCGTCGATGTTCGCAAGGAACGCGGTCCGGGAGATCTCCAGGACAGGCCGCATCATGCCTCCCATTCGCGCAGGGCTCGCAGCCCGGCGACCGTGACGAGCTCCGGGATCCCGAGCCCCGTCGCCGCCCGCCAGCGCGCGAGTTCACCTGCGACGGCCCCGCGGCCGCCGAAGAACGTGACGTCGTCCCCCGGCAGTGCACGGATGCCGCCGAGATCGACGACGCACACGTCCATCGCGACGCGTCCCACGATCGGTCGGCGGACACCGGCGACCTCGACCTCGGCGCGGTTGCCGAGCATGCGGACGATGCCCTGAGCGTATCCGCCCGTCACCAGAGCCACCGTCGTATCGGCCGGAGCGCGGAAGGTGTACCCGTACGACACCGGCTCGCCGGTGCGCAGCGGCTTGGTCGACATCACCCGACCGCTCAACCGCATGATGGGACCGGTGCGCAGCGTCCCGTTCGCGTCCGGGAGCCCGTAGAGCAGGGACGAATCGATGTCGGGTGCACCGGTGCTCACCGCCTCGATGCCCGCCTCTCGCAGCATCCGAACGGTGTCCTCGTCGTCGACGAGGACCTGTCGTGCACCGGCGGAGATCACCGCCGCGGCGATCTCGGACACGCCGTGGCCCCAGGCGTCCCGGCGCAGATCGGCGCAGGATCCACCGGCCGCGACTGCAGCAGCGGCGGCGGCTCCGAGCGCACCACGCGATAGGACGGCACGCGGCAGCGCGCTGCTCGCAGCGGATGTCACCGGACCTCCTCCGTCACACCTTGATGGTCTTGAAGCCCTTGTCGCGAGTGGGTCGCATCAGGATCTTGGTACGGGCGATCTCGGCGTACTCCTCGAGCTCGCCGGCGACCGCCGGAGGCGCCTCGAAACCACGACGCTCGGCGACGGCGTCGACCAGGACGTCCGTGAGCGCCGGATTCAGAGGAAGCACAGGACCCTGCACGTTGCTCGCGAACGCGTTGCCACGGCGGACGATCTCGCCGCGCCGGTCGCCGCGCGCGAAGCTGCCGTGCCCCTCCAGCACGGAGCCGTAGGCGGCATCCGCATCAGTGAGCGTCCACTCCGATGCGTGGTCCTCGAAACCGACGAACGTCCCGTCCGGTGTCTCGACGATGATGTAGCCCACCCGACGATCGCGGACACGTGCGACGCGGTACGGCAGGATGCCGATGCCGGACAGCTTCTCACCGTTCGCCTCCACGCCCTCACCGAGCAGCTCGGCGGACCCGCCGACGGAGAACATTGTGCCGCCGTCAGCGACGAAGGCCTCGAGCCCGTCCGCACGGGCGGACAGATCGGCGTGCACGCCGCGCAATGCGGACAGCGGGCCGTTGCCGATCACGAGGACATCGAGATCGGCCGGCAGCTCCTCGCCTGGTCCGACCAGCACGCTGACCGTGTCGATTCCACGGGCGGCGAAGCGCCTCTCGATCGCGCGGACGTTGCCGCGGTCTCCGGTGATTCCGAGCTCGGCCGGATACAGCTGGGCGATCGTGACCTCGGTCATCGGCGCGCCACCTCCTGGTCGCCATGGCCGAGGATGCGACGGCCGATCATCATGAGCTCGTAGTTGACGAACCAGATCTGCCGGCCCGCGGCGGTCGCGGGGAACGCACGCATGAGCTCGACGGCCTTCTCCATGTCGGGCTCCACTGTGCCGATCTCCACACCCGCGTACGCGAGCGCGAGAGCCAGCTGGTGGGCCTTCTCTCCCGTGACCACATCGACCCGCGGGAGCGCCGCGAAGTCGACGTCGTACAGCCAGGAGATGTCGGGCGTCCCGTCGTCGATCGCGATCAGCGCACGCTCCGGTGAACCGTCGAGCGCGTCGAGGTTCATCTGCAGACTCGGTGCGTTCTTGAACATCACGAACTCGACCTGCTCGCCGGCCGGGTCGCGGCGCAGGGGGATGACCTCGCCGCGTCCGTACGCCGGCGCCATGCGCGAGAAACCATCTGCGGCCTTGGTCGCCGAGAACCGGTCGCCGAGCACGCGTGCCGCGACCGTGAGAGCGGCTGCGGCATCGGCGGCGTAGTGCAGGCCCCGTGCCGGCAGTGTCAGGGCCACATCGTCGCCCTCGACGTTCACGGTGATGTCGCGCCCCGCGACGGAGCGCACCTCGGCATACGCCGCGTGATCCAGACTGCCCACGACACCGCTGCGGGTGTCATCGGCGTTGGCGAGGCCGTGTGCGGCCGCGGCGACGATCTCCGGCGCGACGCCGAAGAACGACAGCTCGCCCTTCACCGTGGAGGGATCGATCTTGCTGAGGTACGGATCGTCGCGATTGACGACCACGTGACCTGATGCGCGTGTCGAGGCGTCGAGCATCATGTCGGCCACGCGCTCGGTCTCATAGAAGCGGAACAACTGGTCGACCTGGACGTTCAGCGACAGGATCACCGCAGGCGACAGCCGATCGGCGAGGTCGGCGGCATAGCCTTCGTCCACCTCGAGAACTGCCACGTCCGCGCGCACGCGACCGGTCAGGGTCGCATCGGCTAGCAGGGCGCTCGTCACGCCCTGCGGCAGGTTCGCTCCGGTCGGATTGGTGAACACCGTCAGACCATGCGCGCGCAGCACCTCGCTGACCATGTGCGTGGTCGTCGTCTTGCCGTTCGAGCCGAGGACGAAGATCACGCCGTCCGGGAACTGACCGGCCAGCGTGGGCAGCAGCGTCGGCGCGAGCCTGTTCGTGAGGTACCCGGGAAACGCCGACCCGCCGCCGCGCAGGCGCGTGGCGAAGCGGGCGAGCTTGCCCGCCAGCACGGGGAAGACGTACCGGATGCCTGCAGAGCGCGCCGTGGGAGCGGCCGGCTTCATTCGAGGTAGTCCCGCAGCGACTGCGAGCGGCTGGGGTGACGCAGCTTCGCCATCGTCTTGGACTCGATCTGACGGATCCGCTCGCGAGTGACGCCGAACGTGTCGCCGATCTGATCCAGCGTCTTGGGCTGACCGTCTCCGAGACCGAAGCGCATGCGGATCACTCCTGCTTCGCGCTCGGAGAGCGAGTCGAGCAGTTGCTCGAGCTGACGCTGCAGCATCGTGAATCCGACCGCGTCGGCCGGGACGACCGCCTCGGTGTCCTCGATGAGGTCACCGAACTCACTGTCGCCGTCCTCGCCGAGAGGAGTGTGCAGCGAAATCGGCTCACGGCCGTACTTCTGCACCTCGATGACCTTCTCAGGGGTCATGTCGAGCTCCTTGGAGAGCTCCTCCGGTGTGGGTTCGCGACCGAGATCCTGCAGCATCTGGCGCTGGACGCGCGCGAGCTTGTTGATGACTTCGACCATGTGCACCGGGATGCGGATGGTACGGGCCTGGTCAGCCATCGCGCGGGTGATCGCCTGGCGGATCCACCACGTCGCGTACGTCGAGAACTTGAAGCCCTTGGTGTAGTCGAACTTCTCGACAGCGCGGATGAGACCCAGATTGCCCTCCTGGATGAGATCCAGGAACTGCATGCCGCGTCCCGTGTAGCGCTTGGCGAGCGAGACCACCAGGCGCAGGTTGGCCCCCAGCAGGTGGCTCTTGGCGCGCTGACCGTCACGGGCGACCCACTGCAGGTCGAGGCCCAGCTGGCTGGTCTTCTCGGCCGCCGACATCGCCGACAGCTTCTCCTCGGCGAACAGGCCGGCCTCGATGCGCATCGCGAGCTCGACCTCTTCGGCCGCGTTCAGCAGCGCAACCTTTCCGATCTGCTTCAGGTAGTCCTTGACCGGGTCGGCAGTCGCACCCGTGATCTGGGTGGAGTAGACCGGAACGTCCTCGTCGTCGTTGGACGAGATGACGATCGCACCCGTGGGCAGCGGCTCCGTGAAGGCCGGCTTCTTGCCGTCCTCCTCGTCGTCGCCGTCGGTCGCAGCGGCGGACTCGTCGACTTCGGCTTCGTCTTCCTCGACGACGTCCTCAGCCTTCTTGCGCCTCTTGACGGGGGCCTTGGCCTCCGCCTTCTTCGCAGGCGCCTTCTTCGCCGGTGCCTTGGCAGCAGCGGTCGTCGCCTGTTCGGGCTCGACGGTCTCGGCGTCGGAAGCGGTCTTCTTCGTCCGGGATGTCTTGGTCGTGGCAGCAGTCACGTTTCGCCTCTCACGAACGGGCGTGACCCGCTCGGAACTTTTCGGACACTAGTAAGACCCTTGTCAAGTCTGCAGCCTCAGGCTGTGTCTTGACAACGGGTCGGACTACCAGTATCGCACATGTGCGAGGGTGCGGCGCGCCTCAGCCCAGACCGTGTCGATCATCCTCGCCAGGAGGACGCGATGCGAGGTACCGTTCGAGCTCCGCAGCCAGCTCATCGGCACTGGGGAGATCGCGCTCGCTGAACCCGCCGGCATCGGCCCGATCGGTGTCCGTCGGGTCGTAGCCTGCCATGTAGGCGTCGTACCGGTGCTCCAGCGTCGTCAGCATCTGACGGAGCTCGTCGCTGGCGAGCACCTGATCGTCGACCTTCTTGACGAAGTCCTCGCGCTCGGCGTGCACGGCATCCATCGACAGGACGAGCCCTGTCGCGCTCATCAGTCGATCGGCCGCGGCGATGACGGCATCCGGATTCTCGGTCTCGGCGAGGTAGTGCGGCACGAGCAGGACGAAACCGGCCACACGATCGCCCCGTTCGACGAAGCGGAACTCGAGGAGGTGACCGGCGGTCGCCGGCACCTGGGTGCGCGGACGCCAGATGGACTGCGCGGCGATCAGCTCGGCACGATTGCCGCTGACCGTCGTTCCGATCGGACGCGTATGCGGCACCGGCATGGCAATAGCGTGCACCCAGCTGACGCTGGCCACCTCGAACTCGGCGGCGAGATCGAGCATCGCCTTCGAGAACGCGTTCCAGGCGAAGTCGGGCTCGTACCCCGAGAGCAGCAGGAACGGCTGACCGAGCACGTCGTGAGCCAGGGAGAGCTCGAGCCGAGAGGGCCGGAACTGCGTGAGGTGATCCTGTTCGAACACGACCACCGGCCGACGAGCGCGGTAGTCGAGCAGAACGTCGTTGTCGAAGACGACCAGAGGCTGCGGATCGGTCGTCTCCTGCAGATGGTCGATGAGCCCGGACACGGCATTGCCGGCATCCGTGAAGCCGGTCAGCAGCATGACGAGGGGCAGACCGGAGGGAACGGTCGGCGCGTTCGCCACACGTTCGAAGAGGTCACCGGAGAAGGGCATGTCTCCATGCTACGAGCCGCCTCGGATCGGCGGGCCGGTGTCGCTGTCAGCGAACACGGTGCCGTTTCCCCAAGGCCCGACCTGGGTCGCATCCCTAGGATGGGATCATGACGCTTCCCGTGCTCTCGCACACCACCGACGAATTTCCCGGGAGCGCTGCAGACGCCGCAGTGCTCGTCATCTCCGAAACCACCCCCGAGGCTCTCGCCGCCTATCCCGGCCTGGCAGAAGCGCTCGACGGAATCGGCTTCAGCGGCTCGGCGAACGCCTTCGCCCGCGTGCACCTGCCGCAGGTCTCCTCCGTGCCGCTCGCGGTCGTCGGCGCCGGCTCCCCCGCGACGGCTTCGTCTGTGAGGGATGCCGCGGGCACCGCCGCCCGCACGCTGACAGGTTTCGCCACCGTGGCGATCGGTCTCGCGGAAGGCGTCGCGGAGTTCGCCGCACCCGCCGCAGAGGGTGCGGTCTTCGGCGGCTACCGCTTCGACGGCTACCGCTCGGAGTCCGGTAAGAACCGCGCCGACGCGATCGTCGTGCACAGCGCTGCCGTGACAGATGCCGCCATCGCCCGCGCTCAGACGCTCGGCGACGCGATGGCACTGGTGAAGGACCTGGTCGCGACTCCCGCGCAGTGGCAGAGTCCGGACGATCTCGCCCAGAGCGCCGTCGAGAGCGTCGCCGGCACCGACATCTCCGTGGAGGTGCTCGACGAGAAGGCGCTGGCGGAGCAGGGCTTCGGCGGCATCCTCGGCGTCGGGCAGGGCTCGGACCGCCCACCGCGCCTCGTGCGCCTGGAGTACTCCCCTTCCGACGCCGCGCGCCACATCGCGCTCGTGGGCAAGGGCATCACGTTCGACACCGGCGGGCTCTCGCTGAAGCCGGCAGCCAGCATGGTCGGCATGAAGTTCGACATGGCGGGTTCGGCAACGGTCCTCGCCGCGATCCGTGCGATCGCGGCACTGCGGCTTCCCGTCAGGGTGACAGCCTGGATGTGCATCGCCGACAACATGCCCTCCGGCCGCGCGACCCGCCCCGGCGACGTGCTCCGGATGCTGGACGGCACCACCGTCGAAGTCCTCAACACCGATGCCGAGGGCCGACTGGTGCTCGCGGACGGACTCGTCGCGGCGAGCCGCGAGAACCCGGACGTGATCATCGATGTCGCGACGCTGACCGGCGCGATCCTGGTCGCACTGGGACACCGCCACACCGGAGTGATGGGCTCGGACGACGCCGTCGCCGCGTACCTGGAAGCCGCCGACAGCGTCGATGAGCCCGCATGGGCGCTGCCGCTTCCGGAGTACATGGCCGAGTCGATGCAGTCCCCCATCGCGGACCTGATCAACGCCAACATGGGCGACCGGGCCGGCGGGTCGATGTTCGCCGGCCTCTTCCTCCAGCGCTTCGTCGGCCGCGTCGGCGAAGGGGACGAAGCACCGCGCATTCCGTGGGTGCACCTGGACATCGCCGGATCCAGCGAGCACAACAGTGCGCCGTACGGTTTCGTGGACAAGGGCGCGACGGCTGCGACGGTGCGTTCGCTCGTCGCCTTCGCCGAGGCGACCGCCGCCTCCGAGAAGCAGGAGGCTGGCGCATGAGCACGAACACCTTCGATGTCGTCGTCCTCGGCGGCGGCAGCGGCGGCTACGCCGCTGCGCTGCGGGCGGCCGAACTCGGCAAGAGCGTCGCACTGATCGAGAAGGACAAGGTCGGCGGCACGTGCCTGCACCGCGGGTGCATCCCCACGAAGGCGCTCCTGCACGCCGCTGAAGTCGCCGACCACGTGCGCGATGCCGCATCCGTCGGGGTCACTGCCACGCTGCAGGGCATCGACGCCGTCGGCGTCCGCACCTATCGCGAGGGTATCGTCGCCAAGAAGTTCAAGGGCCTCGAGGGTCTCATCAAGGCGCGCGGCATCACCGTCGTCGCCGGCGAGGGCCGCCTCAACGCCGACCGCACGGTCTCGGTCGGCGAAGACGTCTACGCCGGCGTCGACGTGGTGCTGGCGACCGGCTCGTACAGTCGCAGCCTCCCCGGACTGGAGATCGAAGGACGTGTCCTCACCAGCGAGCAGGCGCTCGCCCTGGATGTCGTCCCGGAACGCGTGCTGATCCTCGGCGGCGGCGTCATCGGCGTCGAGTTCGCCAGTGTCTGGCGTTCGTTCGGCGCAGAGGTCACGATCATCGAAGGTCTCGAGCACCTCGTCCCCAACGAGGACGTCGCGCTGAGCAAGGGTCTCGAGAGGGCGTTCCGCCGTCGCGGCATCCAGTACTCGCTGGGAACCCGGTTCCAGTCCGCGGAGCAGGATGCCTCCAGCGTCACCGTCACGCTCGAGGACGGCCGCACGTTCACGGGCGACTATCTGCTCGTCGCGGTCGGCCGGGGCCCCGTCACGGACGGCCTCGGGTTCGCCGAAGCCGGTGCGACCCTCGAGCGCGGTTTCGTCATCGTCGACGATCAGCTGCGCACAGGAGTCCCCGGCCTGTGGGCTGTGGGAGACATCGTCCCAGGGCTGCAGCTGGCGCACCGCGGGTTCCTGCAGGGCATCGCCGTCGCCGAGCGCATCGCCGGTCTCTCCCCCGCACCGGTCCCCGAGACGCAGATCCCCAAGATCACGTACTCGAACCCCGAAGTCGCCTCTGTGGGCCTCACTGAGGCGGCTGCCGTCGCCGAGCACGGTGCCGACGGCGTCATCAGCTATGAGTACAACCTCGCTGGCAACGGCAAGAGCGAGATCATCGGAACCGGCGGACTCGTCAAGGTCGTACGTCAGAAGGACGGTCCCGTCGTGGGCGTGCACCTCCTCGGCGACCGCGTCGGCGAACTCATCACCGAGGGCCAGTTGGCCGTCGCGTGGGAAGCGCACCCCGAGGACATCGCACCCCTGATCCACGCTCATCCGACGCAGAGTGAGGCACTCGGCGAGGCCTTCCTCGCCCTGGCCGGAAAACCGCTGCACGCGCTCTGAGCACCAACCGGCGCGCAGGTCAGTAAGCTTGATACGTCACATACTTCCTTAAGGAGACTCAGTCATGAGCACATCCGTGGTCCTCCCCGCTCTCGGAGAGAGCGTCACCGAGGGTACGGTCACCCGCTGGCTCAAGCAGGTAGGAGACACCGTTCAGGCCGACGAAGGCCTGCTCGAGATCTCGACCGACAAGGTCGACACCGAGATCCCCTCGCCGGTATCCGGCGTGATCGAGGAGATCCTTGTCGCCGAGGACGAGACCGTCGAGGTCGGCGCGCTGCTGGCGCGCATCGGCGACGGTTCCGGTGCCGCACCGGCGTCGGATGCTCCGGCAGCCGCTCCGGCTGAGGCCGAGGCCGCCCCTGTTGAGGCAGCACCGGCGGAGCCGGCCCAGGCACCGACCGCCGAGGCGCCTGCCGAAGAGGCTCCGGCCGCTCCGGCTGCGGGTGGCGACAGCACCGAGGTGGTCCTCCCCGAACTCGGCGAGAGCGTCACCGAGGGCACCGTCACGCGCTGGCTGAAGCAGGTCGGCGAAGAGGTCGCCGTCGACGAGGCTCTGCTGGAGATCTCGACCGACAAGGTCGACACCGAGATCCCCTCGCCCGTCGCGGGTGTGCTCCAGGAGATCCTGGCCGCCGAAGACGAGACCGTCGCCGTCGGCGCGGTGCTCGCGCGCATCGGCTCCGGTGCGCCGGCTGCTGAGGCTGCCGCACCGGCACCGGCACCTGCTGCCGCTCCCGCACCGGCACCTGCTGCCGCACCGGCTCCTGCTGCGGCACCGGCACCGGCCGCCGCTCCCGCACCGGCACCTGCGGCCGCCCCCGCTGCGGCCGCCCCCGCTGCGGCCGCCCCCGCTCCGGCTGCCGCCGCGGCTGAGGCCGACAACCTGTACGTGACGCCGCTGGTGCGTCGCCTCGCTTCCCAGCAGGGCGTCGACCTCAGCACGATCAAGGGCAGCGGCGTCGGCGGACGCATCCGCAAGGAGGACGTCCTCAAGGCTGCCGAGTCCGCGCAGGCGGCTCCCGCTGCAGCGGCGAAGCCGGCACCGGCACCCCTCGAGGTCTCGCCGCTGCGCGGCACGACCCAGAAGATGTCGCGTCTGCGCAAGGTCGTCGCCGAGCGTGCTGTGGCGTCGATGCAGCAGACCGCCCAGCTGACCACGTTCGTCGAGGTCGATGTGACCGCGCTTTCGACCTACCGCGACAAGGTCAAGGTGCCGTTCCAGCAGAAGACGGGCGACAAGCTGTCGTTCCTGCCGTTCTTCACCCTCGCCGCTGCCGAGGCGCTGCAGGCGTTCCCGATCATCAACGCGACCGTGGACGGCGACAGCATCGTCTACCCGGCGTCGGAGAACATTTCCATCGCCGTCGACACCGAGCGCGGCCTGCTCACGCCGGTCGTCCGGGACGCGGCGACGAAGAACCTCGCACAGCTCGCGCACGAGATCGCGGATCTCGCCGCTCGTACGCGCGACAACAAGCTGAAGCCCGATGAGCTCGCCGGCGGCACCTTCACGGTGACCAACACGGGTTCGCGAGGCGCACTGTTCGACACGCCGCTCGTGTTCCTCCCGCAGTCGGCGATCCTCGGCACCGGGACGGTGTTCAAGCGTCCCGGTGTGGTCACGGTCGACGGCGTGGACGCGATCGCGGTCCGTTCGTATGTGTTCCTCGCGATCTCGTACGACCACCGCATCATCGACGGTGCTGACGCTGCGCGCTTCCTCGGTGCGATGAAGGCACGACTCGAGGCCGCGCAGTTCGAGGCGAACCTCGGCGCCTGAGTCTCAACCGCTCGCTGGCTGGTCCGCGACGTCATAGACGTCGCGGACCAGCCATTTCTCGTTCTGGCGCACCAGCACGAGCATCTGCTCGCCCGAGGCATCCGTCCCGAGCCTGATCACCGCCAGGTCGCCGTAGTCATCCACCAGAGCCGGCTCACCGGCGGCATCCGAGCGGAGCACGTCCTGGGCTCGTGCGGTCGAGTCCGCCGCGATCGCCGCCCGGCACGTGTCGTCCGCCACGGCAACGCAGTCGTCCAGCGCGTCCAGCACTGCGGTCGCCGATGCCGATGGATCGTCTTCACCCGAACTGCTGCCTTCCGGCGAGGCGCCGGCTTCGACATCCCCTGTCGTCGCCGATGGCGTCGACGTGCCCTGCTTCGAGGACGCGCGAATCGCCTCCTCGGCAGCCTGAGAGGGCATCGGCTCATCACCGGGCCACAGCAGACCGGCGCAGAGCACCGCGGCGGCTGCCGCTGTCGCGACCAATGCCACGCGTCGACGCGACCGGACCGGCGTCTGCTCGCGACCGATGGCGGTTCGACCGGATGGCGTGCGACCGCGCTCGCGCCGGCGCATCAGTGCCCGCACCCGGACCAGCAACTGCGCGCACCACGATCGGAGAGTACGGCTGCGCGTACGCACGCGTCGTCGCTGCGGGGACTCCAGTGCTCCTGCTCTGATGGTCGCGATGGATGGATCCGCCGTCGTCCGAGGCGGATGCTCATCCAGCCGAAGCGGGCGCGGCGCGGCGAAGTCCAGAAGCTCGCGCTCCCAGGCTCGCACCCGTGCGCTCGTCGGCACGGCGTCCGCCACGGACTCCTGGATGCCCAGCAGAATCCGACGCAGTGCGCGGTCCGGGCACTGCGTCTGCGCGGTGCCGAGGATGTCGACCACTCCTGCGCGTGCGGGGGTCGTGCCGCCCGGCGCGCACAGCGGGCGTCCCGCGTCCGTCAGCCACCATTGCCCCGCGAACTCCGGTTCAGCGCGGTCCGCGATCTCACGCAGCCCGCGCAGCAGGCTCAGCACCAGAGTTCCCCACTCGCCGGGCTCGAGCGGGACCGTCGCCACGGACCGGCGGGCGAGGAACGTCGCCACCCGCGTCGTGCACCATGGCATGAGGGCACCGTGGCCGGTCGAGGAGCGCGCGACATCGGTGGGCGCGGCGACATGGGCCGACCCGGTAAAGCGCCAATCGATCGAGCACTCGCCGCTGTCGATTTCGCACCACACTCCGACATCCTCGCCGTCGGTGACGAGCGTGCCCGGCCAAGGACCCTCTCCCGCTGCGAGGGATCGGATCGACCGGTGCACACCCGGGACCAGCACGCTGTCCTCCTGGGGCATCCTCATGGGAAGAGGGCACCACATCGCGCCCCGCAGGCGGAGACGCCGCCGCCGTGATCGCGCAGAGCTGGGGAGAACTCGCCCGGGCATCCCCGCCGTGCAGGGCGAGTGCGCCCGCCGCGAACGCGTCACAGGCGCACACGCCGACTCGGTAGTCTTATACGCATGGCAAAGCGTGATCCCGAACCCGAGAAGCGTCCTGGGTTCTTCTCCCAGCTCAAGTCCCTCTTCCGGTTCACACGCGAAGTGTACTCATGGCTCCCCTGGGCCCAGATCGCGATCCTCGTGGTCGGCATCCTGCTCGGTCTGGTCGTCGGCTACCTGATCCCGCCGTTCCAGGTGTGGACGCTCGTGCTGTGGGCCATCACGGGTCTCATGGTCGGTGTCCTCGGTGCGCTGATGCTGATGACGCGCATGTCCACCAAGGCGATGTACGCCAAGATCGACGGCATGCCCGGTGCCTCGGGCCACGTGCTGAGCACCAGCCTCGGTCGCAACTGGCAGGCATCCGACACTCCCGTCGGCATCAACCCGAAGACGCAGGAGGCCGTGTACCGCGCGGTCGGCCGCGGCGGCATCGTCGTCGTGGGCGAAGGAGCACGAGGACGTCTGACCCGTCTCGTGAACGAGGAGCGCACGAAGGCGCAGCGCGTGGCCCACGGGGTTCCGGTCACCGTCCTCTACGTGGGGCACGGCGAAGACGAGGTCGCGATCGCCGATCTCTCCAAGACCATCAAGAAGCTTCCGAAGGCCATCGACAAGACGACGATGGCTGCGGTCATCCGCCGGATCGATTCTGTGTCGCAGTCGGTCACCTCGTTGCCGATTCCGAAGGGCGTCGACCCGATGAAGGCTCGGGCGCAGCGTCCGCGCTGATACGCAGCGATCACGTCGAAGCGCCTCTGCTCCCATCGGGAGCAGAGGCGCTTTCCGTTCAGCTGCGGGCATCCTTCGGCAGACGCCGCACCTTCGCCCGCCGCCGCCGGCGCTCCGGGATCATCGAGCGCATCTCCTCGAGCTTGCCGAAGCAGAGCAGCCGATCACCCGCCTCCAGGACGACGTGCTTGCGCGGGTTGGGGATGACCGTCACCCCGCGGTGCAGGGTGAGCGCCGTGATGTCGCGATCCCACAGCCCCAGCTCCCCCAGCTGCTTGCCGACCTGCTCGGCTCCGGCGTGCATGACCAGTTCGGCGACACCGTACCCCGTGGACACGCTCAGTCGCTGACGCACGTCGATCTCGGGGAATGCGACCTGACCGGCGATGTAGTCGATGATGGCGCCGGCGACATCGAGGTTCGTCGCCTGCTCGATGCCCTGCAGCCCCGGCGAGGAGTTCACCTCCATCACGAGCGGTCCGTCGTCGCCTTCGAGCATGTCGACACCGGCGACGCGCAGGCCCATGATCTGCGCCGATCGCACCGCCGTCTGCTCGTAGATCGGGTCGAGTTCGACCGGTTCGACGGTACCGCCGCGGTGCACGTTCGAACGGAACTCATCCCCGGCGGCCACACGGCGCATCGCCGCGACGACCCGATCGCCGACGACCAGCGCACGGATGTCGCGTCCGCGGCTCTCGGCGACGAACTTCTGGATGAGGACGTTCTGCTTGGTGGAGTGCAGCGTCTCGATGATCGCCTCGGCGACCTTGACCTGCGGCGCGAGGATGACCCCGATCCCCTGCGTGCCCTCGAGGAGCTTGATGACGACGGGAGCACCGCCGACCAGTTCGATCGCGGGCCGCACGTCCGCACGGTTGCGCACGAAAGCAGTGGCCGGCATCGCGATGTTGTGGCGGGACAGGATCTGGTTGGCGCGCAGCTTGTCCCTCGCCTGGGAGATGCCGTTCGCCGTGTTCGGCGTGTAGACGTCCATCTGCTCGAACTGACGGACGACGGCCGTGCCGAAATAGGTGATCGAATTGCCGATCCGGGGCAGGATCGCGTCATAGTCGCTGAGCGGGCGCCCCCGGTACTGCAGATCCGGTTCGTCCTCGGTGAGGTCGATCGCGAAGCGCAGGGTGTTGAGCACTTTCACCTCGTGCCCACGCTGCAGAGCAGCCGTACGCAGCCGCTGTGTCGAGTAGGCGTGCGGCGCACGGGAGAGGACGGCGAGCTTCACGGGGATTTCCTGCCAGGATGTAGATCATGAGTCGGACACCCCATTCAAACACCCTCACGGGGTGGCGTGAATGGGTCAGCCTGCCGGATGCGGGCGTCGACTGGATCAAGGCGAAGATCGACACCGGTGCACGCACCTCCTCTCTGCACGCCTTCGATGTCGAGGAGTTCGAACGCGAGGGCGAGGCGTGGGTGCGGTTCCGGGTGAAGCCCTGGCAGGAGAGCCAGGAGGACAGCACGACCGTCGAGTGCCCAATCCACGACCGACGGCGGGTGCGCAGCTCGTCCGGCCACCAGCAGGATCGGCTCGTCGTGCTGCTCGCGATCCGCCTCGTCGATCGGCTGGTCGTCTCGGAGGTCACGTTGAGCAATCGCGACGAGATGGGCTTCCGGATGCTGATCGGACGCGAGGCGCTGCGCCGCGGCTTCGTGATCGACCCGGCGCGATCGTTCCTTGGTGGCCGCGCGCCGAAGGAGATGCGCCGGCGCAACCGCGGGCGCAGTTGATCGCGGTGTCAGGCGCGCAGCAGGATCGTTCCAGCGGCCTTGTCATGCAGCCCGCGCTGATCCTGGTCCCAGATGGCCGCCGGAACCACCACGACCAGCAGAAGCGTCCGGACGATCGGACGCCACAGGCCGGGCCACGCGCCGTCGGCTCGGACCACCCGCAACCCGACGATGCGGTGACCGGGGCTCCCACCGAGTGTGGGGATGAAGACGATCTGCAGCACCGCGAAGACGATCATGGGCGTGAACATCGTCATGCCCGCCTCGGCAGGAAGATCGAACTGCCGGTAGCCGAGGAAGGCCGTGGCGAGGATGGTCGCCGCCGCATAGTCGATCACAAGAGCCGCGATGCGCCGCCCGACGCGTCCGATGCTGCCGGATCCGGCTTCGGGAAGCCCCAGTCGTTCGCCAGGGTAGGTGTTCGCAGCATCCGTCACCCCCTGATTCTACTGAGCCGCCGTAACATGCCGGAAACATTCAGGACACGGCAGAGAAACCCCGCCACCCTAGCCTTCACGAAGACCTCTGGTCCCCAACCCGCGTCATCAGGAGTGATACATGTTCACTGATTCATCCGAGGTGCTGAGCTACATCAAGGAGAACGACGTCAAGTTCCTTGACATCCGCTTCACCGATCTGCCCGGCGTTCAGCAGCACTTCAACATCCCCGCGTCGACGGTCGACGAGGACTTCTTCACGAACGGTCAGCTGTTCGACGGCTCCTCGATCCGCGGCTTCGCGTCGATCCACGAGTCCGACATGCAGCTCATCCCCGATGTCTCGACGGCGTACCTCGACCCGTTCCGCGAGGCCAAGACGCTGGTGATGCTCTTCGACATCTACAACCCGCGCACCGGCGAGATCTACTCGAAGGACCCGCGTCAGGTCGCCAAGAAGGCGGAGAAGTACCTCTCCTCGACCGGGATCGCCGACACCGCGTTCTTCGCCCCCGAGGCCGAGTTCTACATCTTCGACGACGTCCGCTACTCGGTCACCGCCGGCGAGAGCTTCTACAAGGTCGACTCCGAAGAGGCCGCGTGGAACACCGGTCGCGAGGAAGAGGGCGGAAACCTCGGCAACAAGACGCCGTACAAGGGCGGGTACTTCCCCGTCTCCCCCGTCGACAAGACGGCTGACCTCCGTGACGACATCACGCTCAAGCTCATCGACGCGGGCTTCATCCTCGAGCGTTCGCACCACGAGGTCGGCACCGCTGGTCAGCAGGAGATCAACTACCGCTTCGACACCATGGTGCACGCGGCCGATGACATCCTGAAGTTCAAGTACATCGTCAAGAACACCGCCGAGGAGTGGGGCAAGGTCGCGACCTTCATGCCCAAGCCGCTCTACGGTGACAACGGCTCGGGCATGCACACGCACCAGTCGCTGTGGGCCGACGGCAAGCCGCTGTTCTACGACGAGGCCGGCTACGGCCAGCTCAGCGACATCGCGCGCTGGTACATCGGTGGCATCCTCGCGCACGCTCCGGCGCTGCTCGCCTTCACCAACCCGACCCTGAACAGCTACCACCGTCTGGTCAAGGGCTTCGAGGCACCGGTCAACCTGGTCTACTCGGCAGGCAACCGCTCCGCCGCGATCCGCATCCCGATCACCGGCTCGAACCCGAAGGCCAAGCGCATCGAGTTCCGCGCTCCGGATGCTTCGGGCAACCCGTACCTCGCCTTCGCCGCGCAGCTGATGGCGGGCCTGGACGGCATCAAGAACCGCATCGAGCCGCATGAGCCGGTCGACAAGGACCTGTACGAGCTTCCCCCGGAGGAGGCCAAGAACATCCCTCAGGTCCCGAACTCGCTGCTGGACTCGCTGGACGCTCTGCGTGAGGACCACCAGTTCCTCCTCGAGGGCGGCGTGTTCACCGAGGAGCTCATCGAGACCTGGATCTCGTACAAGATCGAGAACGAGATCCTGCCGATCGCGCAGCGTCCGCACCCGTTCGAGTACGAGCTCTACTTCGGAGTGTAGCTAGATGACGCGGCATTCCGGGCGCTAGTCCGCAGGTAGTCCGCAGAATCTGAAAGGGAGCCCGTCTCAGCGCGATGCTGGGACGGGCTCTTTACGTGCGTCGGGGGAACAACTCGTCCTCAGCCTGCTCCCGATTGAGGCGCAGAATCATTTCGCGCCACTGGTCGTCATAGTCCGAGAAACGGTGCACCACGGCGCTCTGCGCAAAGCGATCCTTGACGAAGAGCGCGTGCAACTCGCCACCAATATCGATGCGGGTCTCGGTCTTGCCGCTGTCGTTCTCGTCGCGGATACGCGTCGCGAGCTCGATCATCTCGTCGATGCCGCTAGGCGCCACAAGCTCGAAGGTTTCTGGGGCAGGCTTCACCCCGAACCCCGTCCCCTCAGTGCGTTCCGATTCGAAGTTTCTCTGGGACCGGTAGACGTAGCGAACGATGTCGTCTGAACCGGGCTCAAACCCGAAGTGATAGATCGTCGCCGTCCCCGAAACTCCATACTCCTCCTGGATGTCTCGCCACAGGCCACGCAGCGCTTCAGGTGCGAATGTATCGATCATCCTGATGTGCTGAGCGACCGCAGATGTGCGGAGGTACTGATTCCATTCGGCTCCGAGATTCGCTGTCCCGGTGACCGCTATGGCCATGTTGAAATGCGGCAGATGCCAGGCCTTGGACTGGAACATGAACGCTTCCCCGGTGTCCGAAGTCGCGAGCGTGTCGGTGACGATGAGGACGGACGTCTCGTCTTCGTTGAACATCAGGATGGTCATGAGCTCTCCTCGATCTTCCGGGTTCTGGTATCGGAGCGACGAAGGGCGAGGGCGACTGCAGCTCGGGAGGATTCGTCTCGGTCGGGCCACATGTGCCCGTAGGTGTCGAGAGTGGTCTTCGCGGAGGCGTGCCGGAGTCGTGCTTGCACGGTCTTGATGTCGAGGCCGGCTGCGATGAGCAGGCTTGCGAAGTAGTGCCGGAGGTCGTGGATGCGGAAGCCCTCTGGGAGGCCCTCCACGGCTCCTCTGGCGTCTTTGAATGCCGTTTCGATGGTGTACGGCGCGACGGGGCGTCCGAACGCTCCTACAACGATTGTGCTGCTCTTCCACTTGACCGGGTTGGCGTTGAGCATGATGGCAAGGTCCGCAGGAATCGGGATGGGCAGCTTGCTCATCTCGGTCTTGAGTTCCTCGGCCGGGTACTGGATTGCCGGGGTGATGATCCCGCGCATGAAGTCGACGTCGACCGTCCGCAGCGCCGCGATCTCGGAGACGCGGAGCCCTGCGAACGCCCCGAGTAGCACGACGGGCCGGAAGTGCTCGGGCAGGGCGTCGTGGAGAGCCCATACCTGCTCTGTGGTCGCGACGTACGGCCGCTGCTTCGGGCCCTTCGGTGAGGTGCGCCTCGAGCACGGGTTCTTCGCAACGAGCCCGTCGTGCTGAGCGTCGGAGAACAGTTGCGAGAGGCGGCTGTGGAGCGCGTAGACGTATGAATCGGCGTACCCGCGGCCTGCGAGCTGCACAACCCAAGAGCGGACCTCAGACGGGCGCACGGAGCGCAGTGGCCGGGAGCCGAGATCATCCTTGATGACGTTGATGTGCACGCGCGCTTGTCGGACTGTCGACGCCCGGTTCCGCGCGTAGCCCTCCAACCAGGTATCGGCCCACTCCCCCACGGTCGTCCGAGCTTTCGTCGGGTCGACGTGTGTCCCGTTCGCGAGCGCGGCGCCCTGCTCGAGCAACCACGCCTCACCGTCGCGCTTCAGCTTGAAGTGCTTCGCGTGCTCCTTGCCGGCGTCGTCGCGGTAGCGGGCCCGCCAGACGCCGTCAGGACGTTGCTTGATACTCGCCATCGTCCGACTCCCCATCGTCGCGGACCTCGAACAACAGGCCGGGGAAGATGACGTCATCGCGGCCCGGGACCGCACCGGCTGCGGCCGACTTCGTGACGACCCCGCGGGCGACCGCCTCGAGCGCTTCCACGAGATCCGCGCGCCGCGTTTCCGAGACGGCAACGACGCGCTCGGGTGAGTATCTCGTCAAACTCGACACCGTCCATCGAACCCACTTCGACCAGTCGTTCTCGCCTTCGTCGCCCCAAATCTCATTCGCCACCTCCGGATGCTGTTCGATGAGCGTCGCGAAGTGATCGAGGTGACCTGCGAGAGCGGTCAGCTTGTACAGAGCCTCGTCGGTGTGGCGTTGCACGGCACCCCACGACCTCGTCAGTTGCTCCCTTACATCGGCCACGGCATCGGGCAGGAGTTCGTTCAGCGGCACCTTGAGAACCTCGGCTAGGACCGCTGCCTCTGCGAGCTTGAGGGGCCGTTCTCCGCTTTCGATCGCAGCCACGGTCGGCTGCGACCACTTCCATCCTGCGGCCTTCATCTGCTCGGCTAGCGCCTTCTGCGAGAGCTCTCCGCGCGCACGTCGCACATGATCGCCGATCCGCTCATCATTCGTGGTCATGTCGACACTGTATCGGGAAAAGTGATTGCGCACTGTGAATTCTGATGTACCATCGGGATCGCCGATACCGCATCGGGCTTTCTGATAGGAGATGGAAGATGGCAGAGAAGTTGCTTTTCGTAGGCGAGGTAGCAGAGATGCTGCGTCGATCGCCAGCACAGCTGCGGTGGATGATCACGCAGGGCACAGCACCGAAACACGCGAAGATCGCGGGCCGGATCGTGTTCCGGGAGTCCGACCTTGAGGCGTACATCGCCGCCGCCTTCGAGGAGTCGGCATGATCCGCCAGCTAAAGGTCGACCAGATCGCCGAAGCTGTCGGCCGGCATCCAGTCACCATCCGAAAGGCGCTCGAGGCCGGGACCCTGCATGGGACGCAGATGACCAAGGGTGGTCGCTGGTCGGTGCGTGAGGACTGCGCCGAGGCGTGGGCTGACGGCGAGCTGTGCGTGCACAAGCAGAACAACATCACGCCGATGCGGAGGAAGTCGTGACCATGACCGAGCAAAAGAATGCCCCCGTGGCCGTTGCACCGGCCGACAGGGGCGAGATCGTTTCCTGCCCCATCCCAGAGGAGAACCCGAACACGGACAGCGTATCCGAGTGGCCGTGCTCGATCTACTCCTGGTGCCGCGGCCACGACGCGTTGTTCCCCGAATCGGACGGCGCGCACTTCGCGGAGGTCCGCATCGGAGAGTACGCCGGCGGCGAGCCGCGCGAGATTCTCATCACCCGGTACGAAGTATCGGATTACGACGATCAGGCTCGGTGGTCGTTCACGCTGCCTGACAACATCGACTGGTCCTTCGGACCCGAGGCGGTCGACGAGGAGATCTCCGGCGGGATCGACGAGCTGCTGCGAGCACGCACTGCGATCAGGGAGTTTCTGGCCCTGCACGATGTGGCGGTGCCGGAATGAGCGCCGGCACGTACCCACGCAGCAACTGGATACCCATCCATCTACTGCGGCTCGACGTCGGCCCGCTCATGCGCGACAGTCTCGTCCGGGAGATGGTGGACGTCGAGGAGGCTCAGAGCGGCCGGATGATGCTCGCGGAGGAGAACGGCCGCACAGTGCTCGACCCGGAGCTCTACGAGGCCGTGCGGCACTGGTACAAGGCGCAGGCTGAGCTGCTCACCCAGCACACCCCGACCGCCCGCGCGGCACGGCTCAAGGCTGAGCGTGAGAGTCGAGAGCTGCGGCGCCCTGCGTCCGTCGACGAAGCGCTCCGCGAGCGTGAGGGAGGAGTGTGATGTGGCGCGCATGCCAGCCGACCGGATGCTCCGGAGCAGAGTGCTCGCGGACCTCCCCACCACGCCAGGGCAGAGCCTCGTGCTGCTCTGCCTCAGGAGCCACGCCGACGCCACAGGGGTCTCCTGGCCAAGTCAGCGCACGATCGCCGAGGAGACGGGGATGCAGCGCTCAGGTGTCCAGAAGGCACTCACAGCACTGCTCGACAAAGGCATCATTCAGCAGCTCGATCCGGGCGCTCAGGGCAGCGGGAATTCTGCGAAGTATCTCGTCAAGTTCAAGGGCGAGTTATGGGCCACTGGGTAGTCCATACTTCGGGGTCGATTATGGGCCACTGGGTATGCCAAACCGGGATCGGGCGTATGGACCACCCCGTAGTCCTGAAGTAAGAACCTCTCACGGTGACGGGTCTTCCGAGCTTCAGAGCAGTCACAGATGCTCATCGTGGATCGGGCAGCTTGCTGCTCGATGCCCCTCCGGCGAGGAGGCTCAAGGCGATCTCACCTCGGGTGCACGGCAGCAGGTACCCGCGCACCTCGCGGACCAGCATGGCCGGGTCTACTACCGGCTGATGAGGGCGAGGTGGCAGGGCGGTCGCGTTCGTCCGCCGGCCGACGTCGTCGAGGTGGATTGCTCGGGGCCCAGCGCAACTCAAGTACGCGCGTGTGGTTCGCGCGATCGATTCACGCCGCATACGCGGCAGAGCAGGAGAACGATCATGACTGACCAGGGGATCGCCACGGCTCCCGGGCTCTCGGCCCGCGAGGAGCGGGCGCTCGAGCTCGCGAACGGGATTCAGACGGTCCAGATCCCGGCGCCGAGCGGGCAGAAGCCGGCGGCGGAGTGGGTACGGGAATTCCGATCGTTCGGTTTCTTCCGGGCTACACAGATCGGCGCCGTCCTCGCCGGGACTGCCAGGATGCTGCAGCTGGTGTCGTTCGCGGACACACGTCCACGGGAAGCAACGATGATCTTCCGGGTGAGCGACCCGGATCGTCTGCACAGAGTGTCGTGGACCCCGCTGGTGTCGGCGGCACTCAAGTACGCACCTGGTGGAGAGGCCTCCGCGAGCGTCAAGCACGACAATGCCAGGTTGTTCTCCGCGCTCGTCGACCCCGCCGACGTGCTCGCCGTCCTCAACGACTACGAGTGGATCGTCGACCCAGCTCGGATCACGGCGATCCGCGACCACGGCCCTATCGTCACATCGATCCCGGTGACCCCGGTAAGGGCACTGCCCGATTCGCCGGGAAAAGCGATCGCCATGGCGCTGTACGGTCCGGATGCTCTGGTGCAACGGCTGGACGGGCAGCCGTACCGACTCGACCTGCCGGCAGACGGCACGCTGTGGAGGGCGGCATGAGCGAGCACGACCGGACGGACGACCCTGAGATCACTCTCCTGGCGCTGCGCATCGTCGACGCGTGTCTACACGACGACGGCGATGGGCTGAACGCCGCTCTGTTGGCCTGTACAGGCCGCACGCTGCCGGTGCTCCTCTCGCTCGCTGCAACAGCCGCAGAGCTGCTCAGATCGGCTCCGGGGGGTCAGGCGTGGTTACAACAGCTGATGGTCGGCCTGGAGGTCGAAACGATCAGCGACTCGCCATCAGAGTGAGCACATCGCCAAGCACAGCATCGTAGAATGGTCACAACGGCGAGACGCAATGCGAGTCGCCCGGCGCGAGACCGAGGATCCCCGCGGGGACAAGGCTCAGAAGATCCCCGCGGGGGTCGGCCGGCGAAACGACAGGATCGGCTCGACCGTGAGTGACCAGGATTCCGAGGACTCCACGAGCACCCCTGCGGGGGAACGTGTTCGAGATCTCTCCACCGTCGCGACATTCACCCCCGGCCATACGGCGGTTCGGGGTACTCGCACACACTCAGAAAGAGACACATCATGACCGGTACGAAGTCGCTCGAAGAGCAGATCCTCGACCTGAAGAAGAAGAACCGTTCGATCATGGGCAGCGCGCAGGGCGCCGACCGTGAGCTCACCAAGAAGGAGTCGGACGACCTGATGGCGAACCAGAGTCAGATCATCGACCTGGAGGAGAAGAAGCTCCGTGTCGAAACGTCGGAGAAGGCTCTCGCTGATCTGGTCGAGTTCGGCCGGGGCGAAGGCGACGACGAGGACGACGCCCACGCTGAGGTCAAGTACCTCACCCTGACCGGTGAGCGGGGCAAGAAGGCCGCGCGCGAGTTCGCAGACACGGTGCGCAGCCGTGGCGGGTTCAAGGCGCTTCCCGGCAACACGGTCGTCACTGGCACGTCGTTCTCGACGGAGCCGATCGACACGAAGAAGCTTCCGACGTCGATCCTGGATCTGCTGCGCGTCCGCCTGCGCGAGAACCCCTCGTGGGACGGTATCCGTCAGACCGGGTTCACGAACAACGCCACCGTCGTCCCGTCCGGTGCTGAGAAGCCCACGTCGACGCTCAGCATCACGAACAATCCTGGCTTCCTCGCGGTCGTCGCGCACCTGTCCGAGTACGTGGATACGTACCTGCTGAAGGACAACGCGCAGCTCGCCACGTTCGTCGAGCGGAACCTGCTCTGGGGTCTGAAGGACGCGCTTGAGGAGCAGATCCTCAACGGCACAGGCGTGGACGACGTGTTCGACGGGAAGACGCGGAAGAACATCCGCGGCATCATGAACACCACCGGCGTTCAGCAGCAGGCAGCCGCTGCCGAACCGATCATCACGCTGCGCGCCGCCTCAACCAAGCTCGAGACCGCCGGCTTCGCGTCCGACGTGTACCTGCTGAACCCGCTGGACTGGCAGGAGATCGAGACGACGCGCAACACCTCGGGCAATTTCGACCTCGGCTCAGCCCTGAACCTCGCCGAGCGTCGAGTGTGGGGAACACGCGTCGTCACAAGCTCCCGCATCGACGTCGGCACCGCACTCGCGATGGACCTGTCGGCGCTCAACCTTGACACCGACCGATTCGGTATCGAGACCGCCTGGCACCTCGGCGACTTCGGGTTCTCGCACAACCAGATCCGAGCACGCGTCGAAGGACGCTTCGGCCTGAGCATCGAACAGCCCGAAGGCATCGTCGTCGCCGACCTCGTCGCCACCCCGTAGCCCCAGACCCGCCTGGTGTCGTTGACCTAGAGATTCATCCACCAGGCGCAGCCGAGAACCACGACCCCACTCTCAGTCGTCTCGGCAGGACCGGCTCTGTGATGAGTCGCCGGTCCAACCAGGGAGGGGGCGTTCCAATCCCGGGACGTCCCCTCCACCGGCCCACCTCCCGCTCGGCCGCTTCCTCTCTCCCCGGGCCTTCAGAGTTTTTCCACCACCCCTGTGCCGCGTTCCCGCTGATTGGCTGGGATCGGGGCACTGAAACTGGCTCGTAACTGGCCTGAAACGGCACTGAAAGGCACCCGATGAGCTCGCAGCGTCACCTCCGCGCGTTGAACCGTTCTCTGCGCGCCCGTGGTCTGGATGTGGACGACGTCGCGGCGCCGTGGGTCGAGCTGGCGAAGGATCTCGCCCGCGATCTGGACGCGTACGGCATCGGTGGGGTCTCTGCCGGCACTCTGGGCGCCTACCGCGGCGTGATGCGTGAGCTACGCATCCTCGGCCGGGAGAGGGCGCCACAGAGCGTCACAGCCCCGCAGGGCGATGCGCCTGAGTCGGCGCCGAGCAGTCTCGACGAGTTCCGCAGCCGCAAGCTCGATCGTCCAAGGAACTGAGTGCCGCTACCGGCCGATGTCGGCGGCCAGTGGTCTACTATCCGTACAAGGGATGAGGAGCAAGATCATGGCACCGGTACTCCATCTGACAGAGTCTGACCTGCGCGAGCGCCTCGCAGCGATCCTTGATTCGCTCGGCTTGCGGTCGTATGAGGACTTCCGCGATCGTGCCGAAAAGAATCTGCTGCAGGATCGAGAGTGGGCGGCACGAGACGAACTCGACTCGATCGCGTACTTGCTCGGTGAAGACCACCTCACCGACTGAATGAGTGTCCTCGGGCAAGCGCAGGAGTTCGCCAGTCGCCTCGAGACTATGCTTCACAGCACGTTGCCCGGCGCGCCGAGCATCCGTGCTCAGCTGTTCGAGACGACCGGGCGTGTTCGGATCTCGGCGGTCGACGACCAAGGCTCGGTGAAGCCAGCGCGATTGCCCCTCTACGTGGATGATGTCCCGCTCGCGTACTGGACGTTCTACATGTTCACTGATGCCTCCTACGAGGGATTCCTTCGAGTCGACGAGATGCGCATCGCGCTCTTCGCTGAGTTCGAAGAATCACCGATCGCGCGGCTCGAATACGAGGGGAAGACGACGGGCCCTCCGGTAAGCCATTGGCAGTTCCATGGCGAACGTGGCGCGCTCTCGTTCCTGCTCGCCCGCGCCTACCGAAAAGGCAAGAAGGGAAGCGCTCCGATGTCGCTATCCTCGCTGCACTTTCCAACCGGAGGGCGCCGATTTCGACCTGGCGTAGAGGACTTCATCCAGTTCCTGATCCAGGATTGTGGCGTGGACCACCTCGACGGTTGGAAGCGCGCGATTGAAGATGGTCGTGAGCTCGCGCGCCGATTCCAAGTCCGCACGATCGCCCGGGACTATCCCGTAGAGGTCGCGCAGGTGCTTCGAGATAAGGGATGGTCCGTGACGCCTCCAGAGGACTTCGATGGGTGGGAAAGCATCGAGGCGCTGCGCGAGTACTGAGTCGCGAGATCACGTGGCAGATGGCGAGGATTCCGCTCGGAATCCGTCTGGAATCCGTCGCACCTCCGCCGGCGTCATCCCGGCCCACATGCCAGCTGACGGCTTCCCGGCAGCCGCGAACGCCCTGCACAGGTCCAGTAGAGGGCACTCCCGGCAGATGCCGCGCATCATCTCGACTTCTTCCGGATCCGAGAACCGGTCACGGGTGAATACCTCGAGGCCGTCGCATGCTGGGGTCTCCTCCTGCATGGCTCGCATGAGGGCGGCGTGCTCTGCCTGCCCAATGAACTCGGGAAGCTCAGGAAACACAGCAGGCGACGTGAATTCTGGCCCGTTGGGGGTGTCGTGGCCCCCTGACACGTCGGAAGCGGGTTGTGTACAGGAATCACGTACCGGTGTGAGGTTCTGGACGATTCCGGGCGTGCTGCGCCGCCTGAACCTCTCCGGGACGGGTGGCGGAGTCTCCCCGCGGGCGATCATGTCCCTGCGGATCTTGTAGAAGTGCACCGGGGACGCCTGCATCTTCCGACGCCACCATGCGAGCAGCACCTGCTCCTCGACGACCCGGTACCGCTGCCCGATCTCGTCGACGGCCCATGACATCGGCATCCCTTGCCGGCGCCATAGCTGGATGGTGTGCTTCGTCGACCTCACCCGTGCAGCAGCCTCGGAGTAGCTGAGCCAGGTCTCCTCCTGGTCGATCATCGCGAGTCCGCAGAAAGTCCGCAGAAGTCCCGATTCGCAACAGTCATAGCCACCACTCCCCAACACCGATAACCGCGGAATCACGGGCATCCCGGCGGTAACCATGACCAGCCAATCAGCCGGATTTAGTACGAGCTCTACTTCGGCGTCTGACGACAGCCGAACGCTCCTACCGAGAACCCGCCTCAGCAGCACGCTGAGGCGGGTTCTCGCGTCTCAGCGGGCGCACGTCGGGGAATTGACCGCCTGCAGTCCCGATTGTCTCCGGTATGAGCCAGAACGCACCGGAGCGGACGACGCTCGTCTTCGACGTCCTCGGCACGCTGGTGGATCAGACCGGAAGCCTCGAGCGCGAGGTCGAGGCGGCGACCGACCTCGATGCAAGCTCCGTCTCCGATCTCGTCCGGCGCTGGCTCGAGTACGTCACCTCCCAGGAGCAGGCCATCACCGCGGGACAGCGTGCCTATGTGCCCAGTGAAGTGCTGGATGCCGAGGCGCTCGCGAACCTGTCAGTGATCGGCTTGATCTCCCCCGACGTGCCCGCCCGGCTCGACGGCGCTTCGGAACGCCTCTCACTCTGGGACGACACGCTGGACGGCATGAGCGCGCTCTCGACGGAGAATGCCGTCTTCGGACTGTCGAACGCCAGTAGACGTGTACTCACCGGCCTGAGCGCCGGCACAGGCATGCGATGGCACGGTTTGCTCTCCGCCGAGGATGCCCGTGCCTACAAGCCGGATCCGGCCGTGTACCGGCTCGCGCTCGCAGATGTCCCGACGCGCGTGGCGCCGCCGATCATGGTGGCCGCGCACGCGTGGGATCTCCGTGCGGCGAAGGCCGCCGGGATGCGCACCGCCTACGTGCCGCGCCCGAACGGCGATCCCCCGGTGCCGCGCGAGCGATTCGACATCCACGCCGTCGATCTCGAGGACCTGGCGGTGCAACTGCGACGCTACTGATCCGCTGACGGTCAGTCGCCGACGGCGTCGAGTCCGAGGGCCCACTCGTTGAACGTGAGAGCGGCTCCGCGGAACTCGCCGTCGACCGTCCCCATGAGCGTGAAGCCGTTCCGCCGGCACACGCCGTTGGAGGCGGTATTCGCGACCGCTGGGAACGCGGTGAGGAACCGCCCGCGTCCGGGTTGCCGTCGCGCGATCTCGATCACCATCGACAGCGCGCGCGTGGCGACACCGTGGCCCTGTGCCTCCGGCAGCACGAACCAACCGGACTCCAGGGCCGGTTCGCCGCGCCATTCGGTGGACCAGCATCCGATCGACCCGAGCCGATGATGCTCGGCATCCTCGATCACGAAGACCCTCGCTTCGCCGCTCTCCTCGAGCCGCAGATAACGCGCATGGCGCTCGTCGATCTGCTCCTCGGTCTCGGGGCCGTTGAGGTCCGCCGTCATCTCGGGACTGTTCGCGGCGCCGAGCAGATCGGCGTCCCCCACGGACCACGGTCTCAGTCGCAACTCATCCATCCACGCATCCTCGCAGGGCACTACGACATCGCCGTCAGAGCACCTTGATCGCGGCCGGCTGGACGCGGACCTTGAACGCCGAGACCTCGCCGATCTCCTCACCATCGATCTCGAAGGCCAGCGGCGCCTCCAGTTCGACGCTGATGCGCTCCGCGGTCACGTGACTGGTGGAGTCCGTGCTGACGGCGACGGCCTCGCGGTCGAAGATCCGCCGGATGCCGTTGTCCCACACCACCGAGCGCACCGTGTCCATCCACTGCAGCGCGCCGTCGGCGCTGACCAGCAGCAGATCCAGGCGGCCGTCGTCGAGCCGTGCGTCCGGCAGCAGGCGGATGCCGCCCTGCACCATCCCGCAGTTCCCGATGAGCATGGTGTGTCCGCGCACCTCCTGGGCGTCGTCGTCGTCGATCGTCAGCGTGATGCCCGTCATCTCGGTGCCGGCCAGTGCCCGCCCCATGGCCTCGACATAGGCGAGCCATCCCGCCCGCTCCTTCAGATCGTCGTCCGTCTCGACAAGCATCTGGGCGTCGACGCCGAATCCGACCATCACGGCGAACGCATGCTCGGCACCGTCGAGCTCGACCCAGCCGAGATCGATCGGCGTGGCATCGTCTGCCGTGATCCGCTCCAGCGCGGCAGGAATGTCGTCCAGCGGCACGTCGAGATTGCGCGCCAGCAGATTTCCCGTCCCTCGCGGAACGATGCCGAGCGCGGCATCCGAACCGGCCAGGGCCTCCGCCACGGCTCGCACCGTGCCGTCGCCTCCGACCGCGAGCACCGTGTCGCATCCCGCTGCCAGCGCTTTCTCCGCCATCCCCCGCCCTGGGTCGTCGACGCTGGTCTCCCACCACTGCGTCTGATCGCCGAGCGCCGCATCGACGGCCTCCCGCAGGTCCGCTTCTTCGACCTTGGACGGATTCCAGACGACGCCGATCTTCTTGTTCATGGTCTCAGCCTGGGTGCAAGCACGCGATATGGCAATTATCCGTAGAAGAGCTCTTCGAAGACACGCCGTGCACGACGAGTCACACCGAGATAATCCTCCTCGACCTCGGTCGCCGATCGGTCGGGATAGCCGAGAAGACGGCCGATCCCGTCCAGTTGGCGGCGGTCGGAGGGCAGCACATCGCTGGTCTGTCCGGTGAGCAGGGTGATGGCGGAACGCAGCCGACTCGCGAGGCGCCATGCCTCCCGGAGGCGATCGGCCCCGTCGGCCGGCACGAGATCGGCCGCGACCGCGGCATCCAGAGCCCGCAGCGTCGAAGTCGTGCGCAACCCGACCACCTCGGAGGCGTGCTGCAACTGGATCAGCTGGACGAGCCACTCGACGTCGCTGAGCGAACCGGGACCGAGCTTGAGATGCCTCCGCGGGTCAGCGCCCTGCGGCAGGCGCTCCCCCTCGACGCGGGCCTTGATGCGCTTGATCTCGCGCAGGCCCTGCAGATCCACCTGCTCCGGGTAGCGGACGCTGTCTGCGAGCCGCATGAACTGCGCGATCAGTGTCGCGCTGCCCGCGACGCCCCTGGCGCGCAGGAGCGCCTGCGCCTCCCACGACAGGGACCAGCGCCGGTAGTACTCCGCATATGCGTCGAGCGTGCGCACAACGGGCCCGTTGCGGCCTTCTGGCCGGAGATCGGCGTCGAGATCCAACGGCACGCGCTGATCGGTCAGGTGTTCGCGCAGGCCGTTGACGAGCTTGACCGCGAGCTGCTGCGCACGCTGCGGTTCGACATCGTTCGCCTCGTAGACATAGAGGATGTCGGCATCCGAACCGAAACCCAGCTCTGCGCCGCCGAAGCGGCCCATCCCGATCACGGCGAAGTCCAGGCTGTCGTCCTCGGGCGACACGACCTCGCGTCTGACCGCACGCAGACCCGCCTGGATCGTCGCATCCGTGATGCCCGTGAGCACTGTCGCGATCTCCTCGATCGTGAGGACGTCCAGCACGGCCCCCATCGCGGTGCGCAGCAGTTCTCGACGTCGAAGGCTCCGTACGGCACGCAGTGCGTCCGCCGTCTTCTCATGTCGTGTCTGGATCGCCCGCGCCTCCTCATCGAGGGCTGACTCGGAACGCGGCCGCAGCGAGTCAGCACTGTCCAGCCAGGCCACCGATTCCGGAATCCACTCCATCAGTTCGCCGACGTAGCGCGAAGACGACAGCAGTCGAGTGAGGCTCTCGGCCGCGCCTGAGGAGTCCCGCAGCATCCGCAGGAACCACGGGGTGTCGCCGAGTCGCTCGCTGATCCTCCGGAAAGCGATGAGTCCGTAATCCGGGTCGGTGCCGTCCGCGAACCAGCGCACCATGACGGGCATGAGATGCCGCTGGATGGTCGCCTTGCGGCTCAGGCCGTTCGTGAGGGCGCCGATGTGGCGCAGCGCTCCGGCCGGGTCGCGGAATCCGATGGCGGCCAGACGGTCGTGCGCCTGCTCGGTCGAGAGGCTGCGTTCCTCCTCGGGAAGCGAGGCGACCGCGGTGAGCAGCGGCCGATAGAACAACCGGGTGTGGATGTCGCGGACCTCGCGACGGACCCGCTCCCACAGTTCCCACACGCCAACGCCGGAATCGGCGAGACCTGTCGCCCGCGCCAGCACGCGCCTGCCCTCGTCGGTTCGCGGCATCAGGTGGGTGCGGGAGAGCTCCCTGAGCTGCAGACGGTGCTCGAGCAGGCGCAGCGTCCGGTAGTCGTCAGCGAACGTCCCGGCGTCGGCCCGCCCGATGTAGCCGCCATCGACCAGCGCGTCAAGGGACTCCAGCGTGCCGCGCGTACGAATGCGGGAATCGGTGAGGCCGTGCACGAGCTGGAGGAGCTGCACCGTGAACTCGATGTCACGCAGCCCTCCTTCGCCGAGCTTGATCTGGTAGGCCGCGTCCGCGGGGTCGATGTGCGCCGTCACGCGCTCGCGCATGCGCTGGACGCTGTCCACGAAGTTCTCGCGGGCGGCGCTGGACCAGATCTTCGGCTGCACAGCCTCGATGTACGCCGCACCGAGTCCGGGGTCACCGGCGAGCGGGCGGGCCTTCAGCAGCGCCTGGAACTCCCAGCTCTTCGCCCACCGGTCGTAATACGCCAGGTGCGAGGCCAGCGACCTGACCAGGGCGCCCTGCTTGCCCTCGGGGCGCAGCGCGGCATCCACCTCCCACAGTGGCGGCTCCGCCTCGATCCCGGTCAGCCCCCGCATCGTCTCACGCGCAAGGCGCGTGGAGATGTCGATCGCCCGGCTCTCCTCGACGATCTCCTCGTCGGCGGTGCCTCCGACGAAGATGACGTCGACGTCGCTGACGTAGTTCAGTTCTCGAGCGCCGGCTTTGCCCATCCCGATGATCGCGAGCTGCGTCGCCGCCACGGCATCGCGCGACGTCGTCGACGCCAGCCTGGCGCGCGCGACGGCGAGCGATGCCTCCAGCGCCGCGCCGGCGGCATCGGCGAGCCCGGCGCTGACCGCCGGAATCAGATCCGCCGGTCGGGGATGCGACACATCCGCGATCGCGATCCGAGCGAGCTCACGACGGTAGGCGACGCGAAGCCGCACCCATGCCTCCTCGTCGGCGGTGTCCGCGAAGCCGTCGACCGCGCCGACGGCTGCCAGCATCCTGCTGTGCAGTCGCTCCGCATCCGGTACGCCGACGTCCGGCTCCCCCAACACATCGAGCGCGTCCGGATGCCGGAGGAAGAAGTCCCCCAGTCCGATCGACGCACCCAGCAGCCGCCACACCCGCTCACGGGTCTCGTCGACGCGCAGCAGCGCGCTGATGGCCGTGCCGTCGCGTCTGGCGATGCGGAGCATGCCCGCTACCGCGGCATCCGGATCCGCACCGGCCCCGGCGCCGTCGAGCAGCGCGCCGCGGTCGATGCCGGTGAGCTCGGCGAGTTCGGTGAGAGACTGCGCCGCGGCGCTGAGCTCAGTGAAGCCCAGGCGCGCCAGCGCAGACAGCGAGACGGAGTCGACCGGCCGTGCCATGCGCGGTCAGAGCAGCTCGAGGTTGCTCTTCAGTTCGAACGGCGTCACCTGGCCGCGGTAGGCCTCCCACTCCCGGCGCTTGTTGCGCAGGACGTAGTTGAACACCTGCTCCCCCAGGGTCTCGGCGACGAGCTCGGAGGCCTCCATGTACTCGAGCGCGTGATCCAGGCTCGCCGGCAGCGCCTCGTAGCCGAGCGCCCTGCGCTCGGCGTCGCTGAGCGCCCAGACGTTGTCCTCGGCCTCTGGCGGCAGGTCGTAGCCCTCTTCGATGCCCTTGAGCCCGGCCGCGAGCATGAGCGCGTATGCCAGATACGGGTTGGCCGCCGAGTCGATGCCGCGGTACTCGATCCGCGACGAACCGCTCTTGTTGGGCTTGTACATGGGCACGCGCACGAGAGCCGACCGGTTCGTGTGTCCCCACGTCACGAAGCTCGGGGCCTCGTCGCCACCCCACAGACGCTTGTAGGAGTTCACGAACTGGTTCGTGACGGCAGCGATCTCGTTCGCGTGCTTGAGCAGGCCCGCGATGAACTGCCGTCCCGTCTTGGAGAGCTGATACTGCGCGCCCTCCTCGTAGAACGCGTTGCGCTCGCCCTCGAAGAGCGACATGTGCGTGTGCATGCCGCTGCCGGGGTGGTCGCTCAGGGGCTTCGGCATGAAGGTGGCGTACACGCCCTGCTCGATCGCGACCTCTTTGATGACGGTGCGGAACGTCATCACGTTGTCCGCCATCGTGAGCGCGTCCGCATAGCGCAGATCGATCTCGTTCTGTCCTGGTCCGCCCTCGTGGTGGCTGAACTCGACCGAGATGCCCAGGTCCTCCAGCATCCGCACCGACCGGCGACGGAAGTCGTGCGCCGTCCCGCCGGGCACGTTGTCGAAGTAACCGGCGGAGTCGACCGGCACCGGACCCTCCGGCCCGAAAGTCGACGACTTCAGCAGATAGAACTCGATCTCCGGATGCGTATAGAACGTGAACCCGGCATCCGCGGCCTTGGCCAGCGTGCGCTTGAGCACGTGCCGCGGATCGGCGACGGCCGGTTGGCCGTCCGGTGTCGTCAGGTCGCAGAACATGCGAGCCGTCGGATCGATCTCGCCGCGCCACGGCAGCGTCTGGAACGTGGTCGGATCCGGCTGCGCGAGCAGGTCGGACTCCGAGGTGCGCGTGAGACCCTCGATCGCCGACCCGTCGAAGCCGATGCCCTCAGCGAAAGCGCCCTCGACCTCGGCCGGCGCGATCGCGACCGACTTCAGCGTGCCGATGACATCCGTGAACCAGAGTCGGACGAACTTGACGCCGCGCTCCTCGATCGTGCGCAGAACGAAATCCCGCTGCTTGTCCATGCCCATGCTCAGGAGTCCCAGCCGTTCTCCGCGGCTTCCTCTTCGGCCCACGCCGCCGCCCGCCGCTTGACGACCTCAGGTGCGTTCTTCGCCTCCTCGGCGGTGTCGAAGGGACCGATGCGGTCCGTCGAGGGCGAGATCATGCCGAACTCGACCTCGCCGGTCACCGAGTTGAACCAGTACTTGTGATCGTTGTCCGGCATGGCGGATCCCTTCGTAAGCGACTGTCACGATCCTACTGTCGGTCGGGCTCCTGGGTAGGCTATTGCTCATGGCAAAAGCGATCGGCGTCGACATCGGCGGCACAGGCATCAAAGCAGGCATCGTCGACCTCGAGCACGGCACCATGGCATCCGATCGGGTGCGCGTTCCGACGCCCGAAGGCGCATCGCCGCAGGATGTCCTGAACGCGGTGCAGACCGTCCTGAAGACACTTGACGTGCACGAATCCACCCTCCCGCTCGGCGTGGCGTTCCCCGCGATCGTCAAGCGCGGCAAGACGCTGTCCGCCGCGAACGTGTCGAAGGAGTGGATCGACTTCGACGCGGAGCAGTTCTTCCGCGATGGACTCCAGCGCAACATCGTGTTCGTGAACGACGCCGACGCGGCCGGTGTCGCCGAGGCGCGCCACGGTGCGGCGAGGGACGTGATCGGTCTCACCCTGATGACCACCCTCGGCACCGGTATCGGCTCGGCTTTCCTGTACAACGGCGTGCTCGTGCCGAATACCGAACTCGGGCACCTCAACTACGGCTCCTACGAGTCCGTCGAGCACTGGGCGGCGACCTCGGCGCGCGAGCGCGAAGGCCTCACGTGGGAGCAGTGGGCCGAGCGTCTGCAGGAGTTCTACTCGCACATCGAGTTCCTCTTCAGCCCCGACCTGTTCGTGGTCGGCGGCGGCGTCTCGAAGAACGCGAGCGACTTCCTCCCGCTGCTGGATCTCAAGACGCCCATCGTCCCGGCGATCCACCGCAACAACTCCGGCATCATCGGTGCCGCATCGCTCGCCGGCGACTAGTCACCGATATTCGAAGGCCTCAGCATCGGTTCCGGATGCTGAGGCCTTCGACGTCGTGCGGCGCTCTCGCCTCTGGAGGAACCACGGCCCGGGGAACTCCAGTAGCGTATGGTCATGATTCCGATGGAGAACCTCTTGGCCTTCGCGATCGCGTCGGTGATCATCATCGTGGTCCCCGGTCCGAGCGTCCTCTTCGTCATCGGAAGGTCCATCGCTCTTGGCCGGCGGGCCGGCATCCTGAGCGTCCTCGGCAACGCCCTCGGCACAGTCCCTGCCGTGGTCGCCGTCGCGTTCGGCGTCGGCGCGATCGTCGCCTCTTCGGTTGTCGCCTTCACGATCATCAAGATCGCAGGGGCCGCGTATCTGGTGTGGCTCGGCATCCAAGCCATCCGCCACCGCCGCGCCCCCACGCAGTCCTCCACCGGCCAGACAACGTCATCCTGGACGCTCCTGCGGCAGGGGTTCATCGTCGGCGCCACCAACCCGAAGACCATCGCCTTCTTCGTCGCCGTGCTCCCCCAGTTCGTGAATCCAGCGACGGGAGCCGTCTGGGCACAACTCCTCCTCCTCGGACTCACCTTCCAAGCCCTCGCCCTGGTTTGCGACAGCATCTGGGCTCTCGCCGCCGGGACTGCACGCGCATGGTTCGGGAGATCGCCCCGGCGCATCTCCACGCTCTCCGGCGCTGGCGGGGTGATGATGATCGGGCTTGGCGGCACGCTCGCGCTGACCGGCTCGAAAGCCTGACTTCCGCCGGAAGGATACGGCTCATCACCACATTCATCTCGCGCAGGCGCGCACGCCCGCCGCAAAGGGCTGACCAGGGAGTACCTGATCAGCCATAAAAAGGTGAATGGGTCGGCCTGTACGCCGGGTTCTGTTCGGGGGTTCTTCGCCCCTTCGACGGTCATCTCTCTCGGCGACACGTTGCCGTGGCGCTCCAGCGGTCTACCCGAGGACTCGGCGAGCCGCGTCATCATCCTCTGTCTGACCTTGCTCCGGGCGAGGTTTACCTGGCGGGCCGTGTCACCACGGCCCCCGGTGGTCTCTTACACCACCCTTTCACCCTTACCGGGCCGAAGCCCGGCGGTCTGCTCTCTGTGGCACTTTCTCGCGGATCACTCCGGGTGGGTGTTACCCACCGCCCTGCCCTGTGGAGCCCGGACGTTCCTCGGTGCGGTCTCCCGCCACGCGACCGTCCGGCCGGCCCATTCACCTCACCAGTCTACTTCTCGGCGGTCTCAGCCTCTCGCAGGTCCAGGGGGACATCCAGCGGGAATGAGCCGAACAGCCGCTCCGTCGCGACGGCGGCGGCTTCCCTGACGGCATCCGCGGCCTGCTCGGCCGATTCGGCCGGCACATGCAGGATCACCTCGTCGTGCAGGAAGAAGGCCAGATGCGCCGCCCGCGCGAAGGGCCCGGATGCCGTGGCGGGCGTCGCAGCGGCGGGCAGCGCCCGCAACCGGTGACGGATCTCTGCCAGCCAGATCAACGACCACTCCGCCGCCGTGCCCTGCACGATGAAGTTGCGGGTGAAGCGACCGCGATCGCGTGCACGGCGCTGCGCCTCGCGGACGACCGCCGCTGTGGCGTCAGCGCCGCTCGCCGCCGCCTGCATGGCCAGCCAGGCCGGCGGAGGCTTCGGAGAGGAGCGCCCGAGCCAGGTGGAGACGACCCCGCCGTCCTCCCCTGTGCGAGCTGCGTCGTCCACGAGTCGCATCGCCTTGGGGTAGACCTTGCGCAGCCGGGGCACGAGGCGCCCGCTGTCTCCCGTGGTGGCGCCGTACATCGCGCCGAGTACGGCGTACTTCGCCTCTTCGCGGGTGGCCACCGCTCCGGATTCCACCACGCCGGCGTAGAGGTCGCTGCCCCGAGCGGCCTGTGCCATCGCCTCGTCGCGTGCCATCGCGGCCAGCATCCGCGGTTCCAGCTGCGCCACGTCGGCGACGATCAGCCTCCATCCCGGATCCGCGCGCACGGCGGGGCGGAGCATGCGCGGCAGCTGCAGTGCTCCCCCGCCCGCGGACGCCCATCGGCCTGTCACGACGCCTCCGGGGATGTAGACGGGGCGGAATCTGCCGTCCTGCACCCAGTCGGCGAGCCAGGTCCACCCGTTGGCGCTGAGCAGCCGCGCGAGCTTCTTGTACGCGAGCAGGGGTGCGACGGCGGGGTGATCGAACTCCGCCAGCTCCCACCGGCTCGTCGACTCCGCGAGCACGCCGACGCGATGCAGGGCACGCAGCAGTTTCTGCTGACTGTCGAGGTTCACCTGCTCGTCGCCCAGTTCGGTGCGCACGCTCTGCGCGAGTTCGGCCATTCTCGCCGGCACGCCACCCATGCGCCGCTCACCGAGAGCGTCCACGAGGATGCGGTCGTGCGTCACGGCATCCCAGGGCAGTCCACCGGCCCGCATCTCCTCGGCGACGAGGCCACCGGCCGACTCGGCGGCGCACAGCAGCGCCAGCCGCCCGTCAGGGGCGCCACTCAGGGCACGCAGTTGTGCCCGGTACTGCTGCAGGACCTCGTCGACCGGGTCGTGCTCGGTCTCGGCGATCAGGGCGTCGAACAGGGTCGGCTGTTCGACCTCCGTCGTCGTCGGCATCCACAAGCGCGAGGCGGCGAGAGGCTCCGCGAGCAGCGCGGTATCGCGCAGGATCGCATGGCAAAGGACGAGATCGTGTGTGCGGCCGAGTCGCGCACCCGCATGCAGCAGACGCGGATAGACCTCCCGAGCGCTGCGGATCACCCACCGAGGCGATGACGTCTCCTCGACCGAGGCGATCCACACGTGCGCGTCGTCACGCGCGAGCGTTCGACGCTCCAGTTCGGTGCCCTCGGCATCCAGTTCGACCGCGGTGTACGCATCGCCCGTCTCGACGAGCGCGATGCGCCGCTCAGCGCTGCGCGACACCGTGCCGGGCGCGCAGGGGCGTCACAGCCCGGATTCCTCGGTGCGCACGAGGATGCAGCCGCACTCTGGGCACGACATGACCTGGTCGGCTGGTGCCTGCCGCATGGCCAGGAGGTCGATGCCGGACAGCACCATCCGGCACCCTTCGCAGGTCCCTGCGCGCAGCAGGGCCGCACCCGTCGTCCGCGCGGCTCGCCGGGTGTAGTCCGCGAGGAGTGCCGCGTCGATGCCGGCCACGATCGCGGCGCGATCGCGGGCGAGATGCTCGCCCTCCGTCGTGGCGGCCGCGACTCCGGCCTTCGCCTGCGTCGTGAGCTCGGTGCCCTCAGCGGTGGTCGCATCGATCAGCGTCTGCTGCGCCGCGACGGCCGCCTCCGCCTCCTCCACCCGTGCCATGACCTCGAGCTCCTGATCCTCGAGGGCGCTCGTGCGACGGACGAGACTGGCCAGTTCGCTCTCGAGCGCCTGCGCGTCCTTCGGGTTCGTCACGACAGCCAGTCGCTCGGCGTCGCGGGCACGGCGCTGCTCGACCACGGCGACATCCGACTCGAGACGGCGCAGCTCTGCCACCGCGTCATCTCGCGTCCCTGCCAGTGCGGTGAGCTCACGCAGCTGCGTCTGACGAAGAGCGGAGAGCTCGTTGATGCGGGCGGCGTTCGCCGGCTGGGTGCGCGCGCGCTCGGCCTTCTGGATACGGCGATCCAGGTCGGCGACATCGAGAAGGAGGCGCTGCTGTTCGGGGCTGGCGTTCACGTTCCCAACCTAGTCGCTGTCGGCGACATCCGCCGCGGCGGGGTCAGCCGGGCTCACCGTCCACGTACAGCCACTCGCGTCCTTCCCGAATGAACCGACTGCGCTCGCGCATCGAGCCGGCGACCCCTGCCTCCCGGAAGAACGCCTCGAACAGCACGACGCCCTCGCGGTCGAAGGGGCCGCCCTGCGCGGTCTCGAGGATGTCCAGGCGCGTCCACCGGATGTCGTCGTCGAGTTCCAGCCGAGCCGGGCGCGTCGAAGGGTGCCACGTGCGCAGCAGATGCGCGGCGTCGCCGCGGGCGAACGCCGTGAAGCGCGATCGCATCAGGCGCGCGGCCGTCGGCGCGGCGCCACCCGCCAGCAGCGGACCGCAGCAGTTCTCGAAGATGTCGCCCGAAAGGCAAGGACAGCGCATGGATCCATTGTCCTCATTAGGCTGGACGAACGCGTTCGACGAAGGAGACTCGATGACCTCGCTGCCCACGTTCACCGCACACAACGGCTTCGCCCTGCCCGCCATCGGGCTCGGCACCTACGGCCTGAGAGGGGCGAGTGGAGCGGACTCCGTCGCCACCGCGATCGACGGCGGATACCGGCTGGTCGATTCCGCCTTCAACTACGAGAACGAGGGCGCCGTCGGGCGCGGCGTCGCGGATGCCGAGACGGACCGCGCTGCCGTCATCGTGACGTCCAAGCTGCCGGGCCGCCACCACTCGTCCGACAAGGCGCCGTGGAGCATCGAGGAGAGCCGGTATCGACTCGGGCTCGACGCGATCGATCTGCATCTCATCCACTGGCCGAATCCGAGCCAGGACGAGTACGTGCAGGCGTGGGCGGCGCTCGTCGAGGCCCAGGACTGCGGCGTGGTGCGGCAGATCGGCGTGTCGAACTTCCTCCCCGAGCATCTCGAGCGCCTCGAACGCGAGACCGGCGTGCTTCCGGTCGTGAACCAGATCGAGCTGCACCCTTACTTCCCGCAGACCGAGCAGCTCGCGTACCACCGTGAGCACGGCATCATCACCGAGGCGTGGAGCCCGCTCGGGCGCGCCAAGGAACTGCTCGACGAATCGATCATCACGGAGATCTCATCCGCCCACGGCATCACGCCGGTGCAGACCGTCCTGGCCTGGCATGTGGCCCGCGAGGTCGTCTCGATCCCGAAGGCCTCTTCGTCCGAGCACCAGCAGAGCAATCTGGCCGCGGCATCCATCGTGCTCGCGGATGCCGAGATCGAAGCCATCACGGCACTGGGGCGTGCTGACGGCCGGCTCTTCGACGCCGACCCGCGCACGCACGAGGAGTCGTAACGGTCCCACTAGACTGGCAGCACCAGGGCCTTTAGCTCAGCTGGTAGAGCGCCACGTTTACACCGTGGATGTCGTCGGTTCGATCCCGGCAGGGCCCACCATCTCTCCGTCACCGGTGTGCGCCGTGGTCGTGGAACAGGGCTAGGCTGTTGGCGGCGCGCGTTGTGCAGAGCCGACAAGGCTCCCCGTGTCGCTTCCCGTTTCCTTGGCAAGACCTGCCAGCTTGACGAAAGGCTCCACCGTGACCGTCCACGATCAGGATCCGTACTCCCAGGGCTCTCTCGACAGCGATCCGGAAGAGACCGGCGAATGGCAGCAGTCCCTCGACGAACTCGTCGACGCCAAGGGCCACGGCCGCGGGCGCGAAATCATGCTCAGCCTTCTCAAGCGCTCCAAGGAACTGCACCTCGGTGTGCCGATGGTCCCCACCACCGACTACATCAACACGATCGCCACCGAGAACGAGCCGCAGTTCCCCGGCGATGAGGAACTCGAGCGCCGGTACCGCCACTGGATCCGCTGGAACGCGGCCATCACGGTGCACCGCGCGCAGCGCCCCGGCATCGGCGTCGGCGGTCACATCTCGACCTACGCCTCCGCGGCATCGCTGTACGAAGTCGGCCACAACCACTTCTTCCGCGGGCAGGACCACGCCTCGGGCGGCGACCAGATCTTCTACCAGGGCCACGCCTCCCCCGGCATGTATGCCCGTGCGTTCCTCGAGGGGCGACTCACCGAGTCCCAGTTGGACGCCTTCCGCCAGGAGAAGTCCGGAGCGCCGAACGGCCTGCCGTCCTACCCGCACCCGCGGATGATGCCGGAGTTCTGGCAGTTCCCGACCGTGTCGATGGGCCTCGGTCCGATCAACGCGATCTACCAGGCGATGACGAACAAGTACCTCGCCAACCGCGGCATCAAGGATGTCGCCGACTCGCACGTCTGGGCCTTCCTCGGCGACGGCGAGATGGACGAGGTCGAGTCCCGCGGCCAGCTGCAGGTCGCCGCCAACGAGGGCCTGGACAACCTCACCTTCGTGATCAACTGCAACCTGCAGCGCCTCGACGGTCCTGTGCGCGGCAACGGCAAGATCATGCAGGAGCTGGAGAGCTACTTCCGCGGCGCCGGCTGGAACGTCATCAAGGTCGTCTGGGGCCGCGAATGGGACGACCTGCTCGCCCGCGACACCGACGGCGCACTGCTGAACCTCATGAACGTCACCCCCGACGGCGACTTCCAGACGTACAAGGCCGAGAACGGCGCCTACGTCCGGGAGAACTTCTTCGGCCGTGACGAGCGCGCCCTGTCCCTCGTGAAGGACCTCAGCGACGACGACATCTGGAAGCTGCGCCGCGGTGGCCACGACTACCGCAAGGTCTACGCGGCGTACAAGGCCGCCATGGAGCACAAGGGCCAGCCGACCGTCATCCTCGCGAAGACCGTCAAGGGCTACGGGCTCGGACCGCACTTCGAAGGCCGCAATGCGACCCACCAGATGAAGAAGATGACGCTGGAGGACCTCAAGCTCTTCCGCGACACGATGCAGATCCCGATCACGGATGCTCAGCTCGAGGCCGACCCGTACCGCCCGCCGTACTACCACCCCGGTGCGCAGGACGAGACGATCCAGTACATGCTGGACCGCCGCCGCGACCTGGGCGGATTCCTGCCGGAGCGCCGAAAGACCCACGTCGACTTCGCCCTCCCGGAGGAGAAGGACTACGCGCTGCTGAAGAAGGGGTCGGGCAACCAGGAGGTCGCCACGACGATGGCGTTCGTCCGCATGCTCAAGGATCTGATGCGCGTGAAGGGCTTCGGCCAGCGCATCGTGCCGATCATCCCTGATGAGGCGCGCACGTTCGGCATGGACGCGTACTTCCCGACGGCGAAGATCTACAACCCGAACGGTCAGAACTACACCTCGGTCGACCGCGAGCTGCTCCTGGCCTACAAGGAGAGCCCGCAGGGCCAGATCATGCACGTCGGCATCAACGAGGCCGGTGCGACTGCCGCCCTCACGGCCACAGGAACGTCGTACTCGACGCACGGCGAGCCGCTCATCCCGATCTACATCTTCTACTCGATGTTCGGCTACCAGCGCACCGGCGATGCCTTCTGGGCCGCCGCCGACCAGATGGCACGCGGTTTCGTGATCGGCGCCACCGCCGGCCGCACGACACTCACCGGTGAGGGCACGCAGCACGCCGACGGCCACTCGCCGCTACTCGCGTCCACGAACCCGGCGACCGTGTCGTACGACCCCGCCTTCGGCTACGAGGTCGCACAGATCGTGCAGTCCGGCATCGAGCGCATGTACGGCGGTTCGCACCCCGATCCCGACGTCATGTACTACCTGACGGTCTACAACGAGCCGATGAAGCAGCCGGCACAGCCCGAAGACGTGGATGTCGATGGCATCGTCAAGGGCATCCACCGCATCGCGGTCGGGGAAGGCGACGGGCCCCGCGTCCAGTTGCTGGCCTCCGGCGTCGGTGTGCCGTGGGCGCTGGAAGCGCAGGATCTCCTCGCCAAGGACTGGGGCGTCGTGGCCGACGTCTGGTCGGTGACGAGCTGGACCGAGCTGCGCCGCGACGGCATCGCCGCCGACGAGCACAACTTCCTGTACCCCGCGGAGGAGCCGAAGGTCGCGTACCTGACCCAGAAGCTCGCCTCCGCCGAGGGACCTGTCATCGCGACGAGCGACTTCATGCACGCTGTGCAGGACCAGATCCGCAAGTGGGTGCCCGGCGATTACTACACGCTGGGCGCCGACGGCTTCGGCTTCGCGGACACCCGTGCCGCGGCTCGTCGCCACTTCAAGATCGACGGGCCGTCCATGGTCGTCCGCGCCCTGCAGGGCCTGGCCGATCAGGGTCGACTCGACCGGTCGGTGATCGCCCAGGCGATCGAGAAGTACGACCTGCACAACGTCAACGCCGGCTCGAGCGGGAACGCCGGCGGCGAGAGCTGAGTCGGAGGTGACAGGCTCGTCCCCCGCCTCGATGGACAAGGCAGCGACGCTCGCGTGGCTGCGCCGGATCTCCGGCGACATCGCCACGGTGACGATCAAGCGCCTGGAGGACACCCTCCCCTGGTACGCCGACATGCCGCCGGCCCGCCGCTCTGCGGTCGGGCTGGTGGCTCAGGCCGGCATCACGTCGTTCATCCAGTGGTACGACGACCCGACGTCGACGCCGTGGATCGCGGCCGACATCTTCGCCGCGGCCCCGCGCGAGCTCCTGCGCAGCGTGAGCCTGCAGCAGACCCTGCAGCTCATCCGCGTCACCGTCGAGGTCACCGAGGAGCGTGTCGCGGGCAAGGGCGAGCATCTCCGCGAAGCGATCCTGCTCTACTCGCGCGACGTCGCCTTCGCGGCCGCGGACGTGTACGCCCGTGCCGCTGAAGCCCGAGGACTGTGGGATGCCCGCCTCGAGGCCCTGGTGGTGGACTCGATCCTCACCGGCGAAGCCGATGAGGAGCTGCCGAGCCGCATCGCAGCCCTGGGCTGGCACGGTCATGGCGAAGTCTGCGTGATCGTGGGCACGACACCCGCGCAGTTCGACATCGATCAGGTCCGTCGCACCGCGCGCAAGCTCGCCGTCGATGTGCTCGTCGGCGTCCAGGGATCGCGTCTGGTGCTCGTCGTCGGTCGAGCGCACGACGCCGGTCACGAAGGCGAAGACGACGAACTCGCCTTCGACGAGATCGCGACGCGCCTTGAGCCGTCGTTCGGCCCCGGATACGTCGTCGTCGGTCCGGCCGTCGCCGCCCTGGTGGATGCCGGGCAGAGTGCCCGCGCCGCGCTGGCGGGCTTCGCCGTCGCACGAGCATGGCGCGGCGCTCCACGCCCCGTGGAAGCCGACGACCTCCTGCCAGAGCGCGCTCTCGCCGGCGATCCGCTCGCGAAGCAGACCCTCATCGAGCGCATCCATCGTCCGCTGCAGGCGCACTCCACCGACCTCGTCACGACGCTGTGGAGCTATCTCGACAACGGACGCTCGCTCGAGGCGACCGCCCGCGAGCTGTTCGTGCACCCGAACACGGTGCGCTATCGCCTGAAGCGCGTGAGCGAAGTCATCGGCTGGGATGCCACCGGCCCGCGCGAGGCGCTCATCCTGCAGACGGCGCTCATCCTCGGCTCGATCGGCACGATCGAACCAGCCAGACGACGTACGAACCCCCGTCGTCCGCGCTGAGCCCTGTACGCCACACACAAGGGATCTTCGCAATCTTGTGAGAGATCCCCCACTATGTCCGGCGGATCGTTGGCAGACTGGACTGGTGATCGTCGTCGCCTGCCCCGGACAGGGCTCTCAGACCCCCGGCTTCCTCTCCCCTTGGCTCGAACTGGACGGCGTGGCCGAACGTCTCGCGGCGTACTCCGACGCGGCGCAGGTCGATCTCGTCCGGCACGGGACCGAATCGGATGCCGAGACCATCCGCGACACCCGCGTCGCCCAGCCGCTGATCGTCGCGGCATCCCTCATCGCCGGACAGGAGCTCGCGACGCGAGCCGGCCGTCGTGCCGACGGAATCGCCGGGCACTCCGTGGGTGAGATCGCCGCCCTCGTCGGCAGCGACGTGATCGATGCCGAAACCGGCATGCGCCTGGTCGGCATCCGAGGACGGGCGATGGCGGACGCGGCAGCGCAGGAGCCGACCGGCATGAGCGCCGTGCTCGGCGGTGACGAGGAAGCGCTGCTCGCCCGCCTGGCAGAACTCGACCTCGCCCCGGCCAACTACAACGGCGGCGGCCAGATCGTCGTCGCCGGCTCCCTCCCTGCCCTCGCTGCCCTCGCCGAGGAGCCTCTGCGGGGCACGCGCGTGATCCCGCTGCAGGTGGCCGGAGCATTCCACACGCCGTACATGCAGTCGGCCGTCGAGACGCTCCAAGACGCCGTGTCGGCTGTCCAGGCATCCGATCCGGCTCTGAAACTGTGGACCAACCGCGACGGATCCGTCGTGACGGACGGCGCACGCGCCCTCGAGCTGCTGGTCGGCCAGGTCGCCTCACCGGTGCGCTGGGATCTGTGCATGAACTCGTTCGTCGAGAACGGCATCGCCGGACTCATCGAACTCGCGCCGGCCGGCGCGCTCACAGGACTCGCCAAGCGCGGCCTCCGCGGCGTGCCGACCGTGGCAGTGAAGACCCCCGAAGATCTCGACGCAGCGGTAGAGCTGCTGAACGGAGCAGCCGCATGACCGCCACTCTGCAGCAGGTGACAGGCCCCGCCTACACCCGCATCTACGCCTTCGGTGCGGCCCGGGGCGAGAACGCCGTCCCCAATGAGGACATCATCGAGCCGATCAACTCGAGCGACGAGTGGATCCGCCAGCGCACCGGGATCATCACCCGTGCCCGCGCCGTCGCCGAGACCGATGCGATCGACCTCGCCACGGATGCGGCCGCAGAGGCGATCGAACGCAGCGGCGTCGACCCCGCCGACGTCGACCTGGTGATCGTCGCCACCATCAGCAACCCGAAGCAGTCTCCGTCCGTGTCGGCCATCGTGGCCGACCGCGTCGGCGCGAACCCGGCTGCGGCCTATGACATCAACGCGGCATGCGCCGGATACGCGTACGCAGTCGCGCAGGCCGACGCCCTCATCCGCGCGGGCGCTGCGCGCTATGCGCTCGTCATCGGCACCGAGAAGCTCTCCGACGTCGTCGATCCCACGGATCGCAGCATCTCGTTCCTGCTCGGCGACGGCGCTGGAGCGGCGCTCATCGGCCCCAGCGAGACGCCGGGCATCTCACCGGCCGTGTGGGGTTCCGACGGATCCAAGGCCGACGCTGTCGGCATGAACCACACGCTGACGGAGTTCCGCGACGGCGTCGCCCCCTGGCCTACGCTGCGTCAGGAGGGTCCGACCGTGTTCCGCTGGGCGGTCTGGGAGATGGCCAAGGTCGCACGCGAGGCGCTCGATGTCGCCGGTATCGAGGCGGCGGACCTCGCCGCGTTCATCCCGCACCAGGCGAACATGCGCATCATCGACGAGTTCGCGAAGCAGTTGAAGCTGCCGGAGACCACCGTGATCGCACGCGATATCGAGACCACGGGCAACACCTCGGCCGCATCGATCCCCCTCGCGAGCCACCGCCTGATGGCCGAGCATCCCGAACTGTCCGGCGGGCTCGCGCTGCAGATCGGCTTCGGCGCCGGCCTCGTCTTCGCGGCGCAGGTCGTCGTCCTCCCCTGATCCGTGCCCGTGGTTCTCTAGACTGTTCCACGGTTCCGATAACAACCCGCTAGAAAGAGGAAGACCACATGGCTTTCACCAACGATGAGGTCCTCGCCGGCCTCGCCGAGCTCATCACCGACGAGACGGGCATCAACGCCTCCGAGGTCGCGCTCGAGAAGTCCTTCACCGACGACCTCGACATCGACTCGATCTCGATGATGACGATCGTCGTCAACGCCGAGGAGAAGTTCGGCGTGACCATTCCCGACGACGAGGTCAAGAACCTCAAGACCGTCGGTGACGCGGTCAGCTTCATCGTCGCCGGCCAGGAGTAAGACCTGACGGATGCCACTCCCGCGGTCAGCGGGCGTGGCATCCTCCGGCTTGCGCCGCAACACCTGCTCGATTCCCCGCTCGAAGGAACCACACCCCATGACCAAGCGCATCGTCGTCACCGGCATCGGCGCCACGTCCGCGATCGGCGGCACGGCTCCGGAGAACTGGACCAATCTGCTCGCCGGCATGTCCGGAGGACGCACCCTCGAGCACGAATGGGTCGCTGAGCTCGAACTCCCGGTCACGTTCGCCGCCGAAGCGATCGTGCGCCCGGAAGAAGTGCTCGCACGCCCCGTTGCGAAGCGCCTCGACCCCTCGTCGCAGTTCGCTCTCATCGCCGCCATGGAGGCGTGGGAGGACGCCGGAGCCCCGGATGTCGACCCGGAGCGCCTCGGCGTCGATTTCGCCACCGGCATCGGCGGCGTGTGGACGCTGCTGGACGCCTGGGACACTCTGCGGGAGAAGGGCCCCCGTCGTGTCATGCCGATGACGGTCCCGATGCTCATGCCAAACTCGGCGGCAGGCAATCTCTCGCTGCACTTCACCGCACGCGCGTTCGCGCGCACCGTCGCCTCCGCGTGCGCCTCCAGCACCGAATCGCTCGTGAACGCCTACGAGCACCTGCAGGCAGGACTCGCGGATGTCGTGATCGCCGGCGGCACCGAATCGGCGATCCACCCCATCACGATCGCCTCGTTCGCATCGATGCAGGCGCTCTCGCGTCGCAACGACGACCCGGCCTCGGCCTCGCGCCCCTATTCCGTCGACCGGGACGGCTTCGTCATGGGCGAGGGCGCCGCCGTGCTGATCCTCGAGACCGAGGAGCACGCCAAGGCCCGCGGCGCGAAGATCTACGCCGAACTCGTCGGCGGCGGCGTCACCGCCGACGCCTACCACATCACCGCGAACGCCCCGGAGGGTGCGACCAGAGCGGTGAAGCTCGCCCTCGAGGCCGCCGGCCGCACGCCGGATGAGATCACGCACGTCAACGCGCACGCCACCTCGACCCCCGTCGGCGACCCGAACGAGTACACCGCCCTGAAGAACGTCATCGGCGACCGCGTGCACGAGGTGCCCGTCTCGGCGACGAAGGCATCCACCGGTCACCTCCTCGGCGGCACAGGCGCACTGGAGGCGATCTTCACCGTGCTCGCGATCCAGAACCGCGTCGCGCCTCCCACGATCAACCTGACGACGCAGGATCCGGAGATCCCGCTTCTCGTCTCCGGCGATCCGCAGCCACTCGGCGATGGCCCTCAGCTCGCGATCAGCAACTCGTTCGGCTTCGGCGGTCACAACGCGGTCGCCGCGTTCGCGGACTACGAGGGCTGATCCGCCCAGACGTCGGCCCCGCCCTGTGGGGCGGGGCCTTCATCGTACGGGGCGGGATTCGCGTTCTCAGCCTCCGGGATCACTCACCAAATTCCGATACCGACGCCTCCAGGCACCCCGGGTCCCTGTGCCGGCGTCAGCCGACCTTGTGCAGCCAGACGACGCGCGCGTCATCGCTCGCGTGGCGGAACGGTTCGAGCTCCTCGTCCCATGCGGAGCCGAGTGCGACATCCAGTTCGCGCTGCAGCTCGATGGCGTTTCCGGCAGCGATCTCCATCGCGTAGCGGATCCGATCCTCGCCGATGACGATGTTGCCCGCGGCGTCCGTCTGCGCGTAGTGGATGCCGAGGTCCGGCGTGTGCAGCCAGCGACCGCCATCGCTGCGCGGTGTCGGGTCCTCGGTGACCTCGAAGCGCAGATGCTCCCACCCGCGGATCGCAGTGGCGAGAGCGGCACCGGTACCGACCGGACCGTCCCAGTAGAACTCGGCACGGCGGGATCCTTCAAGGACGGGCTGCTCGACCCAGTCGAAGTTCACTGCACGACCGATAGCGCGTCCCACCGCCCATTCGAGGTGCGGGCAGAGCGCGCGAGGTGCGGAGTGGATGTAAACCACTCCGCGTGCGTAAGCCGTCGCCATGATCTCTCCGTTTCATCAGGTGCGTCTTCCCCAACGACCTGAACCCCACGAAGAAGTGGCGAGAATATGCGGTTATGCGCCCATTCTCATACACGAAGGCGGAAATCACAAGCATGTGATTCCCGCCTTCGCGTGAGATGAGGAGAGACTCAGGCCTCGCTCATCGCCTGCTTGACCTGCTGGCCCTTTGCCGCGTAGTAGGCGGCACGCGCGGCATCCTTGCGGGCCTGCTCGGCGTATCCGGCCTCGAGCACGTCCTGAGCGACCTCGAACTGGGTGTGCTCGCTCGTGCCGTTGTACTTCTCGATGTAGGCGTCGAGCTCGGGGCCGGAGGTCCACGAGGTGATCAGGTTGTACCGCGGCTCCGTCCCGACGTGCGTGGCGGCGTGCCAGAGCCGCTGGGTGTCGATGATGAGCTGAGCGCCGGCCGGCAGCGCGATGCGCACCTCGCCGGCGGGATCGGTGCGGTTCTCGCGCAGGACGAAGAAGCTGTCCTTGTCGTCCGTGAGGTTGAAGAATCCGCGCACCACCCAGCCGGTGCCGTCAGGGTTCAGGCGGTTGTTGTCATCCTGGTGAAGGTTGTAGAGGCACTCGCCGTAGGTGTTCGGCTGCAGCTCGATGACGCGGCAGCGACCCACGTTGGCTCCCGGCTCCTGCGCGCGGCGCGTGAGGTTCGGGGCCTTGGCGGTCTGCGCGTCGATCCAGACGCCGTCCTTGTCGGTGCGCGGCGGCTTGTGGTTCCAGAAGCCGTTGCACTCGATCTCGCCCTTGGCGCTCGCGAGCGGCGCGAAGCGCGTGTCGCCGGAGGACTTCCAGTCGACGTACTCGATGTCGAGCCATTCCTTGGGGTCGAGAGCCTGGTTGTAACTGTCGAGCACGACGAAGCCGGTCTCTTCGAGGGCTTCGGACTTGATGTATCCCATGATCTGAGTCATGTTCCTTTCATCGGGGGCCAGCACGTTTTAACAGGCCCTGATAAGGCAAGCCTAACAGCGACGCCTGCGCCGACCACGGAGCGCGACCGTGCAAAATCCGCCCGGGCTAGACTCGATCAGGCGGGTCTCGGACTCCCGCTTTCTCCGGAGGCATCACTCAGTCATGGCAATGGCCACCAATGTCGAAGCGACCGCAGTAAACACGATCGAATGGCTCGCCGCCCCCGGCACGACGATCGTCGTGCCGGTCTACCAGCGCCAGTACCGCTGGGACATCGGTGCGTGCGAGCGACTGCTGTCGGACGTCAGAGCGGTCGCCGGCGAAGACGATGCGCATCGGCATTTCATCGGCTCGATCCTGTCGGCTCAGGATGCCTCGGACACCGATCTGATCCTGATCGACGGTCAGCAGCGCATCACGACGCTGATGCTGCTGATCGCGGCCCTCCACCACGCCGTGCGCGGTCACGACGAGACCATGGCCGCGGAACTCGAGCGCGTGCTCGTCCGCGCCGACGATGCCAGCCGGACGAAACTGCGACCGCATCATGCCTGGGCGGAGCTGTACGAGACGGTCGTGCTGGACCGCCGGGACGATGCGGACCGCGAATCCCGGTTCGATGACAACTACGCCTTCTTCCGCAGCCAGGTGCACGCGGACGAGGCGCCGCGCATCTGGCGAGGACTGAAGAAGCTGGAACACGTCTCGATCACCCTCGGACCGCAGGCCAACGCGCAGCAGATCTTCGAGAGCCTGAACTCCACCGGTGAACCCCTGCGCGACCACGAGCTGATCCACAATTACATCCTGATGGGGCTCACGCACGCCGAGCAGTTGGACGTCGAAGAGCGCTTCTGGCTTCCGATCGAGCGGCACACCGGCGAGACCATCGGCGCATTCTGGCGTCATTACCTCGTCATGCGCACCGGTCGAGAGGTCGCCGCAAACGGTGAGCACGGCGTGTACAGCGCGTTCCGGCGTTCCTTCCCCCGCGTGGACGTCGCGCACCTCGAGGCGGATGCCGAGGCGTGGCGTCACTTCGCCGAGATCTACGGCAGCCTGTTGGATCCCGCGCAGGAGCAGGATGCCGGAATCCGGCAGCAGCTGCAGTTCGTGAACACGTTCGGTCGCGCCGCCTACCCACTGGTGATGAGCGCGTACAGCGACCATGCGCGAGGGCTGATCGAGCGTCACGAACTCATCGAGACGCTGGAGTGGGTGCAGGCGATGTACCTGCGCCGTGCGATCGTGAATCTGCCGACCGACCGGCTCATCGCCCGGCTATGCAGGGCACGGACCTCCGGTCGCGATTCGCTGATGCGCGCGTTCGCACGCATCACCCCGTCGGACGAGCGCGTCAGCGCCGTGCTCAAGTACGGTGAGCTCCCCCACGCCGCGTACGTCCTCGGCCGGCTCGAGGACGTCGAGGATGCTGCGAACTTCGATCTCGAGCACATCGTTCCGACGGCGCCCGGAGACACCTGGTCTGGCGACGGAGACCGCACCTGGAACGACCTGACGGAGGACGAGCAGAACAGTCATCGCGCGCTCGCGCCGACGCTCGGCAACCTGACGCTGCTGGAGCAGTCGCTCGCCGAGAGGGTGTTCGGAGCATCCTTCCCCGAGAAGCAGCACGACGCCTACGCGCGCAGCGAGGTCGCCGCCACCCGCGATCTGGCAGGTCTGGAGAGCTGGGGAACCGCCGCGATCACCCGGCGAACCGTGCGGCTGACCGCCGATCTCGTGCGGATCTGGGCGCGCCCCGAGCTTCCGGAGATCGACGACGACGGGCTGACACCGATCCTGGACGCGGTCCGTCGGCGCGGGTGGCCGGCGGGATGGGACCGCGAATTCTCGTACGTCGAGTATCGGGGCGAGCACTGGGATGTGCGCGATGTGAAGTATCTCTTCAACCGGGTGTTCCGGCGGGCGTGGACCGATGACCGCTCAGCCGCGCTCGCCTACAGCGCACGTCGCGGCGGGCCGATCTACGACGAGATGGCCTGGAAAGGCCAGTGGGATGAGTTGCACGACTCCCACTTCCTCTACATGGGCTGGGACTCGAACTACATGATGAGCGCCGTCCAGGGTGTGCTCGAGGAGTCCGGCATCGCGTCCGAGGTGTTCGTCAAGTACTCCTACATCGGCGATGTGATGTGATGCGGCAGAAGAATCCGATTCGCCCCGCCGCACCGGCACGGGAATCCACCGACCCGTTCGAGCAGGAGTTCGCCGGCATCGCGCTCGGCTGGGACGATCGGTCAGCGCGCGAATGCGAATGCGACCACGGCGACGACGAGGCGTACGCCGCGTGCGGTCGCCGGGCGAAGTGGCGGGTGACGATCGACTGCACCTGCGGCGAGAACCATCCGCGCACGGTGGAGTTGCTGTGCACGAAGTGCCTGCGCACCGCGCGCGAGGACCTCGGCGACGAATCGATCACCGCGCGTCCGCTGTAACCGGAACGACTGCACAAGCTCGTCGGGCCTACTCCGACAAGACAGGCGCGTCAACCCGCTGGGCCGTCCTCTCGTCGATTCCTAGTGTGGGAGATCCCACGACGAGAGGAGCCGACGATGTCGAACCAGTACCCGCCCCCGTTCCCGATCCAGCCCGACGATGCGGATGCCGAGACACCCGTCACGCGCGAGGTCGACGACCGCGAAGTCCTCGATGAGGACATCGACGCTGATCGGATCGACAGCGCCGAAGCGGACCGACTGGCCGCCGGAGCGGCCGAGGAGGAGGATCTGTGAGCATTCCTGGAACTCCGGAGGAACAATCCGGCGAGGCGATGCCGTCCGATGAGGAGCTGAAAGAACCGAGCACCGAGAAAGAGCCGGCCGACGAGCCCAAGGCGCCGTCGCGCACGGAGCCCGAACCGAGCCACGAGGCCGTCGGCATCGGCATCATCGGACGGCCTCAGGTCGAACCGGACGCCTCGGAGGAGGAAGCTGGTGGGGCCGGTGGGACTTGAACCCACGATCGTCGGGTTATGAGCCCGCTGCCTTGACCAGCTTGGCCACGGCCCCGTAGAACAACAGCCTATCGGTGCTGCGCCATGGCTACCGAGCGCGCGCCGCCTCATGCGTGACGACATGCTCGAGATAGATTCGGGCGTTCGCGAGCAGCCCGGCCTTCTCCTCGTCGGTGAGAGCGCGGCGCACCTTGGCAGGGACGCCGGCCACCAGCGAACCGTCGGGAACCTCGGTGCCGCCGAGCACGACCGCGCCGCCGGCGATGAGGCATCCGGCTCCGATCACGGCACCGGACAGCACGACGGCTCCCATGCCGACCAGGGAGCCGTCTCCGATCGTGCACCCGTGCACGACGGCGTTGTGGCCGACCGATACGTCGCGTCCGATGATCGCAGGATGCCCGCTGTCGACGTGGACGGAGACGTTGTCCTGCAGGTTGCTCCCTGCGCCGACCCGGATGGGTGCCGAGTCGGCTCGCAGGACGGCGTTGTACCAGACGCTGGAACCGGCCTCGAGCGCGACGTCGCCGACGATGCGCGCACCGTCGGCGACGAACACATCCGGCGCGATCTCTGGCGCGCACTCCGGCAGTGCGATGACGGATGCCGAAGGCGAGATGCTCATAAGGCGAGACTACCCTCAGATGCCCGGATTTCCGCGGGAATCCGAGGTCGTAAGCCGAGCCTCAGCTTGCTTGCGGAATGTCTGAGGCTGAGTACGGTTGTGTTCATCAGGTACGAAGAAGACGTCCGGGAGGAACCAGAATGAGCAAGGCACAGACCATCTCCACGACCGCCAGCGACCCCACGGTCGCCGCAGCAGCCGCACAGTTCCTCTCGCCGGTCGTGCTCGGCCTGCAGGCTCTCACGATCAACGGCAAGCAGGCGCACTGGCACGTGCGCGGCGCCAACTTCATCGGCGTGCACGAACTGCTCGACACGATCGTCGCCCACGCCGGCGACTTCGCCGACACCGCGGCTGAGCGCATCGTCGCTCTGGGCCTGCCGATCGACGCCCGCGTCAGTGCCGTCGCCGCCAAGGCTCCGAACACCGGTGTGCCCGCCGGCTTCACGCAGTCCGACGACATCATCCGCGCCATCGTCGCGGACATCGACGCGATCCTGGTCGACGCGAAGGCTGCCATCGACGGCCTCGACGAGATCGATCTCACCAGCCAGGACGTCGCGATCGAGATCATGCGCGGCCTCGAGAAGGACCGCTGGTTCCTCGTCTCACACGTCGCGGCGTAAGCACCTCTCGAACGCCCCGGGATCGTATCCCGGGGCGTTCGTCGTCTCAGGACTCGTGCGTGACGCGGCCACCGAGAAGCGTGGCATGCACCGGCATCCTGCGCAGCTGCTCACCATCCGCTGAGCGAGGGTCGGCATCGCACACCGCGAGGTCCGCGCGATCGCCCGGACGGACCGCGGTCCGCACGCTCGCTGCGATCGCCTCGTCGACGCTCAGCCGCTCCTCCGGATGCAAGGGTTCACGCGCATCGTCGGTTCGCGATACGGCGGCCGCGATCGCCGCCCATGGGTCCAGAGGAGACACCGGAGCATCCGATCCCAGGCGCAGCTCGACGCCGGACCGCAGGAGCGACGCCAGCGGGTACGCGATCCCCGTCTGGTCGGCCCAGAGCCTCGCCGCCATGTCGCGGTCGTCCAGTGCGTGCTGCGGCTGGACGCTGGCGACCAGGCCCAGCCGCGCCATGCGCGACAGATCCGCATGACGCAGGAGCTGGGCATGCTCGATCGTCCCGGCAGCGCCGACGAGTGCGAAGGCGTCGAGCGCGGATGCCGCCGCGCGATCGCCGATCGCATGCACCGAAGCCTCCAGCCCCGCCCCGGTCGCACGCGTGAGAAGCTCGATCAACTCGGGTTGCTCCACGGTCATCACCCCGTGCCCCTCACCGGGATACGGATGCGAGCACGCTGCGGTCCTGGTGCCCAGCGACCCGTCGCTGATGACCTTCAGCCGTCCCATCGTCGCGAGTCCGTCGCGGCCGAGAGCATCTCCGGTCCGCAGTCCGGCCTCGATCGCACGATCCAGGTCCATCGGGTAGACGGCGAACTCGACGCGGTGGGCGTCGAACCCCGCAGCGACCCGTCGCGCCCAGGCCTCCGCGTTCCACGCCATGTCGAAATCGACGAGACCGGTGATGCCCCGCGCCGCGGCCTGCGCGCCCGCCGCGCGAACCGCGGCATCCGCGTGATCGGGATCGACGGAGTCAAGCCGACGGGAGATCTCGAACGCGTCCTCTTCGCGCAGCACCCCGTCCGGCGTCCGGTAGCCCTCGCGGGCGAGCGCGGCCGAGTTCAGCCACACACTGTGCACGTCCGCGTTGATGAGATACGTCGGCGCATCCGCTGTCGCGGCATCCAGCACCGCGAGCTCAGGGGCGTCCGGCCAGAGCGCGTCGCGGAAGCCTCTGCCGATGCGTCGACCGTCCGGGCCGACGGCCACCGACGCCATCAGGGCGGCGGCTTCCCGCGCCGACGCCGCGTCCCCCAGCCATTTCCGGTCGGATGTCAGCGCCCACTGCACGGTGTGCACGTGGTTGTCCCAGAGACCGGGGAGGACCCACGCCCCCTGGGCATCCAGGACCCGTCCGGTCAGAGCGATCGCTCCCGTGGGCGCGATGTCGACGATCAGGCCGTCACGGATCATGACATCGACGGGCCCGTCGTCGAAGAGGAACTCGCGTCCGGGGCCGGCGATCCGCACCGCCCGCAGCGCGTCGAGGTCCGCCCCGATCACGAGCCAGCCCGGGTGCGGGCGTCCTGCGCCCGGCGCATCTCCGCCGCCAGAGCCGGATTCGCGTACACGCCGTCGCCCTGCAGCTCGGCGATCACGTTCTCGATCGTCTCCGCATCCTTGTTCTGGCTGAGCTTGCGCTTCGCGACCACTCCGGTCGGCGTGAGACGGAACCCGATCGTCCCCGCTTCGAGGCGACGCACGAACGCGTCGTCGTTGGGACGCTCCCACATGAGCCGCGGGTCGGGCATCCGGGATTCGAAGCGCTCGACGAGGCGGTCCAGGACTCGAAGGTTCTCCTCGGTGCTGAGGAGTTCCGGCACTCCGGACAGATGGACGGCCGTGTAGTTCCAGGTCGGCACGCTCGCCGTCTCGGGGGCGTACCATCCCGGCGAGATGTACCCGTGCGGGCCCTGGAACACCACGAGCAGCTCGCGTCCGCCGAGGCCGTGGACCATGTCATCGGGCCGGCCGACGTGGCCGACGATCGTCAGATCATCGCGGGCTTCGTCGAGCATCACGACGTAGTGCGACGCGACCAGTCCGTCATCGCCGGCGCTGACGAGCGTCGCCCAGGGGTTCTGTTCGATCACCCGCCGCATCTCGGCGACATCGGCGAGGGTGAAGCTGGGGTTCTGACGCATACGACCAGACTACGACCGCGGCGGCTGTCCGGAACGGCCGCCGCGGTCGCCTGCGCGCTACTTGGTCTCGACGACCGGGACGGCCTGGGTCTTCCAGTCCTCGAACCCCTTGTCGCCGGCCATGAAGGCGTTGACCTCGGCCGTGCTGGCACGCAGCTTCGGGTCGTTGTCGAGGTACTTCTTGGTCTCCCTCGCGATCAGGCCCGAGAGCACGAGCAGTCCGATGAGGTTCGGCAACGCCATCAGCCCGTTCATCACGTCGGAGAACGCCCACACGACGCCGAGCTGAACCGTGCATCCGACGAACACCACGAGGGAGAACACGATGCGGAACGGCATGACCGCCTTGATTCCCAGCAGGCGCTCGATGCAGCGCTCGCCGTAGTACGACCAGCCGAGGATCGTGGATCCCGCGAACAGCACGAGGCCGATCGTGACGATGTAATGGCCCCATTCCCCCGGCAGCCCGTGCGAGAAGGCCTCCCCCGTCATCAGCGCCGGGCTGATCGGCTCTCCTGTCTCGGGGTCCGTCATCTTCCAGACCCCCGTGGTCACGATCACGAGGCCCGTGCAGGTGACGACGATGATCGTGTCGATGAACGTCTGCGTCATCGAGACGAGCCCCTGCCGGACCGGGTGGCTCGTCTTAGCCGCCGCAGCCGCGATCGCCGCCGAGCCCATGCCGGATTCGTTCGAGAAGATGCCTCGTGCCACGCCGAGCTGCACAGCGATGATGATCGCGGAGCCGGCGAAGCCGCCGATCGGCGCGGTGCCGGTGAACGCATCCGTGAAGATCTGCGCGAAGGCTGCGGGTACATCGGCGATGTTGACGATCAGGATGTAGAGGGCGCCCAGCACGTAGAAGATGATCATGATCGGAACGAGTCCGGCGGTCACGCGTCCGATCGACTTGATCCCGCCGACGAGGACGACCAGTGCGAACGCCGTGAGGACGAGACCGGTGACCCAGGTCGGCACCTGGAAGCTGTTCTCCATGTTGGAGGCGATCGAGTTGCCCTGCGTCATGTTTCCGATGCCGAAGGACGCGAGCACTGCGGCGATCGCGAAGAACAGGGCGAGGAACTTCCCGAACCGGTTCGGGATGCCCCGCTCCAGGTAGTACTGCGGCCCACCGGACTTCTCACCCGCGGCGTCCGTCTTGCGGAACCGTACGCCCAGGAACGCCTCGGAGTATTTGGAGGCCATGCCGAGCAGGCCGGTGACCCACATCCAGAACAGCGCGCCAGGGCCGCCGATGCCGATCGCGGTGGCCACCCCGACGATGTTCCCCGTGCCGACGGTCGCCGCAAGCGCCGTCGTCAGTGCCTGGAACTGCGAGATGTCGCCGTCCGAACCGGGGTCCTTGCGGGTGAACAGCCCGAGACGCAGCGCCGCTCCGAGTCGCAGGAACTGGAGTCCGCCGAGGCGGATCGTCAGGTACAGGCCGGTTCCCAGCAGCAGCGGGATGAGGAGGTACGGCCCCCAGACGATGCCGCTGAGCCAGGTGAGGAAGCCTTCGACTCCGGTGAGATCCATGGATGCTCCTATCGTGCGTCGGTGCACGAAATAATTGCACAGCAAACGCTCAGGCTCGAGCACGACCTGCCGTTGCGGCGAGGATCACGCCTGGCAGGACGGACACCAGTAGAGCTTGCGGGCGCCGATCTCCTCCAGCGCGATCTCGGTGCCGCAGATCCGACAGGGCAGTCCGGCACGGTGATACACCCAGTGCCGATCGTCCCGACTCGCCATCGCGGCGCGGTACTGCGCCGGCGCGAGGTCGTCCATCGTCATCATCTGCCCGGTCTCGACGCCGATCGCCAGCAGTCGCACCCAGTCGCGCCAGAGCTCGCGCACCAGTTCCTCCGGCACGTCGCGGCCCGGTGTGTGCGGATTCAGTCGGGCACGGAACAGCATCTCGGCGCGATAGACGTTCCCGATGCCGCTGACCACGGCCTGGTCCATCAGCAGCAGCGCGATCGCGGTCGGCTTCCTGCGCACCGCACGCACGAAGCGCTCCTCGCCCTCATCCGGGTCTCCCACGAGCGGATCCGGTCCGAGCTTCGCGACGGTGGCGAGCATCTCCTCCGGCGTCTGGAGCACGCACGCGGTCGGTCCGCGCAGGTCGGCGCAGGTCGGGCCCACGCGCTCCGATGCTCCACCCGCCGCGTCAGCGGCGAGCGGAGAGAGCGTGGGGTCGGTCATCAGGCGGAGTCGCACCTGGCCGACGACGGGTGGCGGCCACTCGACGCCCTCATCCGCCAGCCCCTTGGTCTGCTCGGACATCCGCACGTGGACGCGCGTGCGCCGAGGCGCACCGATCGAGGACAGCGAATTCTCCCCTGCGTCGTCGAGGATGGCGTCGCCCTCGGTCGCCCCGAGGTCCGTGCCGCGCTGATTGGTCTGCCCCATCCTTCCGTTCGCCGAGGCGATGGTCGGATCGACGAGGATCTCGCCGGCGAAGTCCCACGCGCCGTACAGTCCCAGGTGCACGCGCAGCCAGACATCGCCCTCGGTTTCGAGGAACATCTGCTTCCCGACCGCCTGGACACTCAGCGCCTCGCGTCCGTCCAGCACGGCAGCTCCCTCGACGAAGCGCCCCTGCGGGCTCGATGCCACGAGCCGTTGGCCGACGAAGTTGCGCGCGAACTGGCGCGCGATCCGATGGACCGAATGCCCCTCTGGCATGTCAGGCTCTGGGGTCCGGAAGCAGCGACCCGTCGCGTTCGTAGTCCGCGATCTGCCCGATGCGACGGACGTGCCGCTCGTCCTGGGAGAACGGCGTCCGGACGAAGCGATCGATGAAGCTCACGACCTCCTCGAAGGAGTGCTGGCGTGCACCGATCGAGATCACGTTGGCGTCGTTGTGCTCGCGCGCGAGTTCGGCCGTCGACAGATTCCACACCAGCGCGGCGCGGATGCCTTCGACCTTGTTCGCGGCGATCTGCTCGCCATTGCCTGATCCCCCGAACACGACGCCGAGAGCCTCGACGCCGGCACGCTGATCGCTCACGACAGCCTGCGCCGCGCGGATGCAGAACGCCGGGTAGTCATCCAGCGCGTCGTACTCGACGGGCCCGTGATCGACGACCTCATGACCCGATCCGCGCAGATGGTCCTGCAGCTGCGTGGAGAAGTCGAGACCTGCGTGATCGGTGGCGATATGGATGCGCATGGATCCCATCCTATTGACGGCCGGGAGCCGCCGATGCCGCGCGTTACGGGACGAGTCCGGCCGCTGCTGGCTTGAAGCCGGCGCGGATGTTCTCGCAGCATCCGGGGCGGCACACGTCGTACCAGGGACCGAGATCCGTGACGTGCGGACGCTCCGCCGCAGGGCGACCGTCGAGGCGCTCCTCGACGAGATCGACGATCCCGGCCACGAACGCAGGAGAGACACCGGGCGTCGGCGTTCGCACGAACGCGAGGCCGGCTTCCTCAGCAGCCTCGGCGGCCTCCGTGTCGAGGTCCCACAGCACCTCCATGTGGTCGCTCATGAAGCCCAGCGGCACCACGATGACCGCTGACTTGTCCCGCCCTGGAAGCTCTCCGATGACGTCGCAGACGTCCGGCTCGAGCCAGGGCTGCGTCGGCGGACCGGATCGTGACTGGTAGACGAGCTCCCACTCCACCGCGCCGGCCGCCGGAATCTCCGCCTCGACGCGGTCCATGACCCACGCGCCGACGGCTTCGTGCTGCGCCGCATAGGCACCGCCGGGTCCCCAGTCGACATCCCGCGGGCCGGATCGCCTGGCGTCGTCGATCGGCACGCTGTGCGTCGAGAAGAGCACCTGGATCCCGTCAGCGGGAATCCCCTCGGCCAGGTAGCCCTCGATCGCCGCGCGGACGCCCTCGAGGAAGGCGTCGACGAACCCCGGGTGGTCGAAGAAGGGCCGGATCTTGTCGATGGTCACCGTCTCGCCCAGACCGGTGTCCTCGAGCACGCGTGCGAAGTCCTCGCGGTACTGACGGCAGCTGGAGAACGAGCTGTACGCGCTGGTCGCGAAGGCGAGCAGGGAGGTGTCCCCCTCCGCCGCCGCATCGCGCACGGCATCCTCCAGGTACGGCTCCCAGTTGCGGTTGCCCCAGTACACCGGCAGGTCGATGCCCCGGCGGCGCAGTTCGGCTTCCAGAGCGGCCTTGAGCGCGCGGTTCTGGGCGTTGATGGGGCTGACGCCGCCGAAGTGCCGATAGTGGTGCGCGACCTCTTCGAGTCGCTCATCCGGGATGCCGCGCCCCCGCGTGACGTTCCGCAGGAAAGGGATGACATCGTCCTGCCCCTCCGGCCCGCCGAATCCGGCGAGCAGGATGCCGTCGTACGCGACGGGCGTCTCGACGAAGGGGACGCCGTCAGCCGCAGCGGGCGAAGCGAAGGGAACAGGGGAAGAGGTGTTCGCACTCACCCCTCCATCCTTGCACCTCCGGTCGTTCGCCTCGGCCGCGTCCTGGCGTAGGCTGTCATGGTTGCCGTCGGCGCCAGCAGCGTCGTGGAGCGGTCGCACCCCTGACCCCTGGGAGAAAAGCTGTGCCTGGAGAGAATCTCACCCGTATCGAAGCGCAGGAGCGTCGAGCCCTCATCGACACGCAGTCGTATCAGGTCTCGTTGGACCTGACGAAGGGCGAGGAGGTGTTCGGATCGCGCAGCGTGGTGCGATTCACCGCCCAGCCGGGAAGCTACACCTTCATCGATCTCATCGCGCGCGAGGTCCGCGAGATCTCGCTGAACGGCGAGCAGCTCGACCCGAGCGAGGTGTTCGCCGAGTCGCGCATCGCGCTCGCCGATCTGCAGGCCGAGAACGTGCTCGTCGTCGACGCGGACTGCGAGTACACCAACACCGGAGAGGGGCTGCACCGCTTCGTGGACCCGGTCGACGGCGAGGTCTACCTCTACTCGCAGTTCGAGGTGCCGGACTCCCGCCGCGTGTTCGCCGTCTTCGAGCAGCCCGATCTCAAGGCCACGTTCCAGTTCACGGTGACGGCCCCGGCCGCCTGGAAGGTCGTATCGAACTCCCCCACCCCTGAGCCGATCGTGCACGACCCGTCGACGGGCTCCGGCGACGGCGCCATCGCCACCTGGGGCTTCGAGCCGACGCCGCGCATCTCGTCCTACATCACCGCGCTCGTCGCCGGGCCGTACGAGTCGACCTTCTCGGAGCTGACCAGCGCCTCCGGCCGCGTCATCCCACTCGGCGTCTACGGGCGCAAGAGCCTGTGGCAGCACCTGGACGCCGACTACATCTTCGACAAGACCCGCCAGGGCTTCGAGTACTACGAGTCGAAGTTCGGCGTGCCGTACCCGTTCGCGAAGTACGACCAGCTCTTCGTCCCCGAATTCAACGCCGGTGCGATGGAGAACGCCGGGGCCGTCACGTTCACGGAGACCTACGTCTTCCGCAGCAAGGTGACGGATGCCGTGAAGGAGCGTCGCGTCGTCACGATCCTGCACGAGCTCGCGCACATGTGGTTCGGCGACCTGGTCACCATGAAGTGGTGGAACGACCTGTGGCTGAACGAGTCGTTCGCCGAGTGGGCATCGACCATCGCCACCGCCGAGGCCACCGAGTGGACCGAGGCATGGACCACGTTCAACGCCATGGAGAAGACCTGGGCGTATCGCCAGGACCAGCTTCCCTCCACGCACCCGATCGTCGCCGAGATCAACGACCTCGAGGACGTCCAGGTCAACTTCGACGGCATCACGTATGCCAAGGGCGGATCCGTTCTCAAGCAGCTCGCCGCCTGGGTGGGGATCGAGGCGTTCTTCGCCGGTGTGTCGCAGTACTTCCAGAAGCACTCCTGGGGCAACACCGAACTGAGCGACCTGCTCACCGAGCTGGAGGCCACCAGCGGCCGCGACCTGAGCACGTGGTCGAAGAAGTGGCTCGAGACGGCAGGCGTCAACACGCTCGCGCCCATCGTCGAGGAGGACGTCGACGGCCGGATCAGCCGCTTCGCGGTGACGCAGACCGCGCCGGCCGACTATCCGACCATCCGCCCGCACCGCCTGGGGATCGGGTTCTACGATCTCGTCGACGGCTCGCTGACCCGGACGCACTACGTCGAGATCGACGTCGACGGCGACCGCACCGAGGTACCTGAGCTCAAGGGCCTCAAGCGCCCCGCGCTCGTGCTGTTGAACGACAACGACCTCGCCTACGCGAAGATCCGTCTCGACGACCGCTCGCTGGCCACCGCCGTCGCGCACCTCGCAGACATCTCTGACCCGCTCGCCCGCTCGCTGGTGTGGGGCGCCGCGTGGGATCAGACCCGCGACGCCGAGAGCGCGGCATCCGATTACATCGATCTCGTCCTGGGCAACATCGGTCGCGAGACCGAGTCGACGACGGTGCGGACCACGCTCGCGCAGCTGCGCACCGCCGCGACCCTCTATGTCGCACCCGATGACCGGAGATCCGCCCGTCAGAAGGTCGCCGACGGACTGTGGGAGCTCGCGCAGGGTGCCGAGGCGGGCAGTGACAGCCAGCTGCAGTTCGTCACCGCCTTCGCCGGCAACCTCGTCACCGGCGAGCACGCGGGCATCGTCGGCCGCCTGCGCTCCGGTGAGGAGACCCTGCCAGGGCTCGAGATCGACACGGACCTGTCCTGGCAGCTGCTGGTCGGCCTCGCGACGATCGGTGCGACGGATGCCTCGTCCATCGACGCGGCTCTCGCCGCGGACAACACATCCAAGGGCGCCGAATTCGCCGCCCAGGCACGGGCCGCGCTGCCGACGATCGCCGACAAGAAGGCCGCATGGGCTTCGCTCGTCGAGTCGGACGAGGCCCCGAACACGATCATCCGCGCCGCCGCACTCGGATTCGTCCATCCGGCGGGCGTCGAAGTGCTCGGCGAGTTCGTGCCGGCCTACTTCGACATGCTGATTCCGATCTGGGAGTCGCGCACGTACCAGATCGCGAACTACCTGATCGTCGGTCTGTACCCGACCGCACTCGCGAGCCGTGAACTGCGAGACGCCACTCGCGCATGGCTGTCCGCCAACCAGGATGCCGCGCCTGCGCTGCGTCGCCTCGTGAACGAGAACCTCGCCGACGTCGAGCGCTCGCTCGCGGCGCAGAGCCGCGACGAAGAGCGCTGACCGATGCAGAGGCCCGATCGGTAGGATCAGGAGGTGCTTCTCCTCCCCTTTGCGACCGATCCGGCCCCGGAACCCGAGACCACCCCCACGCTGTGGGACCAGGTGATGGCCGTGCTCATGACCGTCGGAGGCAGGGCGCTGCAGATCGCCATCATCATCGCGGTCTGCGTCGTCATCGCACTGGTGCTACGAGTCGTGATCCGCCGTGTCGTGCACCGGATCGTGGACAGTGCGAAGTCGAAGGCATCCGTCGACGACACGCAGGCGATCGAGCGATCGCCTCTGGCCGACATGCGCCTCGTGCAGCGGACGAGGACGCTCGGCACGATCCTGCAGAACATCGTGAACGTCATGCTCGTCGTGATCGCGGTCGTGCTGACCGTGAACGTGCTCGATTCCAACCTCCTCGGGTCGCTCACCCTGCTCACCGCCGCTGTCGGCGCCGGCCTCGGCTTCGGAGCGCAGAACATCGTCAAGGACGTCCTCAACGGGATGTTCATCGTCGCCGAGGACCAGATCGGAATCGGCGACGTGGTCGACCTCGGCCTCGCCTCCGGCGTCGTGGAATACGTGAGCGTGCGCATCACCCAGGTGCGCGATGTCAACGGAACGCTCTGGTACGTGCGCAACGGCGAAGTCACGCGCATCGGCAACATGTCTCAGGGGTGGGCGCGCGCCATCATCGACCTCGGCGTCGCACCCGATGCCGATTTCGAAGCGGTCGAGAAGGCGATGCTGGAGACCGCGCAGGACCTCGCCAAGGACCCGAAGTGGCGCACGCGGATCGTGGAGCGCCCCGAGATCTGGGGACTCGAGTCGATCACGGGCGACGCCCTCGTCGTTCGCGTCGTCATGAAGACGCGGGCGAACGCGAAGGACGACGTCGCACAGGAGCTGCGGGCACGGCTCAAGAGGCGCCTCGACGAGCTCGAGATCGGCGTGCCCAGCATGACCACCGTCACCCCGACCGGCCTCGACGGCGCACGACGCGTCCGAGGAGCCAACCCGCCCCGGACCCGCCCCAACGCCGTGACGGGCGTCCCCCCGGTCGTCGAACGCGGCATCTGGCGCCGGAAGAAGTCCGGTGGGTCCGCGGGGACCACCGCCCCAGGAGATGAGAAGAAGTGACGTTCTACGATGAGGTCGGCGGATACCAGACGTTCGAGAAGCTGGTGGCGACGTTCTACCGCGAAGTCGCGCTCGACCCGGTGCTCAAGCCCATGTACCCGGAAGAGGATCTCGGCCCCGCCGCTGAGCGGCTGACGCTCTTCCTCGTGCAGTACTGGGGAGGGCCGACGACGTACGGCGAGACACGAGGGCATCCGCGGCTGCGCATGCGGCACATGCCGTTCCACGTCGATCCGGATGCGAGGGACCGCTGGCTGCGCTGCATGCGCACCGCAGTGGACGAGGCGCAGTTGTCGCCGCTGCACGAATCGACGCTCTGGGACTACCTGGAACGCGCCGCGTATGCCATGGTGAACACATTCGAGCCGTCCGGGATCGGCCCCGCCGCCGTCGGCCGGCCGACACTGGAGACCCGCAGTCAGGATTCGACGGAGAGCTGATGACGACCACGCCCCTGTCCGCAGACGTACTCGTGATCGGATGGGGGCTGGCCGGCCTCGTCGCCGCTGCAGAGGCGTCCGCGGCAGGCAGGCGGGTCGTCCTCATCGACCAGGAGCCGCGCTCGAACCTCGGCGGACAGGCATGGTGGTCGTTCGGCGGTCTCTTCCTCGTCGACTCCCCCGAGCAGCGCCGCATGGGCATCAGGGACTCGCTCGAGCTGGCGACGCAGGACTGGTTCGGAAACGCCGGCTTCGATCGCGCGGAGGACGCCTGGCCCAAGAGGTGGGCCGAGGCGTACCTCGGATTCGCCGCTGGCGAGAAGCGCGCCTGGCTGCGCGAGAAGGGCGTCGGGTTCTTCCCCGTCGTCGGGTGGGCGGAGCGCGGCGGCTATGGCGCGCTCGGGCCGGGCAACTCGGTTCCCCGGTTCCACATCACCTGGGGCACGGGCCCAGGAATCGTCCAGCCCTTCGCAGCGGCCGTGCACACCGCCGAGGATGCCGGGACGCTGACGATCCTTCCTCGCCATCGCGTGAACGAACTCATCGTGTCGGACGGTGCAGTGACCGGCGCACGTGGCGATGTCCTCGCCGGCACCGGCGAACCCCGCGGCGTGGCGAGCAGCCGTGAGGTCGTCGGCGCGTTCGAGATCGCCGCTGGCGCGACGATCGTCGCCTCCGGCGGCATCGGCGGCAACCACGACCTCGTGCGCGCGTTCTGGCCGGAAAGCCTCGGCAGCCCGCCGTCGCACATGCTCTCGGGAGTGCCCGCCTATGTCGACGGGTCCATGCATGCCGTCTCGGCCGCCGCCGGCGCGCACCTGATCAACGGCGACCGGATGTGGCACTACGTCGAGGGGATCACGAACTGGGATCCGGTATGGCCGGCCCACGGCATCCGGATCCTGCCTGGTCCGTCGTCGCTGTGGCTCGACGCCACCGGCAAGAGGCTCCCCGTGCCGCTGTTCCCCGGGTTCGACACTCTCGGCACCCTCTCCCACCTGCGGGCGACCGGACACGATCATTCCTGGTTCATCACGACCCGTCAGATCGTCGAGAAGGAATTCGCGCTCTCGGGCAGCGAGCAGAATCCGGATCTCACCGGGAAGGACGTCCCGCTGCTGCTGAAGTCCCGCCTCGCCAAGGGCCCCACAGGGCCCGTGCAGGCGTTCCTCGACGAAGGCGAGGACTTCATCGTCGAGAACGATCTCGACACGCTCCTGGAGCAGCTGCGCGGAGCTCCGGGCGGCGAACTGCTGGACCTCGAACGCGTCAGGCAGGAGATCGTCGCCCGCGACCGCGAGATCGACAACGACTTCACCAAGGACGCGCAGATCGGGATGCTGCGCTCGATGCGTTCCTATCGGGGCGACAAGCTCATCCGCACAGCGACCCCGCATCGGCTGCAGGATCCGGCAGCCGGTCCGCTGATCGCCGTGAAGATGCACGTGCTGACACGCAAGTCGCTCGGGGGCATCCAGACCGACCTCGACGGGCGGGCACTCGGTGCCGACGGGGCTCCGATCCCCGGGCTGTACGCCGCAGGCGAGGCGAGTGGATTCGGCGGTGGCGGCGTGCACGGGTATCGCGCACTCGAGGGGACCTTCCTCGGCGGCTGTCTGTTCTCGGGCCGTCAGGCCGGACGCGCGGCGGCGCGCTGACCTAGCCCGCTGTGCCGGTTCCGCGGACTGCGGTCAGACCGGATGCCACCGGGCCACGGGCGAGGACGTGCCCTCGACGGAACGCGATCCGCGTCCAGCGCCCCGAGCGCATCACCGGGATCTCCTCTTCCCCGGAGATGAATCCCAGCGCGTCGGCGGCGAACGCCATGCCGCGCGGCAGGTCGCTGAGGTCGGGGTCCGGCTCGCCCCAGATCGCGGCGCGCAGCGCCCTGACCGCCTCCTCCCCTGCGCCGGGCATCGTTCCGTGCGCGACGGCGCTGATGCCCCACTGGGCGCGCTGGGCGATGCCGGATGCCGTGAGCGAGGCCTCCTGCTGCCAATCGCCACGCGGTGGTGCGATACCGGCCCAGGACGGCGACAGTGCGGTCTCCGGCAACTCCAGCATCCGATCGTCCTCCGTCGCCGCGAGGGAGGCGACCACCAGATCGCACTCCAGCTCGGGATCGGCCCCAACGATCCGCATGGCGAGGACCGTCGGGGTCTGGTCGAAGAGCCCGTGCGGGGCGAGGACAGCCGTCGTGAGCGCGAGGACACCGCCGCGGGCCTGCAGCCGCACCCCCTCATCGGAGATGCGCGTGGCGCGGCCGACGAAGGTCAGGACGTCTCTGGCGGTTTCGGGATCGGCGAGCACGAGGCGGGGAGGCACGCGCTCTAGACTACCGAGGTGCGGCGCCGGGCCGCGGGAGGGACCGTCATGAGCGAAGACGCGCACGCCGAGGCATCCGTCGAACTGCTGCTGGATGTTCTCGATCTGGACGAGAGTTCCGCGCGTACCACGGAGGACATCTTCACCGGTCGCTCGCATGCGATGCCGTCAGGGCGCATCTACGGCGGGCAGGTGCTCGCGCAGTCGCTCATCGCCGCCGAACGGACAATGCCCCCGGAGCGCGCGGTGCACTCGATGCACGGGTACTTCCTGCGACCTGGCGATGCGTCGCAGGGGCTGACGATCGCCGTCGACCGGATCCACGACGGCCGGTCCTTCTCGACGCGCCGCTCGCAGGCCTACCAGAACGGCGTGCCGATCTTCTCGATGATCGCGTCGTTCCAGGACGAGAGCCCTGGGGTCGAGCATGCCGTCCCCATGCCTTCCGGTGTGCCGGCACCGGAGAACGTCGCACCGGACGAGGACCTTGTCGCCGGCGTGCATCCGCTGTCGATGCGGATGCTGCGGGATCGCCCTGCCGATGTGCGCCACGTCGAGGGTCCGATCTATCTGACCGTCGAAGGCGAGCGGCGTCCGCATCAAGCCGTCTGGATGCGGATCCGGTCGCAGATGCCGGACGACGAGCGTCTGCACCGTGCCGCGTTGGCGTATCTCAGCGACATGACGATCCAGGAGTCGATCCTCCGCGCGCACGGCGTCGCCTGGGGGCTCACCGGCCTCAAGGTCGCGAGCCTCGACCACGCCATGTGGTGGCATCGGTCGGCGCGCGCCGACGAATGGCTGCTCTACGTCCAGGAGTCGCCGAATGCCCGTGGCGGGCGCGGACTGGCCTCAGGACGCATCTACGCGCGCGACGGCGCGCTCGTCGCGAGCGTCGCCCAGGAGATCATGATCCGCGTGCCCGAGGGCGACGCGGGGCGCTGACCCGCGACACGGCCAGTGGCCGTTGCGGTTCAGCGGTGCGCGTAGACGATCGATTCGCCGACGTACGGCTCCCACGCGGCGCGCATCTCGGGAGTGATGCGCGTCGGACGCCCGGTCTGCGCGTCTACGAGCACGATCACCGCCGTCGAGCGCGCATATACGGTGCGCTCGACGGACGCGGGGTCGTTGTGGACCTCGTAGCAGACCTCGACACTGGACCCGCCGAGCTTGCCGAACCACATCTGCACCTCAAGGGGATGCCGCTGGTACGGCACAGGGGCGAGGTACTCGATCTCCTGCCGGGCGATGAGCGTCAGGACGCCCTGCTCGATCCCGGAGTCGAGCACCGCCGTCGACGGTGCCTGCTCCCCCGGGCCCGGTTTCCAAAAGGCGCGCACGCGCGCCTCCTCGAGGAGCTTGAGCATCGAGGTGTTGTTGACGTGATTGAACGCGTCGAGATCACCCCATCGCAGGTGGATGGGGATGTGCAGCCTAGTCACGCGTGAGCTTGCGGTGCGTCGAACGGTGCGGGTTCGCTGCATCAGGGCCGAGGCGCTCGATCTTGTTCGCCTCGTACGCCTCGAAGTTGCCCTCGAACCAGTGCCACTTGGCGGGGTTCTCGTCGGTGCCCTCGTACGCAAGGATGTGCGTGGCGATGCGGTCGAGGAACCACCGGTCGTGGGTGATGACCACGGCGCAGCCGGGGAACTCGAGCAGGGCGTTCTCGAGCGAGCCCAGGGTCTCGATGTCCAGATCGTTGGTGGGCTCGTCGAGCAGGAGGAGATTGCCGCCCTCCTTGAGGGTGAGGGCGAGGTTCAGGCGGTTGCGCTCTCCACCGGAGAGCACACCGGCCTTCTTCTGCTGATCGGGGCCCTTGAAGCCGAACTTGGAGACGTAGGCGCGGGAAGGGATCTCGGTCTTGCCGACCGTGATGAAGTCCAGGCCGTCTGATACGACCTCCCACAGGTTCTTGTTCGGGTCGATGTTCGCGCGGGACTGGTCGACGTAGCTGATCTTGACGGTCTCGCCGATCTTCAGATCTCCGCCGTCGAGCGGCTCGAGGCCGACGATCGTCTTGAACAGCGTCGTCTTGCCGACGCCATTCGGGCCGATGATGCCGACGATGCCGTTCGGCGGAAGGCTGAAGCTCAGACCGTCGATGAGAACGCGGTCGCCGAAGCCCTTCTTGAGGTTCTTCGCCTCGATGACGATGCTTCCGAGGCGGGGGCCGGCGGGGATCTGGATCTCCTCGAAGTCCAGCTTCCTGGTGCGCTCCGCCTCTGTGGCCATCTCCTCGTAGCGGGCGAGACGCGCCTTCGACTTGGTCTGGCGCCCCTTCGCACTGGAACGCACCCATTCGAGTTCGTCCTTGAGCCGCTTGGCGAGCTTCGCGTCCTTCTTGCCCTGGATGGCGAGGCGCTCGCCCTTCTTCTCCAGGTAGGTGGAGTAATTGCCCTCGTAGCCGATCAGACGACCGCGGTCGACCTCGGCGATCCACTCGGCCACGTTGTCGAGGAAGTACCGGTCGTGCGTGATCGCGATCACGGCTCCCTTGTACGCCTGCAGGTGCTGCTCGAGCCAGAGCACGCTCTCTGCGTCGAGGTGGTTGGTGGGCTCGTCGAGCAGGAGAAGGTCCGGCTTCTGCAGCAGCAGCTTCGCGAGGGCGACGCGGCGCTTCTCTCCACCCGACAGCGGGGCGATCTCCGCATCTCCTGGCGGAGTGCGCAGAGCGTCCATCGCCTGCTCGAGCTGGGAGTCCAGATCCCAACCGTCTGCGGCGTCGATCTCCTCCTGGAGCACTCCCATCTCGGCGAGAAGCGTGTCGAAGTCCGCGTCAGGGTCGGCCATCTGCGCCGAGATCTCGTTGAAGCGGTCGAGCTTGGCTTTGATGGCGACGCCGTCCTGGATGTTCTCGAGGACCGTCTTGGTCTCGTCGAGCTCGGGCTCCTGCATGAGGATGCCGACCGAGAACCCGGGGCTGAGCTTGGCCTCGCCGTTGGACGGCGTGTCCATGCCGGCCATGATCTTAAGGATCGTCGACTTACCGGCGCCGTTCGGGCCGACCATACCGATCTTCGCGCCGGGGAGGAACGCCATCGTGACGTCGTCGAGGATGAGCTTGTCGCCCACCGCCTTGCGTGCACGGACCATCGAGTAGATGTACTCTGCCACGGAAAACCGCTCCTTCTGTTGGCGTCGTGAATCGACACCCCAGCCTACCGGCTGAGCGATGTGCGGTTGCCGGTCACCAGTCGATGGGGCGCGTGGTCCCGACGAGGCACCTGCCCTCGGCGAGTTGGTCCGTCACGGTCGTCACTGGTTCACCGGTCGACGGTCCGACCTGACCGACGAGGCACTCTGCGTCGCCCCAGCGGACCGAGAACTGGAGGCTCTCGACCGGGTTGCCCACGGTCGTCTCGTCCGCGGTGACCTGCATGGCCGCCTTGTCGAAGCCGGCGGCGACGAGCGCGTCGATGTACGCGCGTCCCTGCGCGCGCTGCTCGGAGGCCCAGACCTGCGCCGTGACCGAAGCGAACAGGGGCAGATTGTCGGCTGCCGTCCCGTCGGGCACGAGCGCCGGTGCAGCGGGCTCTGTGGCTTCGGCCGTCGCTCCGGGGGTGGGCCCAGACGAAACCGCCGTCGAGGGCGTCGGGGGGTCCGTCGGCTGCGGAGAGCACGCCACGAGAGTGAGTGCAAGGATCGCCGCAGCGGAGTACGCGAATGCGCGCGCGGCAGGAGCGGCAGGTCGGCGAGGCACGGTTCGAGTCTAGGGGGCATGCATCGCCGACCCCCGTGAGCGGCGTCAGGCGGCGTTGTGGGTCGGTTCCAGTCCCCACGCCGGGTTGACACCGTCCGCGTCCTCCTCCCGCACGGAGTCCTCGTCCATCTCGGATTCGGACGCCGGGTCGCGATCAGCCGGCATGGACTCCGCCTCCTCCGAGCTCGATGCACGACCGGCCGCCGGACGGTTGCGGACGAAGGCGCTCGTCCCCCAGCGCAGATCATGACCGATCGCCTCGGCGTCGATGTCGAGGCTCGTTCCGCGTGCGGTGCCGTTGTCCCAGTCCCTGGCGCGAAGCCGCCCCGTCACGATCACCGGATGCCCCTTCTGCAGCGACGCACGCGCCTGAACGGCGAGTTGCCGGTAGGCCGACACGTTGTACCAGTTGGTCCCCGTGTCGACCCAGGTCTGCGTCTTCGCGTCGTAGCGGCTCTGACTGCTGCCGACCCGGAAGTTCACGACGGGCACACCGCTCGCCGTGGTGTTGCCGCCGGGGTCGTTCCCGATGAATCCCATGATCGTGATGGTGTCGTTCATCGCCTTCTCCTCAAGATCCCGGGTCGCGCCCGGCTGACGAACAGCGTGCCCGGATCAGTGCCTGCCGCGCACAGCGCTTCGCCCGACTTCGACGGGAACGGTGGAGAACTCCGTCATTCGTCTCCGCTGTGCAGGGCGAGTGCCCGCCGTCGACAACCCTCTTCACGGCAATGTCGGTGGTCGGTCATATGTTCGATCACGAGAGGAGATACCGATGCACACTCACACGATCACCGCCCTTCCCGACATCCCCTACGCGACCCCGAAGCTGTCGTCCAGCCGCGAGAACCTCATCAGAGCGGGCGATCATCTGTGGCGCGTGCAGGATGCCGCGGGGCGCATCCTCGGCCATCTCCGCATCGCGGCAGAGCCGCTGGGGCTGCGCTACCGCGCCGAGCGTCTTCACCTCGCGTCCGGCGCGTTCCGGCTCATCGGCGAATTCTGGACGGTCGACGAAGCGGTCCAGACGCTGCGCTATCTGAGGTGAGATTCAGGTGTGCCCCCGGCAGGATTCGAACCTGCGACCGGCGGATTAGAAGGCCGCTGCTCTTCCTCTGAGCTACGGAGGCGATCACCTTAACGCTACCGTGCCAGGGACCAATGTCTGTGCGCTCATTAGGATGCCTGTATGGCAACTGCGTCTGAGAACGATCGACTCGTCTGGATCGACTGCGAGATGACGGGACTCGATCTCCAGATCGACGAACTCGTCGAGATCGCCGTCGTCATCACCGATTTCGAGCTGAAGCCGCTCGATCCGGGCTTCCAGATCGTGATCAAGCCGAGCGATGCAGCACTGACGAACATGAACGACTTCGTCACGAACATGCACCGCTCCTCGGGCCTGATCGAGGAGATCCCGGCGGGCGTCAGCCTGGCGGAGGCCGAGGCGCAGACGCTGGCCTACATCAAGCGCTTCGTGCCGCTCGAGCGCAAGGCCCCCCTCGCCGGCAACACCATCGGCACGGATCGCATGTTCCTCGCCAAGTACATGCCGCAGATCGACCAGTGGCTGCACTACCGCAACGTCGACGTGTCCAGCATCAAGGAACTGTCCCGACGCTGGTATCCGCGTGTCTTCTTCCAGGCGCCTGCGAAGGACGGCGGGCATCGCGCTCTCGCCGACATCCTCGAGTCGATCCGCGAACTGCGCTACTACCGCGAAGCGGTCTTCGTGCCCGAGCCCGGACCGTCCAGCGATGAAGCACGCGACATCGCGACCGCCACGGTCTCCACATTCGCCGAAGACATCTGACGCACGTGTCATTCGCACCGCCAGACGTGTATTAGAATCGTCTGGTTGCCTGCTGACAAGCGGGCGCATGGTGGCTATAGCTCAGTTGGTAGAGCACCGCGTTGTGGTCGCGGGGGTCGCGGGTTCGAGCCCCGTTAGCCACCCCACATCATCGAGGTGTTCGCGTCCGATCCATTCGGCCGCGAACACCTCGAACTGTTTTCGCGTCCTCGGTAGGATCGTCATACGGATGCCGCCGACCTGAGGAGTCCACTGTGAAAGCCGTCCGCTTCACCGCCTGGAAGACGTTCCCGACCATCGAGGATGTCCCTCGTCCGACACCGGGGCCGGGTGAAGTCCTCCTCAAGATCGCAGGCGCGGGCGCCTGCCACTCCGACGTCGCCGTCTTCGAGCAGTTCGACGAGACCATGGGCGAGCAGCTCGCACCGAGCTACACGCTCGGACACGAGAACTCCGGATGGATCGAGGAGCTGGGCGACGGCGTCACCGGTCTGGCGGTCGGCGACGCGTTCCTGTCGTACGGTCCCATCGGCTGCGGTCACTGCCCTGCGTGCTCGCGCGGGCAGGACACGTACTGCTACAACGCGGCGACTCAGCCGTATCTCGCCACCGGCCTCGGCCGCGACGGCGGCATGGCCGAGTACATGACAGTCCCGGCGCGAAACCTCGTGCCGCTCGGTGACGCCGACCCTGTCGTGGCCGCACCGCTGTCGGATGCCGGCCTCACGCCGTACCACGCGATCAAACTCGCACTTCCGAGGCTGCAGGGCGGCGGGAAGTCCGCCCTCGTGATCGGCCTCGGCGGTCTCGGCCAGATCGCCGTGCAGATCCTCACGGCGATCACCGGCGCGACGGTCTACGCCACCGATACGAAGCCCGAGGCGATGGCCGAGGCCGAGAAAGCCGGCGCGAAGACGATCGAAGGCGGCGAAGGACAGGCGGATCGTATCCGCGGAGCGACCGGTGGCCAGGGAGTCGACGCCGTCTTCGATTTCGTCGGCATCACACCGACGATCACGCTCGCTCAGCAGGTCGTCGCCCGTCGGGGGCGGATCACCGTCGTCGGCGTCGCGGGTGGTCCGGTCGAGTGGAACTTCTACGCGAACCCCTACGAGGCGGAGCTCACCAACACCTACTGGGGCACGATCGAAGAGCTGTACGAGGTCGTCGAGCTGTACCGCGCGGGCAAGATCACGCCGCAGGTGAAGACGTACTCGATGGACGAGGCGCTGCAGGCCTACCACGACCTGCACGACGGCAAGCTCAGCGGCCGCGCGGTCGTCACCCCGCACGCCTGAGTCATTCGAGTCCCGGTTCGGAGAGCACCGGAACTGACCATAGAATCGCCAGGTGTCGCTGACCGTCTGGCTCTCTCTGCTCGCAGCGTCGGTCGTCATCAGCTTCACGCCGGGCGCCGGCGCGATCAACACGATGTCGAACGCGCTCAACGAAGGCTGGCGCCGCGCCGTGTGGGGCGTGATCGGCCAGCAGCTGGCGCTGATCGTCCACGTCATGATCGTCGCGGCCGGCGTGGGTCTGCTCGTCGCCCGTTCCCCGCTGCTCTTCGACGTCGTCCGCTACGCGGGTGCCGCGTATCTCGTGTTCCTCGGCATCCGGATGATCCTGACGAAGCCGACCTCCGAGCCGGATGCCGCCCAGACGACCCGCCTGCCGGAGGGCCGACTCTCGATGGTGCGCCGCGGGTTCTGGGTCAACCTGCTCAATCCCAAGGCGATCGTGTTCTTCCTGGCATTCATCCCGCAGTTCATCCGCCTCGATCAACCCGCACTCCCCCAGTACCTGATCCTGATCTCGACTGTGGTGATCGTCGATGTCATCGTGATGTGGTTCTTCTTCGCAGCCGCAGCGAAGCCGTTCCGCCGACTCACCAGGACGTCACGCGGGCAGCGCATCCTCAACGTCGTGTTCGGCGCGCTTTTCCTCGCGGTCGCCGGGCTGCTGCTGTTCGTGCATTGATTGCATCCCTGAGCACCGTCCGCGCCCTAGGCTGGAGAACGATGCAAATGGATGCCGCGGCCTTCGAACAGCTCGTCGTCGACGAGCTGGATCTCCTGCCCGATGACATGGTCGACGGACTCGACAACGTTGTCTTCGTCGTCGAGGACCGCCCGGAGGACGGCAGTCTCGACCTGCTCGGCCTGTACGACGGACTGGCCCTCACCGAGCGCGGCCAGTACGGGCTCGGCGAGCTTCCGGATCGCATCATCGTGTACCGCGAGCCGCACCTCGAGCAGTGCGACACCGAGGATGAGCTGCGCGACGAGATCCATACGACCCTCGTCCACGAGATCGCGCACTTCTACGGCATCGACGACGAGCAGCTTCACGAACTGGGCTGGGCATGAGCACCCCGATCTCCACCCCCGCCGTCGACGAACATCTCGATCTCTCCGCCGCGCCGCTCGAGCCGTGGCAGGTCGTCGTGTGGAACGACCCCGTGAACCTCATGAGCTACGTCGTCCGCGTGTTCCGCACGTATTTCGGCTATTCACTGGATCGCGCCACTCAGTTGATGCTCGCCGTCCATCACGAGGGCCATGCCATCGTCGCCACCGGTCCGCGCGAGACGATGGAGGTGCATGCCCAGGCCATGCACGACTACGGCCTGTGGGCCACCGTCCGGAAGGCGCCGCAATGACCACCGCTTCCGTGCGACTCGAACTCGCGGCCATCGAGGGCGTCCATCTCGCGCACCTCCTGGACGAGTTCCAGGACATGCTCACCGCCGATGCGACCGAGAACGCCGGAGATCCGGCGATCGCGCGACTCGCCCCGAATCCCTACCCAGAGGACGCAGAGGCGTCCCGCGCGTTCGCCACCGCCACGCACGACGACCTGCTCGATCGCCGGATCGCTGAGGCCGCCGTCGTCAGGGCCGCCCTGTCCGGATTCGACGAGACGCAGGACGTGCTCGATGAACAGGACGCGCTCATCGCGCAGCCGATCCTGATCCCGGATGCCGAGGTGGACGCCTGGTTGCGCACGCTCACCGCTCTCCGGTTGGTGCTCGCGACCCGGTTGGGCATCGTCGACGAAGACGACCTCGACGAGGACGATCCGCGCCGCGGCGTCTACGACTGGCTCGGCTACCGGCTCGAAGGACTGATCCAATCCGCCGACGAGCTCGGTTGACCGCCGCCCGCCGCGGTCACGGGATCATCACCTGCACGTTCGCGAGTCCGCGGGGATCATCGCGGTCGATATGGGCCTGCTCCTGAGCCGCCCAGCTCTCCCAGTGCGATCGGAAGCCGTCGCCGTCACGACCGAGAGCCCGATGCCTGCGCGCCGCTGCCGGGGACTCCACCCACACCGTCACGTCGGCGATCCTGGACGTCTGCGGCGTGATCGTCCCGCACCCTTCGAGGATCACGCCGAGAGCTGGGTCGACGGCGTGACTCTCGGCATCCGCTTCGCGCTCCCAGTCCCAGCGATGCCACGTGCCGATGCGCCCGCGGCCGTGCGGACGGAGGATGCCGTCCAATGCCCGCTCGATTCCGGCATCCAGCCCATCCCAGCCCGGATACAGGGAATCCATCGCGATCACCTGCGGACGCCCTGCCAACGGCCAGCGCTCGGCGACGAGCCCGGCCAGTGTGGACTTGCCCGCACCGCTGCGACCGTCGATCAGCAGCACCGGATTGGCTGCGGACACGTCCGAGATCGCCGCGACGATCCGAGCCGCCGCCGCGTCCAGTGCTGCTCTGACCGGGTCGGGGCTACTACTTCTTGAGTGCACGGATGACACGCGCGAGCGCACGTCCCGCGACCCAGACGAACGGAATCGCCACGACGATCAGCGGAACGGGATTCGGCTCGAACCGCAGCCCCTCCTCGCGGCGCACGTAGACGCCGAGCGGGATCGAGACGCCGTAGCCGCCACCGCCTTCGCCGGCTTCGGCCGTGCCGGCGCCGAAGCCCGTCACGGTCAGGGCGACGGGCGTGATGCTCGTGCCATCAACGTCCTGCGGCTCGCCGTACGCGCTCTTCACGCCGAATTCGGCCGCCTGCTTCCCAAGTTCCACTGCGATGTTCGGCATGCGTCAACGCTAGTCCACTCCGCAGCGTGATGCGTCGTCAATCCGCACCGTGCGCTTTCGGATGCCGGGGTGCACCTCGTCCTTCTCCGCGGCCCAGGTGCCGCGCGCGCGTGATGGTCGCGTTCCCGAAGCGCGCTCTGGCACTGTCGAGGGCTCCTTCGATGCGTCGCCAGTCCTCATCGTCGTCCCACAGCGCGAATGCACCGCCACCCGCCGGCTGGAGCTTCTCGGCCCGCACTCCGACCAGACGCACCGGGCCCCGACGGTCGATCTGCTCGAACAGCTCCTGCGCCGCTGTTCCGATGCGCTGGCCGACGGCCGTGGGTTCGGACAGCGTCTGCGAGCGGTTGACGGTCGTGAAGTCGTCGAAGCGGATCTTGATCGCCACTGTCCTCGTCTCCCACTCGGCACGCCTCAGCCGTGCCGCGACACGGTCGGAAAGACGGAGCAGCTCGGAGCGCAACCACTCACGATCGGTGATGTCTACGTCGAACGTCTCCTCGTGCCCCACGCTCTTCTCGACCCGCGTGGTTTCGACCGTTCGCGGGTCCTCTCCGCGCGCGAGCTCCACCAATCGATGACCGAGCGCCGGCCCCACGGCACGGTCGAGCATGTCTTGCGGCGATTCGCGGATATCGCGGATGGTCCTGATGCCGCGTGCCTCCAGCGCCTCGGCGGCCTTCGGGCCCACGCCCCACATCGCACGCACCGGACGCGGGGCGAGGAAGTCCAGGGTGTCGGCCGCGGCGACGATCAGCATGCCGTCCGGCTTGGACAGGGTCGATGCCATCTTCGCCACGTGCTTGGTCGCCGCCACCCCGACGCTGCAGGTGATGCCGACCTCCGCGAGTACCCGCTCGCGCACCAGCTGTGCGATGCGACCAGGGCTCCCCCACAGCCGACGCACGCCCTGCACATCCAGGAACGCCTCGTCGACGGACAGCGGCTCGACCAGCGGAGTGAAGGACTCGAAGATCGCCATCACATGGCGCGAGATCTCCTGATAGCGCGCGAAGTCCGGCAACACGATGCGCGCCCCGGGACACAGCCGCAACGCCTGGGAGACCGGCATGGCAGCTCGCACGCCGTAACGCCGCGCCTCGTACGAGGCGCTGGAGACCACCGAACGACCGTCCGGCGCGCCGATGATCAGCGGCAGTCCGCGCAGGGATGGGTCATCGAGCACGGCGACAGCCGCGTAGAACGCGTCCATGTCGACATGCAGGATGCGCGTTCCCGCGTCGTCCGCACCGTCCGGTGAGACGATACGGCCCGAACCATCACCGCGCCCCATGCGTCCATTCTCGCCGAGGCCACGGACATCGAGTGCCCGTGGCCGTCATCGAACGGATGTCACTGCGCGGCGCGCTCCAGGATGAGCTCGCGCACGCGCGCAGCATCCGCCTGGCCCTTCATCGCCTTCATGACCGCACCGATGATGGCACCGGCGGCCTGGACCTTGCCGTCCTTGATCTTCGCCATGACATCGGGCTGCGCCGCCAGTGCGTCGTCGATCGCCGCGATAAGCGCGCCGTCATCCGAGACGACCGCGAGACCACGGGCGTCCACGACCTCTTGAGGAGTGCCCTCGCCGGCGATCACGCCTTCGAGCACCTGGCGCGCGAGCTTGTCGGTGAGGATGCCCGCGTCGACGAGCTTCTGCAGCGCGGCGACGTTCTCGGGGCTGATCAGCTCCGCGGCGTCCTTCTCCGCGGCGTTCGCCTGGCGCGAGATCTCACCCGTCCACCACTTGCGCGCGGCAGCGGGCGCTGCGCCGGCGGCGATCGTCGCCTCGACGACGTCGAGCAGGCCGCCGTTGCGGACGTCCTGGAACTCCAGATCGGTGAATCCCCACTCGGTCATCAGCCGGCGACGGCGTGCGACCGGCTGCTCCGGCAGCACAGCGCGCAGCTCCTCGATCAGCTCCGCAGGCGGCTGCACCGGCAGCAGGTCCGGTTCGGGGAAGTACCGGTAGTCATCGGCATCCGACTTCGGGCGACCGGGCGAGGTCGTACCGGTGTCCTCGTGCCAATGCCTCGTCTCCTGCGTGATCGTCCCGCCGTCGGCGAGGATCGCGGCCTGACGCTGGATCTCGTAGCGGACGGCGCGCTCGACCGAGCGCATCGAGTTGACGTTCTTCGTCTCGGTGCGCGTGCCGAGCTTCTCCTGACCGCGCGGACGCAGGGAGACGTTGGCGTCGCAGCGCAGGTTGCCGCGCTCCAGGCGGGCCTCCGAGATGCCGAGGCCGCGCACGATGTCGCGGATGGCGGCGACGTACGCCTTGGCGATCTCCGGTGCACGGTGCTCGGCGCCGAAGATCGGCTTCGTGACGATCTCGACGAGTGGGACCCCGGCGCGGTTGTAGTCGACGAGCGAGTACTCGGCGCCCTGAATGCGTCCGGTCGCACCACCCATGTGGGTGAGCTTTCCGGCATCCTCCTCCATGTGCGCACGTTCGATCGGAACCGTGACGATCGTGCCGTCCTCGAGTTCCACCTCGACCGAGCCCTCGTAAGCGATCGGCTCGTCGTACTGCGAGATCTGATAGTTCTTGCCGAGGTCGGGGTAGAAGTAGTTCTTCCGCGCGAAGCGGCTGGACTCGGCGATCGAGCAGCCCAGCGCGAGCCCCAGGCTGATCGAGGACCGGATCGCCGTCGCGTTCACGACCGGAAGCGAGCCGGGAAGACCGAGATCCACCGGCGCGATGAGCGTGTTGGGCTCGGCGGCGTGGTACTTCTCGTTCGCCGGGTTCGGCGCGTCCGAGAACATCTTGGTCTCGGTGTTGAGTTCGACGTGCACTTCGAAGCCGAGCACCGGCTCGAACAGCTCGAGCGCCTTGTCGAAGTCCATCAGCTTGGCAGCGGCCATCAGCGGTTCCCTCCAGCGAGCTCCGGAGCCCGGGTCAGCAGCGGTGCACCCCACGAATCGACGAGCAGCGTCTCGAGCGCAGCCCCCACCCGGTACAGGCGAGCGTCCTCGTGCGCGGGAGCCAGGAACTGGATGCCGACGGGCAGACCGTCCTCGGCCGCGAGGCCGGAGGGAATCGAGATCCCCGGCACACCCGCGAGGTTCGCGGGGATCGTCGTGACATCGTTCAGGTACATCTGCAGCGGGTCGTCGATGCGCTCGCCGATCTTGAACGCGGTCGTCGGAGCCGAAGGCGTCGCGATGACATCGACGTCGGCGAAGGCGTTCGCGAAGTCCTGCTGGATGAGCGTGCGGACCTTCTGCGCGCTGCCGTAGTAGGCGTCGTAGTACCCGGCGGACAGCGCGTAGGTGCCCAGGATGATCCGGCGCTTGACCTCGTCACCGAACCCGGCCTCGCGCGTCGCGGACATGACGTCCTCGACCGTCGCGCCGCCCTCGGGCGTCACACGCAGTCCGAAGCGGACCGAGTCGAACTTCGCCAGGTTGCTGGATGCCTCAGCGGGCAGGATCAGGTAGTACGCGGCCACGCCGTACTCGAAGTGGGGCGTGGAGATCTCGACGATCTCGGCACCGTTCGCCTCGAGCAGTGCGAGCGACTCGCGGAAGGATGCGGCGACGCCGGGCTGGAATCCGGAGTCCGGAAGCTCCTTGATGACACCGACCCTGAGCCCCTTGAGCACCTCGCCACGGGCACCGTCTCGTGCGGCGTCGGCGAAAGACGGCCAGACATCGGTGAGCGACGTGGAATCCTTCGGGTCGTGGCCACCGATCACGTCGTGCAGGAGCCCGGCATCCAGCACCGTCCGGGTGACCGGGCCGACCTGGTCGAGGCTGGAGGCCAGCGCGATCGCGCCGTACCGGCTCACGCCGCCGTACGTCGGCTTGATGCCGACCGTGCCGGTGACGTGCGCCGGCTGACGGATCGATCCGCCGGTGTCCGAGCCCAGCGCCAGCGGAGCTTCGAACGCGGCGACAGCCGCCGCCGAGCCGCCGCCGGATCCGCCGGGGATGCGGTCGAGGTCCCACGGGTTGCGGGTCGGACCATAGGCGGAGTGCTCCGTGGAGGAACCCATCGCGAACTCGTCCATGTTGGTCTTGCCCAGCGGCACGAGACCAGCGGCGCGCGACCGTGCCACGACCGTCGCGTCGTACGGCGAGAGATAGCCCTCGAGGATCTTCGACCCGCTCGTGGTCGGCTGGTCCGTGGTGACCAGGACGTCCTTGATCGCCAGGGGGACGCCGGCGAGCGGGTGCAGCTGCTCCCCAGCCGCGCGTGCCGCGTCGACCGCGTCCGCCGCTGCCAGGGCACCCTCGTTCACGTGCAGGAAGGCGTGCACGTCGCCGTCGACGGCCGCGATGCGATCGAGGTGCGCCTGGGTGGCCTCGCGGCTGGAGACCTCGCCGGCCGTCAGCTTGCCCGCGAGCTCCGCGGCGGTCCAGCGGATGATGTCGCTCACTGCTCTTCTCCCAGGATCGCGGTCACACGGAAGCGTCCGTCGGCGGCATCCGGTGCGTTCTGCAGCACCTGCTCGTGCGTCAGCGTCTGACCGACCACGTCGGGACGGAAGACGTTCGCGAGCGGGATCGGGTGGCTCGTCGCCGCGACGTCCAGGGTGGCGACCTCTGAGACCTTCGCGATGTTGTCGACGATGGCGTCGAGCTGGCCCGTGAGCCGCGTCACCTCGTCGTCGTTCAGCTGGATGCGCGCGAGCACGCCGAGATGGCGTACGAGTTCGGGGGTGATTTCAGACACCCGTCCAGTCTAGTTCGCAGCGGCCGATCCCCTGCGACGCCGCAGCACCGCAATAGGCTGTTGCCCATGACGACGTTCGATCCTCCTCGTCCCTGGGTCGCCAGCTATGCCGCCGGCGTCCCCGAAGACCTCGCACCGGTGCAGGGGTCTCTCATCGACATCGTCGCCGCTTCGGCGCGCGACTATCCCGACGCGCCGGCGCTGCAGTTCTTCGGCCGCGAGACCAGCTATCGGCAGCTGCAGGAGCAGATCGATCGCGCCGCAGCCGGGCTCCGTGAACTCGGTGTGAAGGCGGGCGACCCCGTCGCCATCGTGCTGCCGAACTGTCCGCAGCACATCGTCGCCTTCTACGCCGTCCTGCGCGTCGGCGCCGTCGTCGTCGAGCACAATCCCCTCTACACGCCCCGCGAACTGCGAAAGCAGTTCGAGGATCACGGTGCCAAGCACGCCATCGTCTGGAACAAGGTCGTGGGAACCGTTCAGGAGTTCCCCGCCGACCTCGCCGTGTCGACACTCGTCTCGGTCGATGTCACGAAGGGGATGCCGCGACTCACGCAGCTCGCCCTGAAGCTCCCGATCGCCAAGGCGCGCGAATCACGTGCCGCGCTGACCGAGAAGGTCCGCGGGACGGTGCTGTGGGAGCGCGTGGTGTCATCCGACCCGCTGCCCGCATCCCACCCCAAGCCGCAGACCGATGACCTGGCGATCATCCAGTACACCTCCGGCACGACAGGCACGCCGAAGGGCGCGGCGCTCACGCATCGCAATCTGCTCGCCAACGCCGCGCAGTCGCAGGCCTGGGTTCCCTCGATCCAGCGCGGGAACGGCTGCGTCGTGTATGCCGTGCTGCCGATGTTCCACGCGTACGGCCTGACCCTGTGCCTGACCTTCGCGATGTCGATGGGTGCGCGCTTGGTGCTGTTCCCGAAGTTCGACCCCGATCTCGTGCTGGATGTGATCAAGAAGCACCCCGCGACCTTCCTGCCGCTCGTTCCGCCGATCGCCGACCGCCTGCTCAGCGCGGCGAAGGCGAAGGGCGTCTCGCTTCGCGGCATCGAGGTCGCGATCTCCGGCGCGATGGCACTGCCGCACGAACTCGTCGTGCCGTTCGAGGAGGCCACCGGCGGCTACCTCGTCGAGGGCTACGGCCTCAGCGAGTGCTCGCCCGTCCTCATGGCGAACCCGGTGGCCGATCACCGTGTCCCCGGCACGGTCGGCCTGCCGCTGCCGGGCACGGAATGCCGCGTCGTCGACCCAGACGAGCCCACGAAGGACGTCGCACCCGGGTCTGCCGGAGAACTCGTCGTCCGAGGCCCGCAGGTGTTCTCCGGCTACTACGGCAAGCCGGAGGCCACCGAGGAGGTCTTCGTCGACGGCTGGTACCGCACCGGCGACATCGTCACGATCGATGACGCCGGCTTCGTCCGCATCGTCGACCGCATCAAGGAGCTCATCATCACGGGCGGGTTCAATGTGGCCCCCACCGAGGTCGAGAACGCCCTGCGCCAGCACCCACTGGTTTCGGATGCCGCCGTCGTCGGACTTCCGAGCGATCACTCCGGCGAGGAAGTCGTCGCAGCGATCCTGGTGGACGACGCAGACGACATCGACGTGGAAGCCATCCGGGAGTTCGCCCGCGGCATCCTGACGCCCTACAAGGTCCCGCGGCGGGTGTTCGTCGTCGACGAGCTGCCCAAGTCGCTGATCGGCAAGGTGCTGCGTCGCCAGGTCAAGGAGCGGCTTCTCGCACTGACGAGCGGGTCCTGACCGACGATCTCACAGACACGGGGCGTCCCGTAGCGCTACCTTTAGGTAGTGACCCCTGAAGACGCAGTGCTGACCGACGCCCCCGAGGAATCCCCCGCAACCCCAGGATTCGAGGAGCTCGGCATCACCGGGCCCGTTCTCAAAGCCATCCGAGACCTCGGATATGAGACCCCCTCGCCGATCCAGGCGGCGACCATCCCGACCCTGTTGAGCGGACGCGATGTCGTCGGCATGGCGCAGACCGGTACCGGCAAGACGGCGGCCTTCGCGCTGCCGGTGCTCGAGCGGCTGGATGTCTCCCAGAAGATCCCGCAGGCTCTCGTGCTCGCCCCGACCCGCGAGCTCGCGCTGCAGGTGTGCGAGGCGTTCGAGTCGTACGCGTCGAAGATGAAGGGCGTCCACGTCCTGCCGGTCTACGGCGGACAGGGCTACGGCGTGCAGCTGTCGGCGCTGCGCCGCGGCGTGCACGTGATCGTCGGCACGCCCGGTCGCATCATGGACCACCTCGCCAAGGGCACCCTCGACCTGTCCGAGCTGAAGTACCTCGTGCTCGACGAGGCCGACGAGATGCTCAAGATGGGCTTCGCCGAGGATGTCGAGCAGATCCTCGCGCAGACCCCCGCAGAGAAGCAGGTGGCGCTGTTCTCGGCGACCATGCCGGCGACGATCCGCCGCCTCGCGCAGCAGTATCTGCGCGATCCCGAAGAGATCAGCATCAAATCGAAGACGGCGACCGGCACGAACATCACACAGCGCTACCTGGTGGTCTCGTACCAGCAGAAGGTGGACGCTCTGACGCGCATCCTCGAGGTGGAGAACTTCGACGGCATGATCGTGTTCGTCCGCACCAAGAACGAGACCGAGACGCTCGCCGAGAAGCTGCGTGCCCGCGGATACTCGGCGGCCGCCATCAACGGCGACGTTCCGCAGGTTCAGCGCGAGCGCAGCGTGAACCAGCTCAAGGACGGCAAACTCGACATCCTCGTCGCGACCGACGTCGCCGCCCGTGGTCTGGATGTCGAGCGCATCAGCCACGTGATCAACTTCGACATCCCCACCGACACCGAGTCCTACGTGCACCGCATCGGCCGCACGGGTCGGGCCGGCCGCTCCGGTGACGCGATCAGCTTCATCACCCCGCGTGAGCGCTACCTGTTGAAGTCGATCGAGAAGGCGACGCGTCAGGCTCCGGCGCAGATGCAGCTGCCCAGCACCGAGGACATCAACACGACGCGACTCGCACGCTTCGACGACGCCATCACGACCGCGCTGAGCGAGACGAGTCGCATCGAGGCCTTCCGCGACATCGTCGCGCACTACGTCCGCAATCACGACGTCCCCGAGGGCGACGTCGCCGCCGCACTGGCGGTCGTAGCGCAGGGCGAGACGCCCCTGCTTCTCGACCCCCAGAACGACCCGCTGGCGCGCGCTGTCGCCGCGGATAACCGGCCGCCCCGCGAGTCCGGTTCCCGCCCGGAGCGCGGTGAGCGCCCGCCGCGCACCGAGCGCCGTGGGCGCGGAGACTACGCGGCCTACCGCATCGAGGTCGGCCGCCGCCACCGCGTGGAGCCGCGCCAGATCGTCGGAGCGCTCGCGAACGAGGGCGGCCTCGGCCGCGACGACTTCGGGGCGATCAAGATCAACCCGGACTTCTCGATCGTCGAGCTTCCGTCGAACCTGGATGCTTCGGTGCTCGACAAGCTGAAGGACACCCGCATCTCGGGCCGCCTGATCGAGATCAAGCCGGATCGTGGCCCTGGGGCCCGTCGCCCGCGCGACGACGACAAGCGTCGTGACGACCGCCCCCAGTACGACCGAGACAGCCGTCCGCCGCGCGGAGACCGCGACGACAAGCCGTTCCGCAAGCCCCGCCACAAGGGCTGAACCGCGTCTCCTCGCGAGACTTCCTCCGCTGAGCGAGACCGAGCCGGGCCTGCTCGGTCTCACGGCAGCGGCGACGTTTTCGCGACTCTGACACGCGTCGGTTACTGTGACGACATGGTGAAGGTGCGGTGGGCGCGGGTCGAGGACGCCGCCGGCGTGGCGGAAGTGCATGTGGATGCCTGGCGATCGGCGTACGCCGGGCTCATCGATCAGGCGATCCTGGACGGACTGGACCTCGAACGCCGGACCACGATGTGGACCGGCTTCATCACGCAGTCGCTGCAAGGTCTTCCGCCGAAGGGCTATGACGAGCCGGCGCATCGCCTGCTCGTCGCGGAGGACGACGGCCGGATCGTCGGCTGGGCCGGATTCGGCCCTGGTCGGGACGCGGACCAGTCGCATCGCGGCGAGCTCGCCGGGCTCTACGCCCACCCCTCCGTCTGGTCGCACGGCATCGGGCGTGCCCTGGTCGCGCGGGTCGACGACGAGCTCCGCGACAGCGGCTTCGCCGATGCCTACCTCTGGGTGCTCGACGGCAACCAGCGTGCGATTCGATTCTACGAAAGCCACGGCTGGCTGGCTGACGGCGGCGAGAAGTACGGGGATGCCGGAGGCGCCACCGGCCTTCATGAACTCCGCCACGTCCGCGTGCTCTGATCAGACCTGCGCCAGCGGGACATGCGGGACGCCGTCCAGCGCGTTCACGCGCGGAACTCCCCCGGGCGCGGCTGTTCCCACGCCGGGATCGCGCAGCCGGCATCCCACGGGAATCGTCCCTCCGCGTCCGCATAGGTGAGCTGAAACGCGGGAACAGAACGCGCGTCCGGCCGGCGGTAGTACGAGTTCGCGGAGAACAGGATCTGCCCCGGGTTCGGCAGCGTCTCGACGACCAGCTCGTCGCCGCGGGCGAGCCGGATCATCTGGCCCGGCGACAGCTCCGCCCCCTGGCGAACGCGTGCCGCGACGTCGTTGAGCACGGTCGCGGCGCAATCCGGACACATCCCCATCACCAGCAACTCCGGATGCTGCAGCCCGAACAGGCCTACCGTGTACGCGAACTGCGTGGTTCTGGTCGATGGATCGCCACCGACGAACTGGATGAAGACACCGTGCTGGCGGATGATGCGCCTCACGCGTCGATCCAGTTCCTGCATCCACGTCGTGATCTGCGCGTCGGTCGGAGACTTCCTGGTACCCATGTGATCCTCCTCGATCAGGTGTGTGAGATCGAGATTAGAACATAGATACGACATTGGATTCGTGTCGTTGAACGCGCATCCTGGACACATGGAATCGATCAGCGTCATCGTCACCGGTCGCGTGCAGGGCGTCGGCTATCGCTGGTTCGTACACGACCTGGCGTCATCGCGCGGCGTGTCGGGATGGGTGCGCAATCGGCGTGACGGTGCGGTCGAGGCCGAGCTCCACGGCGACCGCGCGCAGATCGACGGAATCCTTCGTGCGATGCGCACCGGCCCACCCCATGCGCACGTCGACGGTCTCGAGGTGCGCGAGATCCCGGCGGGCACGACCGATGGGTTCGAGATCCGGCCTGCGCGATGACGGGCACGGTCAGATCGAGCCGAAATCGTGCCTCGAGATGGTCGCGGCGAGAACCGGTACGTCGACGACCCCTCCGGTATCGACGCGGATCACGGGGAAGCCCGTCATCGGACGCGCGACCTGCGATGCGGCGTCCCATTCGGCGATGCGTCCCCCGTCGTCGTGCACGCCGTGCCGTGGTCGCGTCAGGTAGCGATCGCGCATGACGTCGTGCGCTGCCTCGCACCAGACTTCCAGCCCCACGGAAGAACCCACCGCCTCGCAACCCCGGCGGAACCAGTGCTCGTCGCGCCCGGCCAGCCAGACCGACTCCACGAGCACGGTCCCTTCCAGCATCCCTGCCATCCGCCAGAGCGCGTCGGTCGCCAGTGCCCCCACCGCGCGCGTGGGCAGCGACGCGTCGACGGCATCGCCGAGCGCTTCCTTGATCGCGACCAGCGGCACCCCGAGCTCGCGCGCCAGCGGCCGGGCCAGTGTCGTCTTGCCGGCTCCCGCCATGCCGTTGAGGACGATGAGACGGTCAGCCACCGACATCCGCCGATGAACGAGCGAGCTTCGCGGCCACATCGATGACGGGCTCCGGATGCGCGAGCAGCGACCGCTGCGCCGGATTGCCGATGAGATGCGCGAGCAGACGGTGCGCACCGAGGACGGTCGGCGCCCAGTATCCGCCCACATGGTGCCGGCTCAGCGGCAGTGTCGTCGACGCGCCGTCCACGACCAGCTCGACCGAGCCGTCGTCCGGGTCGAAATCGATCAGGTCCGCGGTGACCACCGTGAGCGCTCCGATCACGACCGTACTCACGAGTCCGGGCAACCGGAACCGCGTCGTCGGAACGTCGAGCGTCACACGCTCGACGTCGTTCCACGCGAGCACTCCGCGACCTTCTGCGCCATCGCGGAGAATGACCGCATCAGGCGTCAACCGGAGGTGATAGCGCCCCGGATCCCCGATCGCCACGGCGCCTGGGACGGCGATCAGCGGACCGTAGCGCTTCATGCCAGCGCGTCCGGCCCCTCAGTGACGAGGATGCGGAACTGCTCCGCATCCAGGATCCGGATGCCGAGTTCTTCCGCCTTGGCGAGCTTCGAGCCGGCTCCTGGTCCGGCGGCGACGAAATCGGTCTTCTTCGAGACGCTGGAGGCGGCCTTGCCACCGGCATTGATGATGGCCTCCTGCGCGCCGTCGCGCGTGAATCCTTCGAGGCTGCCGGTCGCGACGATCGTCAGCCCATCGAGCACGCCGCCCTCGGCCACCGCGGCCCCAGGGCCGGGGTGGCCAGGGGTCGCCCACTGCACGCCGGCCGCCGCCCACTGCTCGACGATCTCGCGATGCCAATCGACCTCGAACCAGTCCAGCAGGGAATCCGCGATGATCCCTCCCACTCCTTCCACGGCCGCGAGCTCCTCGCGGGATGCGGCGCGGATCGCATCCAGCGAGCCGAACCACTGCGCGAGCGCACGCGCTGCAACCGGGCCGACGTGGCGGATGTTGAGGGACACGAGCAGTCGCCACAGTTCCTTCGTCTTCGCCTTCTCCAGTTCGGCGAGCAGCTTGATCGCGGCCGACGACGGCTGCGCCGCGTTGGCTCCGTTCTTCTTCTCGGCCGGGGTCGGATTGCGCCGGAAGGGCGAGCGAGTCTTCACGACACCGTCGTCGTCCTGCTTCGGGAGTCCGGTCTCGCTGTCGCGCACGACCACGGAGATCGGGACGAGATCCTCGAGCGCCAGCGAGAACAACCCGGCCTCGGTGTCGAGAGGTGCGGCGGCGGGTGGCTCGGCCTGCGTGAGCGCAGCAGCGGTCACCTCGCCGAGCACCTCGATGTCGAGAGCACCTCGCGAGCCGATGTGCTCGACGCGACCGCGGACCTGTGCGGGGCACGACCGCGCGTTCGGGCAGCGCAGGTCGATGTCGCCCTCCTTCATGGGGCGCAGCGGCGTGCCGCACTCCGGACACCCCACGGGCATCACGAACTCGTGCTCTGTGCCGTCGCGTTTCTCGACCACGGGGCCCAGCACCTCGGGGATCACGTCCCCGGCCTTGCGCAGCACGACCGTGTCGCCGATCAGTACGCCCTTGGCTTTGACCACGTCCTTGTTGTGCAGCGTCGCTTGACGTACGACGGAACCGGCGACATGCGCGGGGGCCATGACCGCGAAAGGTGTGGCGCGGCCGGTGCGCCCGACCGAGACGACGATGTCGAGCAGCTTCGTCTGCACCTCTTCGGGCGGGTACTTGTACGCGATCGCCCATCGCGGCGCACGGCTGGTCATGCCGAGTTCGTCGTGCAGAGCGAGTTCGTCGACCTTGACGACGATGCCGTCCAGTTCGTGCTCGATGTCATGCCTGTGCTCGCCGTAGTGCGCGACGAAGGCGACGACGTCGTCGATCTGCTCGCACACCCGGAAGTGCGGACTCGTGGGAAGCCCCCAACCGGCGAGCAGGTCGTACACCTCGCTCTGCGCCGCCACCGGCGGGTTCGGCCACGCACCGATGCCGTGCACGTACATCGCCAGCGATTCGATGCGAAGGAGGCCCGCCTCGAGCTCGAGCCCGTCCTTCTTGTCGAGCTGCTGACGCAGACCGCCGCTGGCGGCATTGCGCGGGTTAGCGAATGCGGGGAACCGCCGCGCAGCCGCCGCACGAGCCTTCTCTTCCTCGAAGGGCCTCTTCGCGCCGCCGCGGTTCTCCCACCGCGCGAGCGCATCGGCGTGAGCGCGTTCGCGGAACGAGGCCTGCGCCGCGTTGAGCCGCTCGAAGGCAGCGACGGGGATGAACACCTCGCCGCGCACCTCCACGATGTCGGGGTGCCCCTCCCCGCTCAGCCGCTCGGGGATCTCCGGCAGGCGCAGCGCGTTCTCGGTGACGATCTCGCCGACACGACCGTCGCCGCGCGTCGCCGCCGATGTCAGCATGCCCTTCTCATAGCGCAGGTTGATCGCGAGTCCGTCGATCTTGAGTTCGGTGAGCCACGCCACGGAACGTCCCGCGGAGGCCTGCGCCTTGGCGGCCCACTCCCGGAGTTCGTCGATGGAGAAGACGTTGTCGAGGCTCAGCATCCGCTCGGCGTGCTCGATCGTCGCGAGGCCGGTCGCCTCCGCGGCCCCGACCATCTGCGTCGGCGAATCCTGACCCTGGAGCTCTGGATGCAGCCTCTCGAGCTCTTCCAGGCGCCGCATCCAGGTGTCATAGGTCGCATCGTCGACGAGCGACGTGTCGCGCCCGTAGTACGCGTCCTTCGCCTCGAGGATACGAGTCGTCAGCTCTTCGGCTTCGAGGCGGGCGTCTTCCAGCGAGATGTTCTCCGGCACAGGATGAGTCTACGAGCGGGCGCCGACATCGAGCGGCTTCAAACGCCTACCGGGACCGCCGATACCGTCGTGTCGATCGTGAACTGTCCGAGTACGCGCGTCCCGACATACAGCACGGCGGTCTGTCCTGGTGCCACGCCGGTGAGGGGTTCGTCGGGGACGACGCGGACCCCGGCATCCGTCACGAATGCCCGAGCCGGGACCGGCTCGGCGTGTGCGCGGATCTGCACCTCGCAGGAGAATTCAGACGCGGTCGGCGCGGCGCCTGCCCAGCTGAACCGCTCTCCCGAGATCTCCGCGATCGCCAGCGCCTCCTTCGGACCGACCACGACCGTGTTCGAGACAGGCCGCACCTCGAGCACGAAACGCGGCTTGCCGTCCGGGGCCGGCACGCCGAGGTGAAGGCCGCGTCGCTGCCCGACCGTATAGCCGTGCGCTCCTTCGTGCGAGCCCACCACGGCGCCGGTGCGATCGACGATCTCGCCGGTTGCCGTGCCGACCTTCTCCGCGAGCCATCCGCGGGTGTCGCCGTCGGGGATAAAGCAGATGTCGTGGCTGTCCGGCTTCTGCGCGACGCTGAGTCCGCGTTCGGCGGCCTCGGCGCGGACAAGCGCCTTGGACGGCGTCGAGCCGAGCGGGAAGTACGTGTGCGCGAGCTGCTCGGTCGTCAGGACGCCGAGGACGTACGACTGGTCCTTCGCATTGTCCGACGCCCGGTGCAGCTCCAGGCCGTCCTCCGTCGGCACCAGGGTCGCGTAGTGACCGGTGCACACTGCATCGAACCCGAGTTCCAGCGCGCGCTCCAGGAGGGCGGCGAACTTGATCTTCTCGTTGCAGCGCATGCACGGATTCGGCGTCCGGCCGGCCTGATACTCGTTGATGAAGTCGTCGATCACATCGTCGCGGAAGCGCTCCGAGAAGTCCCACACGTAGAACGGGATGCCGAGGCGATCCGCCGCGCGGCGGGCATCCATGGCGTCCTCGATCGTGCAGCATCCGCGACTGCCGGTGCGCAGGGTTCCGCCGGCGCGCGAAAGCGCGAGATGCACGCCGACGACCTCGTGGCCCGCCTCGACGGCTCGTGCTGCCGCGACGGCGGAGTCCACGCCGCCGCTCATTGCCGCCAGGATTCGCATGGGTCCAGTCTACGAGCCGCTGGCTGAACCGGACCCGGATGCCCGCGCGTACACGTCCGAGATCACCGCGAGCACGGCATCCACGTCCTGGTCGGTGGAGGTGCGACCGAGCGTGAAGCGCAGCACGCTGCGCGCGTCCTGCTCGCTGCGTCCCATCGCCATCACGACGTGCGACGGCTCGGCGACGCCGGCCTGGCACGCGGAGCCGGTCGACGCGGCGATCCCGGCGACATCCAGCAGGAACAGCAGGCTCTCCCCCACCGCCCCAGGAAACAGCACATGCGCGTTCCCCGGGAGCCGGTCGATCTGGTCGCCGAGCGGCACGGCATCCGGCACGCGATCCAGGATGCCGGAGACCAGCCGATCGCGGAGCCGGGCGAGCCGCACCGATTCCGCATCGCGCTCCGCCTCGGCGCACTCGACAGCAGCCGCGAACGCCGCGGCCCCGGCGATGTCCTGCGTTCCGGCGCGCAGCCCGCGCTGCTGGGCGCCGCCGTGCATCAGCGCGCTCATCCGCGCCGTCCGCGCCACGACGAGCGCCCCGACCCCGACCGGGGCGCCGATCTTGTGTCCGGCGACGCTCATCGCCACCAGGCCGGACCCCGCCGGTGCGTCGCCGCGGAGTTCGCGGTACGACAGGGGCACGTGTCCGAGGGCGGCGACGGCGTCGAGATGAAGCGCCACGGCGGCGTCACTCGCTGCGCGCGACAGTGCGGCCGCATCGTTGATCGTCCCCGCCTCGTTGTTGGCCATCAAGGCGGTCGCCAGCGCCGCTCCGGGAAGAGCAGCGGCGAACGCGGCCGCATCGATGCGGGCCTGATCCGTCACGCGCACCGCGCGCACCTCGGCGCCCTCGCGCGCCAGGGCAGCCACAGTGTCGACCGTGGCGTGGTGCTCGGCATCCGGCAGCACGATCGCGCTCGTCCGCGGAGGGCGCGAGGTCCAGAGCCCCCGCAGTGCCGTATTGATGGACTCGGTTCCGCCCGAGGTCAGCACGACCTCGATCGGATCGCACCCGAGGACCGCGGCGATGCGCTCGCGGGACTCCTCGAGAAGGCGACGGGCGTCCTGACCAGCGCCGTGCGTCGACGACGCATTGCCGATCACCGACACCGCCTGCAGCCATGCGTCCCGGGATTCGGGACGCAACGGGGTCGTCGCCGCGTGGTCGAGATAGTGCTGCATGCTTCGATTCTCCCCCGTTTCACGCGCCCCGGAGCAGGAATCGGTCGTGGAACCGAGTGCTACCTGACATGAGACTGCAACACAAGCGGCCTAGGGTGTTACTCATGCCCGTGTCCCGTGCGTTCGCCGCCCCCGGCGGATCCCACCTCGATGACCTCGGTGTCCGTCTCCACGACGGCACCGCGACCCTGCGCGTCTGGTCCCAGAACGCGTCATCCGTCGAACTCGTCATCTTCGACGAGACCGACCTCGACTGGGTCACCGACACCGTCGACCTGGAACGTCGGCCGGGCAGCGTGTGGGAGGTCACGACGGACCTGCTGCAGCCCGGCACCCGATACGCGCTGCGCGTCGGAGGGCCGCACGGCCCCGGGAACACGTTCAATCCCGAGACGCTGCTGCTCGACCCGTACGCGAAGGGCCTCGCCCAGGGGGACGGCTACGAGGAATGGCGCTCCGTGGTCATCGCCGACGGCTTCGACTGGGGCGGGGTGCACAAGCCCCGGATCCCACTGGACCGCACCGTCGTCTACGAGGGCCACCTCAAGGGCATGACCAAGCGGCATCCCGGTGTCACGCCCGCCCTGCACGGCACCTACGCCGGTCTCGCGCACCCCGCCATGATCGAGTACTTCCACTCGATCGGCGTCACGACGATCGAGCTGCTGCCGATCCACGCGTTCGTCCCCGAGCCGCGCCTCCTCGAACGGGGCCTGACGAACTACTGGGGTTACAACACGCTGAACTTCTTCACCCCGCACGCCGCGTACGCCAGCGACGATGCGCGCAAGGAGGGTCCGGAGGCCGTGCTCTCCGAGTTCAAAGGCATGGTCCGGCTGCTGCATGAAGCCGGCCTCGAGGTCGTCCTCGACGTGGTCTACAACCACACCTCGGAAGAGGGCATCGGCGGTCCTCGATCGAGTCTGCGCGGCATCGACAACGCCGGATACTACCGGCAGCAGCCCGACGGCGCGTACGTCGACACCACCGGATGCGGCAACACGCTGGACACGTCGACGGATGCCGTGGCACGGCTGGTCCTCGATTCGCTGCGCTACTGGGCGAACGAGATGCAGATCGACGGCTTCCGGTTCGACCTCGCCGCGGCTCTCGGCCGAAACGCCACGCACGAATACGACCGCGAGCATCCGCTGCTGCGGGCGATTCTGGAGGATCCGCTCCTGCAGGACGTCAAGATGATCGCCGAGCCGTGGGACGTCGGTCTCGGCGGGTGGCAGACCGGGAACTTCCCCGACGGCTTCATGGAGTGGAACGACCGCTATCGCGATCGCGTCCGCAACTTCTGGCTCAGCGACATCGACTACGCCAGGCGGGCATCGGCTCCGGTCGGCATCGGCGGATTCGCGACGAGGCTGGCTGGCTCGTCCAACACCTTCGCGGACGAACGCGGTCCGCTCGCGAGCGTCAACTTCGTCACCGCGCACGACGGCTTCACACTGCACGACCTCGTCTCGTACGACGTCAAGCACAACGAGGCCAACGGCGAGAACAATCATGACGGCGCCGACATGAACCGTGCGTTCAACCACGGCGCCGAAGGGCCGACCGATGACCCGACGATCCTCGCCGCCAGGCGGAAGGCCATGCGCAATCTGCTCGGCACCGTGCTGCTGTCCGCCGGCATCCCGATGCTCACCGCCGGAGACGAGACGGGGCGCACCCAGCGCGGCAACAACAACGCGTATGCGCATGATTCGGCGCTCACCTGGTTGAACTGGGAGTTCGAGCCGTGGCAGGAGGATCTGCGAGCGCACGTCGCGACGCTGACCCGACTGCGCCGGGAGAATCCGGCGCTGCGTCCCAGCAGGTACGCGCGCCTGGGCGAGCACATCCCCAACGCGAGCGTCATGGACTGGTACGACCAGAACGGCGAGACGATGGAGCAGGAGCAGTGGACCGACCCCGGTAACCGCACACTGCAGTACGTCGCGGCGTCCACCCCTGAGTCCGAGGACTTCAACCGCATCCTGCTGATCGTCCACGGGACCGAGACACCCATCGACATCACGCTGCCGGATGCCGTCGAAGGGGCGACACGGTTCGTCTCGCTGTGGTCCAGCGCCGACGAGAATCCGGATGCCGAGCAGCGGATCCTCGCCCCGGGAGACGTCCTCCCCGTGCCGGGAACATCCATGCATCTGTTCCGGGTGGAGTGACACGCGCAACCGCGTCGCGCGCGGGTGCCACCGGAGGCGCAGGAGCGGTACATTCGGGATATGGCCGCACGCACGGTATCCCGTTCCGAGGCTCTGAGGAGCCCCGCCCAGATTCCTCTGCGGTCCGCTCCGGCGACCGCCGTCCCCGAGGCGATACGCACCGGCCGGATTCCGCTGGCGGATTCCCGTCCGACCGTCCCCGGCGGGTTCGATGCCAAGGCGTTCGCCGGCGAGGTGGTGCCGTTCAGCGTCATCGCATTCCGCGAGGGGCATGATCGCATCGGCGTGCACGTCCGTCTCACCGCACCCGACGGCGCGCAGACCCTGCATCGGCTCACGCCGCTGAACGACGGCACCGATCGCTGGGAGGCGGAGATCGCGCTCGATCTCCGCGGACTGTGGCGCTACCGCTTCGAAGCGTTCTCGGACGACCACGCGACCTGGGCGCACGCCGCCGCGGTGAAGATCGGTGCCGGCGTCGACGTCGAGGTGATGACGGCATCCGGCGCACAGCTCTTCGCCCGCGCCGCGGCGGAGAAGGACCGCCCTGCGGCCGAACGCCGTCGTCTGTCGGCCGTCGCCCTCGCGCTCGGCGAAGCGGATGCCGCCGTGACCCTCGAGGTGGCGGGCGACGCCGAGCTCGCAGCTCTCTTCGCGGCGCGCCCCGTGCGCACGCTCGTCACGGAATCGGCCGAGCAGCGCATCCTGGTGGAGCGCACACGTGCCGGCGTCGGCGCCTGGTACGAATTCTTCCCCCGTTCCGAGGGCGCGAAGCGGACGAGGGACGGCGCGATCGTCAGCGGGACCTTCCGCACCGCGACCAAGCGGCTGCCGGCGGTCGCCGACATGGGCTTCGAGGTGCTGTACCTGCCGCCGATCCACCCGATCGGCCGCAGCCATCGCAAGGGGCCGAACAACACGCTGAACGCCGGCCAGAACGACCCAGGCTCACCGTGGGCGATCGGATCGGCCGACGGCGGTCACGACGCGGTCCATCCCGATCTGGGCACGCTGGCGGACTTCCGCGCCTTCGTGCGCGCGGCGCACAAGGCCGGGCTCGAGATCGCCCTGGATCTGGCGCTGCAGGCCTCGCCCGACCATCCGTGGGTGGCCGAGCATCCGGAGTGGTTCACGACGCTTCCGGACGGTTCCATCGCGTATGCGGAGAACCCGCCGAAGAAGTACCAGGACATCTACCCCATCAACTTCGACAACGATCCTGACGGGATCTGCGCCGAGGTGCTGCGCGTCATCGAGCATTGGATCTCGCAGGGGGTGAGCATCTTCCGCGTCGACAACCCGCACACCAAGCCGCTCTGGTTCTGGGAATGGCTGATCGCGCGTGTGAACGAACGGCATCCGGACGTCGTCTTCCTCGCCGAGGCGTTCACGCGCCCTGCTCCCCTGCGCGGACTCGCCGCCGCCGGTTTCCAGCAGAGTTACACGTACTTCACCTGGCGCAACAGCAAGGCCGAGCTTGAAGATTTCCTCTCCTCGCTCGCGACGGAGACCGCGGACTACCTGCGCCCCAACCTCTTCGTCAACACTCCGGACATCCTCACGGAGTACCTGCAGTTCGGCGGCAGGGCGGCGTACCGGATCCGCGCGGCCATCGCCGCCACTGCGGCACCGGTCTACGGCGTGTACGCCGGCTACGAGCTCTACGAGAACGTCGCCCGTCCCGGCGCCGAGGAGAACATCGACAACGAGAAGTACGAGTACAAGCTGCGCGACTTCGCGGCTGCCGAGGCTGCGGGCGACTCCCTCGCGCCGTATCTGCGACGGCTGAACGAGATCCGCCGCGACCACCCGGCTCTGCGTCAACTGCGCAATCTCGCCGTGCACTGGAGCGACGATGATGCGGTGCTGGTGTATTCGAAGCATCTCGACGCCGCGTTCACCGGCACCGGATCGTCCGACACCGTCCTCGTCGTGGCCAATGTCGATCCGCACTCGGTGCGGGAGACGACGGTGCACCTCGACACCCGCATCTGGGGTGTCGCCCCAGGGGAGACGTTCGAGGTGCAGGATCTCATCACCGGGCAGATCTGGACCTGGAACGATCACGACTACGTTCGGCTCGACGCGTTCGCCGAGCCGGTGCACATCCTGACAGTGAAGGAGCGATCATGAGCTACGTCGAGGACGTCACCGAAGCCGAGGACTGGGCGCAGATCGCCGTCGGCGCGCATCACGCACCGCATGATCTGCTGGGGGCGCATCCGACGACGGATGCCGCGGGCCGAACGCTCACGACCATCCGCGTCCGCCGCCCGCTCGCCGACGAGGTGAGCGTCGTGTTCGCCGACGGGCAGCGACTGGCGCTGACTCATTCCGCGCACGGCATATGGGAGGCCAGGCACGAGGGACCGCCGGTCGCCTACCGTGTCGCGGCCGCGTACGGCGACGAGGACGAGATCGTGACCGGCGACCCCTATCGGCATCTGCCGACGCTGGGCGACATGGACCTGCATCTCATCGCCGAGGGACGCCACGAGCGGCTCTGGGACGTCCTGGGGGCGCATCCGAAAGCGCACGGCTCAGAACTCGGAACCGCGTTCGCCGTCTGGGCGCCGAATGCCCGCGCCGTGCGCGTGGTGGGCGACCACAACGGATGGGAGGGCACCGGGCATCCGATGCGCTCACTCGGATCGAGCGGCATCTGGGAGCTGTTCATCCCCGACGTCACCATCGGGACGCGCTACAAGTACGAGATCCTCACTCGCGATGGTCGTTGGATCCTCAAGGCCGACCCGATGGCCCAGGCCGCGCAGCTCCCGCCCGAGACGGCATCCGTGGTGACGGCATCCGCCTACGTCTGGCAGGACGGCGCCTGGATGACGCGCCGTGCGGCCACGCACGCCGTCGCCCAACCGATGTCGGTCTACGAGGTGCATCTCGGCTCGTGGCGTCACGGACTCGGATACCGCGACATGGCCGATCCGCTCATCGAGCATGTGAAGGCGACCGGCTTCACACATATCGAACTCATGCCCGTCGCCGAGCATCCGTTCGGCGGCTCCTGGGGCTACCAGGTCAGCGGGTACTACGCCCCGACGAGCCGGTTCGGCTCCCCCGACGATCTGCGCTACCTCATCGATCGCCTGCACGGCGCGGGTATCGGCGTCATCCTGGACTGGGTGCCAGGGCACTTCCCGAAGGATGCGTTCGCGCTCGCCCGTTTCGACGGCGAGTCGCTGTACGAGCACCCCGACCCTCGTCGCGGCGAGCACCAGGACTGGGGCACGCTGATCTTCGACTACGGCCGGCCGGAGGTCCGCGGCTTCCTCGTCGCGAATGCGCTCTACTGGCTCGAGCAGTTCCACATCGACGGACTGCGAGTGGATGCCGTGGCCTCCATGCTCTATCTGGACTACTCCCGCAAGGACGGCGAGTGGGAGCCGAACATCCACGGCGGACGTGAGAACCTCGAGGCCATCCGGTTCCTGCAGGAGGCGAACGCCACCGCATACCGTCTGCACCCCGGCATCGTCATGATCGCCGAGGAGTCGACGAGCTTCCCCGGTGTCACCGCGCCGACCGAGCACGCCGGACTGGGCTTCGGCTTCAAGTGGAACATGGGCTGGATGAACGACTCGCTCGTCTACATCCAGCGCGACCCGGTGCACCGCTCGCACCACGAGGGCGAGATGACGTTCTCGTTCGTGTACGCGTTCGGGGAGAACTACATCCTGCCGATCAGTCACGACGAGGTCGTGCACGGCAAGAAGAGCTTGGTCGCGAAGATGCCGGGAGACCACGCGCATCAACTGGCGAACGCGCGCGCGTACCTCGCGTACATGTGGGGCCATCCGGGCAAGAACCTGCTGTTCATGGGGCAGGAGTTCGGCCAGCTCTCGGAATGGTCGGAGTCCCGCGAGCTGGATTGGTGGCTGCTCGATCAGCCGGCGCACCGTCAGCTGATGGACTTCGTCGGATCGCTCAACACCACCTACCGTGCTCAGGCGCCCCTCTGGGAGCGCGACGGCGACGCATCCTCGTTCACGCGGATGGGTGGTCCGTCCTGGGACCCGAACGTGATCGCGTTCGAACGACGCGATGCGCACGGCGGCCGGCTGGTGGTGGTCAGCAACTTCTCCGGTACGACGCGCACCGCGTTGCCGCTGACCTTCAGCGTGGAAGGCGTGTGGCAGGAGGTTCTGAACACCGACGCCGCCGCTTTCGGCGGCTACGACGTCGGCAACCTCGGCATGGTGGTCGCGCACCCCGAGCAGGATGCCGGGGCGCCGGTGGCCGCGGTCACGCTACCCGCCCTGTCGACGCTGTGGCTGCGCCACCAGCCGGATCCGCACGTGCCGACTGTATCGCACGGCTGACAGCGAGCGACGACGGGCGACCGCCGGTCAGAACAACAGGGACGAGAGCCGCGTGCGCGCGCTGATCACGCGCGGGTCATCGGCGCCGATAAGGCCGAACAGCTCGACCAGGCGCTCGCGCACCGCCGTCCGCTCGTCCGATCCCAGCGCGGCGAAAAGATCGAGCAGACGCGCGAACGCGTCCTCGACGTGGCCACCGGCGATGTCGAGGTCGGCGACCGCGAACTGGGCGTCGACGTCCTGTGGCGCTGCTGCCGCTGCTGCGCGCGCCTCCTGGAGATCGAGCGCCTGCACACGGTCGAGCAGTCGAACCTGTCCGAGGCCGGCGCGCGCATCCTCGTCGCGCGGATTCTCCGCGAGCGCCTTCTCGTAGGCCCGGATCGCCGTCGCGTAGTCGCCGTTCTCGATCGCCGCATACGCCTCGGCGTGCAGCGGAGGCAGCGGTGGCTCCTCCGCTGGCGCCTCGGGCTGCTCGTCACTCGTGGACAGCGAGCCGGTGACGCCGTTCTGCGCAGCGAGCTGCAGGAGCTGGTCGAACACCTGGCGGACCTGCTCTTCCGGCACGGCGCCGTTGAACATCGGAACCGGCTGACCGGCCACCAGGGCGACGACCATCGGAATCGACTGCGCTCGGAACCCCTGTGCGAGCTGCGGGTTCGCGTCGACGTCCACCTTGGCGAGCACGACCCGGCCGGCGAGCTCCTGCGTGAGCTTCTCGAGGATCGGACTCAACTGCTTGCACGGTCCGCACCACTCGGCCCACAGGTCGACGACCACCGGCACGGTACGCGACAGCTCGAGGATCTCGCCGAAGGTCTCGTCCGTCACGTCCCGGATCAGCGCGCCGTCCGCCGTGATGGCCCCACCGGCGGCAGAGCCCTCGGTCTGACCAGCCGGTGCCGCCGGGCGGTTGCGCAGGGCGGACAGATCGACGGCGCCGCGCAGGGCGGCAGGAGAGATGTCGGTCATTTGATCACTTCCACGTTGAGAACGTCCTGGTGGACCGCAAGCAGTCGGACCTGCTCCCCCGAGACCTGGGTCGGTACCGAGAAGAACAGTTGCATGCTGTACGTCGTCTTCACACCCTTGGCCGACTGATCGACGCCCGTGAGCGCCTTCGCCACCGGATCCTCGCCGAACTTGATGACGGCATCGGACGAGGTCGGGGTGATGGTCTCGCTGTCGAGCACGGAGACCGAGACGATCGCACCGCTGTCCAGAGTGGCCATCGACACCGGCACATCCGTGGTGGGATCCATGCCGAACTCGGCCTTCGAGGTCTCCGACGCCTTCTTCTCGGCGAGGCTGTCGACGACGGACTGCCGGCTCGCCTGGATGGTCGCGGCCAACTCGTGCGTTCCGTTATCGAACAGGTCGTACGAGGCGCTCTTGTCACCGCCATCCACCACGTCGGAGAACGCGGTGGCGAGCTCGTTCGGAGCGATCGCGAGGAACGTCGTGTCCGGCGGAACCAGCGTCGTGCCTGCCCATGCGGGTGCGAGTGCGGGCAGTTCGACGGACGCCTGCATCTCGGCCAGGTAGGAGATCTTGTAGTTCGACCAGGGGTCCTGCTGACTCATGGTGAAGATCACGGGGGCGACGGACTCGTCCTCATTGCTCTTCGAGAGCATCAGCACGGTACGGGGCCACGCATCTGTCGCCTGAGGCAACAGGATCTCGACGTCATCGGTGGGGATGACGGCCGGCGCAGGGCGATCCGCGATCGCGCCTCGCAGCGTGTAGTCGGTGCGACGCGCCGTCAGCGCCGCTCCGTCCAAGCGGGTCGCGGCCAGGTCGATGTCGAGCTCGGTATCCGCAGTCGCGACCGTACCGGAGACGCTCTCCAGGATGCGCTTGGCCTGGGCCTCGGTGACCGCCGGCGGCTTCTGGTTCTCCGGAGCGATAACGGTCGGCGTCGGCGAGGGTGTGGCCGTCTCGGTGCCGAACTGCGGCCACGAATCGGCCGAACAGCCGGTGGCCACCACTGCGACCAGCGCCAGCGCTGGAATCGCGAGTCGGCGGCGACGAGTGAGTGCGACCCGCTTCGCTTTGCCCTTGGGATCCGGTGTCTGCTCGGGTTCGGCGTCGGTTCCGGCAGTCGCGTCCTCGTCGGACGGCTTCTGCTCGATCGCTTCCTTCTCGGGGACCTTGTCGATCGCGACATCGATCGGTTCCGTGGCGGGAAGCGGACCTGGACCCTTGCGTCGCGGACCGCGTCCGCGTCGCTGGTGCCGGATGCCGAGGATGTACAGCACGATTCCGATGGCGAGCATCAGACCGCCTGCGGCCATCAGCGGGCCTGCGAGAGGCGTGGAGTTGTCCAGTGGCCAGGACACCACGATGTCATCCGGTGCCGGCTCGGTGCCGTCACGCGCGATGAGCATGCTGGTGCCCTCCGGCAGCTGCGTGTCGGTGATGATCTGATCCTGTTCGCTGAACGAATCCAGCCACAGGTCCGAACCCGCCGGGTTGCGACCTATGGTCGCCGCCGCGTCCTCCGTTGGGGTGGGGGTCGGAGTCGCGGTCGCGTCGGCGGAATCGCCGTCGGCATCCGCCGCGTCCTCCGGTTCGACGACCGTGGTGACGGGTGCACCGTCGTCGTTCAGGGTGATCGAGTTGTACGTGGCGTCCGAGAGCCAGGCCTCCATGTCCGCGGTGCGCCCGAAGGCGGCGAACAGCTCGCCGTCGCCGCGGATGATGAGGCTCTGAAGGCCGGGCTGGGTCCGCAGCACCGCCCCATCGATCAGGGTGTAGGGCTCCGGCTGCGAGGTCTCCAGCACCAGCTCCTCGCTGGAGGGGCCAACGAAGACGGTGCGCTGAGCGATACCCGCACCGATCAGGAGCGTGGCCAGGACGAAGGCCACGACGGCCCATACGAATCGCACGAAAAGTTCTCCTTACGTGATCCGGAAACCGGTGCCGGATCATCGCTCGACATTTCAGACTAGCGAAATCACCTGAGTGTTGTCTCAGGCGGATTGCCACCCGACCGCTCGGCACGTCTTCGCCGCCGCTCGCCATCTGCTGGATACGCTGGCCTCACCCGTTCTACGAGGAGCCGAAATGAAGTTGCACAACCCGTTCCGAACGGCGCTGGTCGCGACGCTCGGCGTCGGTCTCGGTGTCCTGCTCATCGGCAGCGTGCAGACCCTGTCCACCGTGCTGCTCTATCTCGGCACCGCCCTGTTCATCAGTCTCGGCCTGGATCCGCTGATCTCCTGGCTCGAACGGCAGAAGGTCCCCCGCTGGCTCGCCGTGCTCGTCACGATCGTCGCAGTGCTCGGCGTGTTCACGGGCATCGTCCTGATAGTGCTGCCGATCATCATCTCGCAGGTGACGCAGCTCGTCGAACAGATCACGGCGCTCGTGCAGAGCAGCAATGACATCTGGGCCGACCTGCGCACCTGGCTCGGCGGCATCTTCCCCGCATTGGACATCGACCGCGTCCTCACCGAGGCGCAGGACTGGCTGCTGGCGAACGTCGGCAGCATCACCGGCGGCGTGATCAACGCAAGTCTCGGCGTCGTCAACGGACTCTTCGGCGCCTTCATCGTGCTGATCCTGACCATCTACCTCACCGCGTCGACGCCGTCGCTCAAGCGCGCGGTCTACCAGCTCGTCCCGGCGTCCAAGCGGCCCCGCTTCATCGACCTCGCCGACCAGATCACCGACTCCGTCGGCTACTACGTCATGGGTCAGGTCTCGCTCGGCGTGATCAACGGCGTCCTGAGCGCCATCTACCTGTCGATCATCAAGGCGCCGTTCCCCGCCGTCCTCGCGGTCGTCGCCTTCTTCTTCTCGCTCATCCCCCTGGTCGGAACCCTGACCGGTTCGACGATCATCGTGCTGGCGTGCCTGATCCCCGGCCTCGGCTCGCCCGCGACGGCCCTCGCCGCCGGCATCTACTACCTCATCTACATGCAGATCGAGGCGTACGTGATCTCACCGCGAATCATGAGCCGAGCCGTCTCGGTGCCAGGCGCTGTCGTCGTCGTCGCCGCACTCGCCGGCGGCTCGCTGCTCGGCCTGCTCGGCGCGCTCATCGCGATTCCGGTGGCGGCCAGCATCCTGATCATCTACCGTCAGGTCGTCATCCCGCGGATGAACGAACGCTGATCCCGGTCAGGATGCCGGACCCCACACCGTCGGCAGCGGGAGCGCCTGCGGGTTGACCGCGGCGACGATCTCGGTGAGCACGTGCCTGGTCTGGCTCTCCCCCACCCACAGGTGCCTCCCGCCTTCGACGGCGATCAGCACGGCATCCGGAATCGAGGCGAAGCGCTCGCGAGCCTCCGCGGGCCGCAGATAGTCATCGAACTCGGGGATCAGCGCGATCACGCGACGGGGGTCTCCTGCCCAGGCCGCCACTTCCGCGTCGCTCGCGCGGTGCAGCGGCGGCGAAAGCAGGATCGCACCCACGACATCGTGCTCGCGACCGTACTTCAACGCGAGTTCCGTCCCGAACGACCACGCGAGCAGCCACGGCGTCGGCAGGCCGCGCTCCTGCACGAAGTCCATCGCCGCGGCGACGTCGAGGCGCTCGGCCCCGCCACCGTCGAACGCGCCCTGGCTCGTGCCGCGCGGCGACGCGGTGCCACGCGTGTTGAAGCGCAGAACGGCGAGGTCCGCGAGAGCCGGCAGACGCGCGCCCGCTTTGCGGATGATGTGCGAATCCATGGACCCGCCGGCCGTGGGCAGGGGATGCAGCGTCACCAGGGTCGCGACCGGTGGCCGATCCTGCGGCGACGCCATCTCTCCGAACAGGGTCAGCCCGTCCGCGGTGCGCAGTTCGATGTCCTCCCGGTGCGCCGGGAGCTCGAGAGGCCCGCGAATCTCGATGCTCATCCCAGCCGCCAGCAGTGCGCATGCCAGTGCCGTCGCGCGGCGAGATCAGCGGCTTCGCCCAGCACCCCGTCCGCACGCCAGGCGACCAGGTGCGCGAGCCCAGGCGCGATGACCTGCGTGCACCCCGGGCAGACGTATTCCTTCTGCGCCTGCAGCGCTGAAACCGGCTGGACGACCCACTCGCGACCACGACGGATCTCGGTGCGCTTCCAACCGGCGAGAAGGCGATCGAAGGAATCGTCGGTACTCGAGCGCTCCGGGCGCCGCTTACGGGATCGGGGCATGGCGGAGCGGTGTCACCACCAGTGGTTGCTCCGCCAGAAGTTGTACGCGCCTTCCCAGCTGCCGTATCGACCCGTGGCGTAGCCGTTCGCCCAGCGCAGATTGTCGACCGGGTCGAAGCAGTTGCCCGGAACCTTGCTGCACGGCAGAGCCTGCACCAAGCCGCTGGCTCCCGACGAGCGGTTCACCGCGTTCGGGTTCCAGCCGCTCTCCTTCGAGACGATGTAGTCCACGAAGCCCCAGTCGCTCTCGGCGATGCCCGCCGCGGACATCCACTCGGCCGGAGAGCCGCCGCCGGTGTACTGCGGTCGGCTGCCGTTGCCGCTGCCGCTGCCGCCATTCGACCCCGATGACGCAGGCTTCGGGGTGGGTGTCGGCGTCGGCGTGACGTAGACCTCGTAGGTTCCTCGATCGACAGGAGAGAAAGCAGCACCGTCGACCGTCACACGCAGATCCTGCGCGTCGTCAGCCGCCAGGGAGTAGACGGTCGTCTGCGCCTGGGCGGAGTCGGCGGTTTCTGCGAGGGCGAAGCCGGTCGGCGCCACGATCGCCGCGGCGAAGCCGACGACAGCGAGCGCCGCGAACGTGGCGACGACGCCGCGTCGGCGCGACCAACGGGCGCGCGTCGGCACCGCTCGCTTCGCAGTGAAGACGACATCGCCGCGGCCGGGTGCGGGCGCGACGGCGATCTCTTCGGACTCGTGGGGTGAACTCACAATAGCCTCAGTGTAAACCAGAGCCCGCTGAGGAGACCATGAGAACCGTCACCGGACTGCGAGCATGACCTCGATCGTCGCATCCAGCAGAGCGTCGACCTGCTCCTCGCGATAGCCGCCGCGCTGCATGCGGAACGCGGCCGACCGCAGCTGCTCCACCGACAGCTCGTCGCCGTCGCGGAGGTAGCGGACGATGCGACGTGCGACGTGATCGACTTCCTCGGCCCGATAGCCGTAGGTGAGCCAGCCGACGCGCGCGAACTTGTGGAGCTTCGGACGCGCGAGATGGTCCAGGATCACCTGCGCCTCTCCTCTGGCCTGCTCGACCCAGGCGGTCGCGCCCTCCGCACGCACCGCGCGGTCGCGGACACGGGCCGCGAAGGCATCCTCGATGCGCCCGAGAGCGGCATCCACCTCGGCCACCGCGTAGCCGCCGCGAACCATCGGGAAGGACGCCACGCGGACGTCCTCGGCCGACAGCGCATCGTCGTCGCGCTCGAAGCTGGTCTTGGCAGCCGCGAGGAAGGCATCGACCGCGGCCGGGTGATACCCGCGGGTTCGGCCGGTCGTCAGCGTGAACGCCGTCGGCGCCGGCGTGGTCTGCAGATCTGTCACGTCATCCACCGTATCCGACCGTCATCAGAGCGTCGCCCAGGGCGACAGCAGGAAGTACAGGGTGAGCGCCGGGATCGTCGAAGGCAGGATGCTGTCGAGACGGTCGAGCAGTCCCCCGTGTCCGGGCAGCCACGAGCTCATGTCCTTGATGCCGAGGTCGCGCTTGAGCATGGATTCGGCCAGATCGCCCAGCGTCGCGGAGAGCAGCACGGCCGCGCCGAGGATGGCGCCGGCCCACCAGGGCATCTCGAGCAGGTACAGCGCGAGGAGCACGCCGACGCCCGTGGCGGCGAGAACCGCACCGCCGAAGCCCTCCCAGGTCTTCTTCGGGCTGATCCGCGGAGCCATCGGATGCCTGCCGAACGCGAGCCCCGACGCATAGGCGCCGGTGTCGGCGGCGACCGCGATCGCGATGAACGACAGCACCCACCACTGCCCGCCGTCCTGCGACAGCAGGATCAGGGCGATGCTCGCGAGGAACGGAACGTACACCTGGACGAATCCGCTGACCACGACGTCCCCGAGCACTGCTCCGTACGTGCGACCGTCCTGGACCATCATCTGCACGACCAGGCGCCACACGATCACGAACGACACGGACGCGAACAGCGCGACCCAGCACAGCCAGGGCTCTGCGAAGTAGCCGGCCAGCACGAGCGGCGTCCCCGCCACCAGCTGCGGGATGATGTCGATGCGTCGCCCGGCGCCACGCAACGCGAGACCGAGTTCGTAGATGCTCAGCAGCGCGATCGCCAGGACGATCGGAACGAAGAGCCATTTGATGAACAGCAGCGATCCGAGCAGGACGGCACCCGCGGCGAGACCGATGAGGATCGCGACGATCAGGTCCCGACCGGTGCGCTCCTTGATGCGCTCGTTCGCCTGGTCGAGCTGATCCTTCGCGTGCGAGACGTGGTTCTCGAACTCGCCGCGCTTCGCTCGCCATTGCTCGCGGATCGCGTTGTGCTCCCCCGTCGACATGCCGGGCGTCGCCTCGGGAGGCAGCTCCGGCTTCGGCGGAACGACCGTGGCGTCGAACCCGGGGAAGGCGCTGTCGCTCAGCGGCGTCGGTGCCGCGTCGCGTCGCCGCTCGCTGCGCCGGCTGGGCGCATCGTTCGGCGACGTGCCCCCGGAATCGTCAGTCATTCCCGCTCACACCTCGAGCAGTTCGGCCTCTTTGCGCTTCAGCGCCTCGTCGATCAGGTCGACGTGCTGACGCGTCAGGGCGTCCAGATCCTTCTCGCCGCGGGCGATCTCATCCTCGCCCACGTCGCTCTTGAGCGCGTCCAGCTCATCCTTCGCCTTACGACGGATCCCGCGGACATGCACCTTGGCATCCTCGCCCTTGGAACGCACCAGCTTGACGTACTCCTTGCGACGCTCCTCGGTGAGCTCCGGCATCGTCACGCGGACGATGTTGCCGTCGTTCGACGGGTTCGCGCCCAGATTCGGCATGTCGCGGATGGCCTGTTCGATCGCCTTCAACGCCGACTTGTCGTACGGAGTGACGATGAGCGAGCGCGCCTCGGGGTTGGCCAGCGACGCCAGTTGTGCGAGCGGAGTGGGCGAACCGTAGTAGTCGACCATCACCTTCTGGAACAGCTGCGGGTTCGCCCGCCCGGTGCGCACCGTGGCGAAGTCCTCCTTCGCGGCTTCGACCGCCCTGGTCATCCGGGTGGTGGTTTCTGCGAGGACGTCCGCGATCACGGCGACTCCAATCGTCTGGGGTGTTCTGGCAATTCTATCCGGGCGGATGCTCAAGCACCCGTCCACGACGCTCAGGAGGTGACGAGCGTGCCGATGGGATCTCCGAGCAGTGCGCGCGTGATGTTGCCCGAAGGCTCCATCCCGAACACGCGCATGTCCATGTTGTTGTCCATGCACAGGCTGAACGCGGTCGAGTCGACGACCTTGAGCCCGCGCTGCAGCGCCTCGCGGTACGTGACCTGGTCGATGCGCGTCGCGGAAGCATCCTTGTGGGGGTCCGCCGTGTAGATCGCGTCGACGCCGTTCTTGGCGACGAGCACCTCCTGCGCGCCGATCTCCAGCGCACGCTGGGCCGCGACCGTGTCGGTCGAGAAATACGGCAGGCCGGCGCCGGCTCCGAAGATCACGACGCGACCCTTCTCCATGTGCCGCTCGGCGCGTCGCGGAATGTAGGGCTCCGCGACCTGCGTCATGGCGATCGCGGACTGGACGCGCGTCGCCGCACCGGCCTGCTCGAGGAAGTCCTGCAGAGCCAGGGCGTTCATCACGGTCCCGAGCATGCCCATGTAGTCGGCTCGTCCACGGTCCATGCCGCGCTGGCTGAGCTCTGCACCGCGGAAGAAGTTGCCCCCTCCGACGACGACCGCGATCTCGACCTCGTCGACGGCCGCGGCGATCTCGCGGGCGATCTGGCTCACCACGTCGGGGTTGACACCCAGCTGGCCGGCACCGAATGCCTCGCCGGAGAGCTTGAGAAGAACGCGACGGCGTCCGGTTCGTTCAGTCATGGGTGAATCCTCTCGTCCCGCAATCAAGATAGTGCCTTCTGGGCATGAAGAAGGGGTTCGGACCCTCACGGATCCGAACCCCTCTGACGTCGTTACGCGCCGACCTTGAAGCGCGCGAAGTCCGTCACGGTGATGCCGGCGTCCTGCGCGACCTTGGCCACGGACAGCTTGTTGTCCTTGGCGTAGTCCTGCTCGAGCAGTGCGACCTGCTTGATGAACGCGGTCACGCGGCCCTCGACGATCTTCGGCAGCGCGGCCTCCGGCTTGCCCTCGCCGCGGGAGATCTCGGTGACGATCTCGCGCTCCTTCTCGACATCCGCCGCCGGAACGTCCTCGCGGGACAGGTACGACGGGTTCGCGAACGAGATGTGCTGGGCGATGCTGCGCGCGGTCTCGGCGTCGTCACCCGAGTAGGCGACGACGACACCGATCTGCGGCGGCAGGTCCTTGCTGGTGCGGTGCAGGTAGACCTCGAAGTTGTCGCCGGTCAGCGTGCGAACGCGACGCAGTTCGACCTTCTCGCCGATGATCGCTGCCTCATCCGAGATCAACTGGTCGACGGTCTGACCGGCGGCGTCTGCTGCGAGAGCCTCCTCGACCGTGTTCGCCTTGACGGCGGCCACGGCATCGGCGACCTTCTCGGACAGCGCGATGAAGCGGTCGTTCTTGGCGACGAAGTCGGTCTCGCAGGCGAGCTCGACGAGCGTCACGGCGCCGTCCTGCTCGCGGGCGACGACCAGTCCCTCGCTGGTGGAACGGTCAGCGCGCTTGGCGTTGCCCTTCGCACCCTTCAGCCGAAGGATCTCGACGGCCTTCTCGCGGTCGCCATCGGCTTCCTCGAGTGCCTTCTTGGTGTCGACCATTCCCGTGCCGAGCTGCTCACGCAGCGCCTTGATGTCGGCGATGGTGAAGTTGGCCATGTGTGGCGGCTCCTTGCTTCGTGATGTGTGTTTTCGCGGGCGGGTTGGGCCCGAGGGAATTACTTGGCGTCGGCGGCCGCAGCGTCCTCGGCCGGAGCCTCGGTCGCCTCGGCGGCAGCCTCGGTGGTCTCAGCGGCCTCGGCCGGAGCCTCAGCAGCTTCAGCCGTCTCAGCAGCGGCCTCGGCGGGAGCCTCCGTGGTCTCGGCAGCCTCGGCCGGAGCCTCGACGGTCTCGGCTGGGGCCTCGAGGAGCTCGCGCTCCCAGTCGGCCAGCGGCTCAGCGTCGCCGGTCTCGGGGTTGTGCTTCTGCTGCAGGCCCTCGGCCGCGGCATCCGCGATGATGCGGGTGAGCAGCGAGACCGAACGGATCGCGTCGTCGTTGCCGGGGATCGGGTACTGGAAGTCGTCCGGGTCCGCGTTGGTGTCGAGGATGCCGATCACGGGGATGCCCAGCTTCTTGGCCTCGTCGATCGCGAGGTGCTCGCGCTTGGCGTCGACGACCCACAGGGCGGACGGCGTCTTGGCGAGGTTGCGGATGCCGCCGAGCGACTTGTGCAGCTTGTCGAGCTCGCGCTTCTTGAGCAGCAGCTCCTTCTTCGTGAAGCCGGACGCGGCCGGGTTCTCGTAGTCGAGCTCCTCGAGCTCCTTCATGCGGGCGAGACGCTTCGCGATGGTGGAGAAGTTGGTGAGGAGACCGCCGAGCCAGCGCTGGTTCACGAAGGGCTGGCCGACGCGTGTCGCCTGCTCTGCGAGGACTTCCTGAGCCTGCTTCTTGGTGCCGACGAAGAGGATGGTGCCGCCGTGAGCGACGGTCTCCTTGACGAAGTCGTACGCCTTGTCGATGTAGCCCAGCGACTGCTGCAGGTCGATGATGTGGATGCCGCTGCGCTCCGTGAGGATGAAGCGCTTCACCTTCGGGTTCCACCGGCGGGTCTGGTGTCCGAAGTGCACGCCGCTGTCGAGCAGCTGGCGGATGGTGACCACAGCCATGGTCGTCTCCTTGTTCTGGCGCTCTCGCGCCGTTGAGGTTGTTTTCGTCGATCAGTCGATCGTCGAGCCTGGTGCCCGGCGCACACCCGCCCGTTCGTCGAACGGGACCCATGGGAGTGGATGCCGCGACCGAAGTCGCTTTGGGCACGCGTAGTCACCCCGGAATCGAGGTGCATGAGCCAGTGTACCCGATTCGCCTGGTCCACTCGCCCTGCACCGCCCGCCTCGTTCTGCGAGTTCTGCACGGATGGCGGGATGCATCACCCGCGGCCGTCGGCAGCGCGCACGATGGAGGCATGTCCGCACTCCTGCCCCGCTTCCTCCGTTCCGCGGCAGCCGTCGTGCTCGTCCTCGTCGGGCTCGGTGCCGGCGTCGGCCCTGTCCAGGCGGACGAGAACTCCGACGCGGACTGGCTGTGGCCGGTCGCCGGCGGACGACGCGTCGTGGAGCCGTTCATCGCCCCCGCCCACGAATACGCCTCCGGACACCGCGGCATCGACATCGCCGCTGACGCGGGAGGAGAAGTCCGAGCGCCAGCGGCCGGCGTGGTCGCGTTCGTGGGCACCGTGGTCGATCGTCCGCTCCTGACGATCGACCACGGAGGCGGTCTCGTCACGACCTTCGAACCGGTGGCATCGACGCTGCGCGCCGGCGAGGAGGTGTCCACTGGGGACGCGATCGGCACGATCTCGACGGGCGGGCACGCGCCGGCAGGCACACTGCACTTCGGGCTGCGGGTGCACGGCGCCTACGTGGATCCGATGTCGATGTTCGGTCCGGTCGAGCGGGCCGTCCTGCTGCCGTGCTGCGCGCCGCTCTGATGGCGCGGCCGCCTCACGCGCGCGGATGCGCCAGCCGGTAGGTCGCCGTCAGCCGCTCGGCCGAGACGTGTGTGTAGATCTGCGTCGTCCCCAGACTCGCGTGACCGAGGATCTCCTGCACCGCTCGGAGATCCGCTCCGCCGTCCAGCAGGTGCGTCGCGGCGGAGTGGCGCAGTGCGTGCGGTCCGACGTTGTCGGCGCCCACGACAGGTCCGAGCGTGCGCGCCACGAGCGTGTAGACCAGTCGCGGCCCGATCCGCCCGCCGCGCGCGCCCAGGAAGACAGCGGGAGTGGCGGATGCCGCGCGCGCCGCGAGCACCGGTCTGCCTCGTGTCGTCCAGGCCGAGATCGCGTCGCGCGCCGGCCGCCCGTACGGGACGACCCTCTCCTTGGATCCCTTGCCGAGCACGCGTGCCGTGGCGCGGTCCTGGTCGAGATCGTCGATGTCCAGGCCGCACAGCTCCGACACGCGCATGCCGGATGCGTACAGCAGCTCGAGGATCGCGTGGTCGCGGAGATCCGTCGGGTCCCCGGCAGCCGCGAGCGCCCGCTGCGCGTCGAGCAATACCCCCATGCCTTCGCGGGACGCGACCGTCGGAAGGGCGCGGCCGCGTTTCGGGGTCACCAGCCGCAGACTCGGGTCCACGGAGATGAACTCCTCGTCCTTCGCCCAGGCGAAGAACGACCGGGCCGCAGCCGCGCGTCTGGCGAGAGTGCTGCGCGCGTCGCCGCGCTGGGTCGCTTTCCACAGCCAGTCCCTCAACGACTCCAGGTGCACCTGTGCGATGGAGACGTCCCCGACGGACGCCGCGAGGTCGCGCAGGTCGGATCGGTAGGCGCGCACCGTGGCCGGCGACAGCCGACGAACCGTCGCGAGATGCGTCGCGAACGCCTCGGCTGCGGCGGAGAGGTCCATTCTCCTAGGATGGCTCGGTTCCATCGCGGCGCCCCGGTGCCTCGCCGCATCGACCAGGACCGGGCGCGTGGATCAGCGGGTCGCCTGCACCTGCCGCAGCCAGCCGTCGTCCCGCCGCGATGCGACGCCGTCCAATTCCAGCATCCCCAGCAGCCCTCTCACCCGGTCGACAGCCAGCCCGGACCGTCGTGCGACCTCGTGCGGCGGAAGCGCGGTGCGGGTGCTGAGCGCGTCAAGCAGACGGGTGGTGTCCGGATCCATCCGCTCCTCCGCCCTGCCGGCCGGCAGGGCTTCACCCCACAGCTCACGCACCTCGGCAGCCGTCGTGACGCACCGGGCATCGTATTCCCGCAGCAGTCGGTGGCACCCCGCTGACGCCGCGGACGTGACCGGCCCCGGTACGGCCCCGAGTGGACGACCAAGCGAGGCCGCGTGCCCGGCCGTGTTCAGGGAACCGCTGCGCCATCCCGCCTCTACGACGACCGTCGCCTGGCCGAGGGCCGCGATCATGCGGTTCCTGGCGAGGAAGCGCCATTTGCTCGGCGACGTTCCGCACGGCACCTCGGCGACGACCGCGCCGGAGCGCACGATGTGCTCGAAGAGCTGATGGTGCCCGACCGGATACGCGCGGTCGAGTCCGCCCGCGAGGAAGGCGACGGTCTTTCCACCGACGCCGAGTGCGGCGCGATGCGCGGCGCCGTCTATTCCGTACGCGCCGCCGGAGACGATGAGTACGCCTCCGGCGGCGAGATCGCCGGCCAGTTCGGCGGTCACGGACTCTCCGTACGAGCTGGCAGCGCGGGCTCCGATGAGCGCCGCGCTCGGCTGCATCGCCAGGCAGTCCGGATCACCGCGGACCCACAGCAGCACGGGTGCGTGCACACCGAGGTCATCGAGATCCGCCGGCCAGCCCGCTGCCCCGGGCAGCAGCAGTCGAGCGCCGACCTCACAAGCCGCGCCGACGGCGTCTCGGATGCCGTCGATCCGGGCGCGGGGTCGCCAGCGCGCCCGAGCCTGGCGGAGCAGCTTCGACCCACCGGCACCGCCCAGCGCGTCGATCGCGGCGGCCTCCGCACGGGGCCGCCGCACCTGGTCCAGTGCCGCTGCGAGCGCATAGGGAGCACCGAGGGCCGCGATCAGCGCCCCGGCGGTGCCGTCTCCCGGCTCGGCGATCACTGACCAGGCCGCGCGAGCGAGCGTCTCGTCCGCGTCGGCGTCCGGTCGCAGCCGAACGATGCGTTCCCGCAGCCCGGTCTCCCTGCTGAGTTCGTCCATCATGTGATCAGTCCTCTCTTCAGGAACAGGGCTCGGCCGATCTCGTCCCGCCCCGGGCGATCACGGCCGGCGAGGTCGGCGATGGTCCACGCCAGCCGCAGCACGCGGTCGTAGCCGCGCAACGTCAGGACGCCGCGCTCGAGCGCGCGATCCAATGAGGCGCGGTCCTCGGGCGGCAGGCGGTGCCTTCCCTGCCGCAACCAGGTGCCAGGGATCTCGGCGTTCACGCGCCATGGGGTGCCCTGCCACCGTTGCGCGGCGTGCGCACGGGCCTGGGCGACGAGGGAACGGGCGATCTGCGAGGTCAGTGCGGCACGCTCGCCCGCCGTGGCACGAGAGGCGGCGACCCTCGCCACCTGCAGATCGATGTCGATCCGATCCCTGAGCGGGCCGGAGAGCCGACCGGAATAGCGCCGGATCGCGATCGGCGGGCACGTGCACTCCGCCCCACGGACGCCGTAGTTGCCGCACGGGCAGGGGTTCATCGCGAGGATGAGTTGGAAACGGGCGGGAAAGCGCGCGGTGAATCCGGCACGCTGGATGTCGATCGTCCCGGATTCGAGGGGCTGTCGCAGTGAATCCAGCGCCTGCCTGCTGAATTCCGCGGCCTCATCGAGGAACAGCAGACCGCGGTGCGCGCGCACGATGGCGCCGGGACGCGCGATGCGGGAACCACCGCTCACCAGCGCCGTCGGCGAGGCGCTGTGATGCGGTGCCTCGAGCGGCGGCACCCGGTTCAGCGCCACCACGGGCAGCCCAGCCAGGGAGCGGATCGATGCGACCTCGAGCGCCTCCTCGTCGGTGAGCTCGGGGAGGATGCCGGGCATCCGACGCGCGAGCATGGTCTTGCCCGCACCAGGCGGTCCGCTCAGCAGCAGGTGGTGACCACCGGCGGCGGCGGTGAGGAGCGCGTCCACCGCATCTTCCTGGCCGATCACGTCGGAGAGATCGACGGCTTCCGGCTCGTCCTCGGGCACAGCCGACCCCCTGATCGGCTCGACGTCCGGGATCTCGACGTCAGCGCCGTGCCACACCGCGACCTCGGCGAGCGTGGTCGCGGCCCGCACCTCGATGTCCGCGACGAGACGCGCCTCCTCTGCGTTCGCATGGGGCACGACGACATGCTTGAATCCCGCGCGCTGGGCGGCGAACACCGATGGCAGAACGCCGGGAACCGGGCGCAGGCGCCCGTCCAGGCCGAGCTCCCCGATGTGCACTGTGCGGGCGATCGAGGCGGCGTCGAGCGAACCGCTCGTGGCCAGCGCCGACACCGCGACACCGAGATCGAACGCCGACCCCTGCTTCGGAAGACTCGCGGGAGAAAGATTCACCGTCAGCCGCCGCGCCGACAGCTCGAGGCCGGCGTTCTTGCAGGCGTTGTGCACGCGCTGCGTCGCCTCGCCGAGCGATCGATCAGCGAGGCCGATGATGCGGAAGTCAGGCCGCTGATTCGAGAGGTCGGCTTCGACCTCGACCATGTGACCGTCGACGCCGGTGAGCGCGACGGCCCAGGTGCGCACCGCGCTCATCGCAGATCCACCAGGTGCTCCAGCATCCCGCTGCGGGGGTCGGGGCCTATGATCCCGATCGCCTCGAGCCGCACACGCGAGTGCGCGGCACACCCTGGATGCGCTTCGATCCACGCGTGCGCCAGGCGCCAGAGGCGCCGCACCTTGCGATCATCGAGTGCTTCGAAGGGGTGACCGAAGCGCAATGACGTCCGCGTCTTGACCTCGACGACGCACAGTAGACCGGCGCGTGAAGCGACGATGTCGACTTCGCCGGCCGGACAGCGCCAGTTGCGGTCGAGCACGTCGTACCCGCGGTCGGTCAGGTACGCCGCCGCCCGCTGCTCACCGACCCTGCCGAGATCATCCTTCGCTGCCATGCCGACAGCGTGCCTGCACACCGATGCACCGTGCGCGGAGTCGTCCCCCGGGATCTACGGAATCGGTGGGAAGTTCCGCTCAGCGCGCGCGCTGTGCAGAGCGAGTCACTTGCCGTCGAGCGACAATTCCTCAGGGAGCTCGAACTCGCGCCGCTGAAGCTCCTCGACGTTGACGTCCTTGAACGTCAGCACGCGCACGGCCTTCACGAAGCGGTCGGCGCGATAGATGTCCCACACCCAGACGTCGGTCATCGAGATCTCGAAGTAGAAGTCGTGCTCGGTGTCCCGGCGGACGACGTTGACCTCGTTCGCGAGATAGAAGCGACGCTCGGTCTCGACGACGTACTGGAACTGCGAGACGACATCCCGATACTCGCGGAACAGTGCGAGTTCGAGTTCGCGGTCGTAATCGTCGAAGGCTTCCTCATCCATGATGTGTCCATCCTACGGCCGAGGGCGAGCGGCTAGAACAGGGTCGGTGCGTCTGCGATCGCCCACGAGGAGCGGTGCAGCGGCGACAGCCCGTGCTCCCGGATCGCAGCGCGATGGTCCAGGCTGGCGTAACCCTTGTTGCGGTCCCACTGATAGGCGGGATGCTCGTCGTGGAACTGCGTCATCAGGGCATCGCGGGCGACCTTGGCGATCACCGACGCCACCGAGACCGACGCGCAGTCCCTATCGGCCTTGATCACCGGCCGCACCTGAAGCCGCGACGGGTGCACAGCGGACACGTAATCGTGGTTTCCGTCCAGGATCACCAGCGCGCGGTCGGTCTGCACGCCCTGCTCCGCCACCGCCGACAGCGCACGGGACGCCGCAAGACCCAGGGCACGCATGATGCCGACCTCGTCGACTTCCGCCGCGCTCGCCCACCCCAGAGCGGATGCCGGAACCCATGCCGAGGCCCGCAGCGCGACCTCGGGGCGCCGTCGCTCGGTGATGAGCTTCGAATCGCGCAGCCCGTCGGGGACGCGGCGGCGTGCACCCGCGGCATCCATCACCGCCGCGCCGACCGTTACCGGACCCGCCAGCGCGCCGCGACCGACCTCGTCGAGCGCGATGATCAGCTCGTTCTCCTTGAGGAGCGAGCGTTCGAGCCGGAGCGTCGGAGCGACGATCGTCACCATTCCGGTTCCGGCACGCCGTTGAAGACCTCGTGATGACCGTCGATGACGCCGATGCGATCCAACGGCCAGGTGGTCAGGAAAGCCTTGCCGACGACGTTGTCCAGCGGGACGAATCCACCGCTGGGCAGATCCTGGTGCGCCCTGGCGTCCTGAGAGCGGTCACGGTTGTCGCCGAGCAGCCAGAGCTGCCCCTCGGGCACCGTCACGTCGAACGGCTCCTCCGAGGCGAGCGTGTCGCCCTCCGGCAGGTTCAGATACGAGAGCTCATCGACGGGCGAACCGTTCACGGAGACCTGTCCGAGCGAGTTGCAGCACACGACGTGGTCTCCGGGCAGTCCGATGAGCCGCTTGACGAGATGGTCCTGCGAGTCCGATGCCGAGATGCCGATGAACGTCAGCACGCCGTCGACGAACGCGACCAGAGGCGGCTGCGCCGGCTCCTGGATCGCTGGCGGAAGCCATCCGCCCGGATCCTTGAACACGACGACGTCACCGCGCTCGTAGCCCGTCCAGCGCGGAGTGAGCTCATCGACCAGGATGCGGTCGTTCACGAGCAGCGTCCGCTCCATCGAGCCGGAGGGGATGTAGAACGAGCGCACGACGAAGGTCTTGACGAGGAACGACACCAGCGCGGCGATGACGACGATGATCAGCACGTCCCGGAGGAAGATCAGGACGCCACGCCGGCGCTTCGGTTCCGGTGCCGGGGTGGACTCAGTCGTCATCGCATTCCTTCACGAGCTTCACGCCGGACGTCGGTACGGCTGTACAAGCGTTGCATATCCTGCCCGAAAGAAAGCACCCCGGGGCACGAGTGTCCCGGGGTGCTTCGAAGAGGCGACGAATCAGTTGTCGCGCTTCTCCTTGATCTTGGCCTTCTTGCCGCGGAGGTTGCGCAGGTAGTAGAGCTTCGCGCGACGCACGTCACCACGGGTGACGACCTCGATGTGGTCGATCACCGGGGAGTGCACCGGGAAGGTGCGCTCGACGCCCACCTGGAAGCTGATCTTTCGGACCGTGAAGGTCTCGCGCACGCCGTCGCCCTGGCGGCCGATGACGACGCCCTTGAAGATCTGGATACGCGAGCGGTTGCCCTCGGTGATGTTCACGTGCACGTTGATCGTGTCACCGGGGCCGAAGTCGGGAAGGTCCGAACGAAGCGAAGCCGCATCGACGGCGTCGAGGATCTGCATGATCGTCTACTCTCTGCATCCGCCACAGGTCGGGTGCATGCTGGAAGGAATACGTAAGGTGTGTGCTGAACGGAACGCGAGCGTCCGCGGGCTCCCCTGAGGCAGAGCCGATCACGGCACAAGGACCTATTCTGCCATGGATGCCCGATACCGCCAAAACGCGCTCAGCGCTCGGTGTCGGGCTTCTCCCGGATCACGAACACCTCTGGGTCCGCCGTCTGCGCGTCGGCCGATTCGTCGACCACGGGCGTCCGCCACGAAGTAGTCACGACGCGGATGCCGCCGGCCGTGCCGGCCTCTTTCCACAGCTGCCACAGGGACGACCAGATCACGCCGATCCCGACGATGATGGCGAGCGTGAGCGCGGGGGCGAACCAGGACGGATAGAACCCGACGGCGATGGTGAGGGCGTGCCAGAGGCTGAAGCCTGCGACATCCCACCACGAGACCGCACGGCTGACGCGCACCGACGGTCGCGCGCGCACGAGCAGCGTGAGAAGAAGCTGCCCGATGAACACCGACGGGATGCCGATGAAGAGGGACAGGAAGGCCCAGCCACCGCCCGAGAACACTCCCCAGCCGATCAGAAGCCACAGCGGCAGCACGAAGGCGGCCGGGATCAGCCACCGGAAGAACGCCTCACGCAACCACATACAGCGATCGTACGTCGCAGACAGCGGCCCAATCGTGGTGTTCGCTGAGAGCGGGTGCAGCCCCGGCCCTCTCCGATCCGGGAGAATGGACAGGACGAGAGGAACACCATGATCGAATTGCGCACTCCGGCCGAGATCGACGAGATGCGAGCCGCCGGACGATTCGTCGCCGAGACCCTCGCCGCACTGCGCGACGACACGAAGATCGGCACGAACCTGCTGGACATCGACCGTCGCGCGCACGACATGATCCGCAAAACGGGTGCCGAGTCCTGCTACATCGACTACGCGCCATCGTTCGGCCGTGGTCCGTTCGGCAAGGTCATCTGCACCTCCGTCAACGATGCCGTCCTGCACGGACTTCCCCATGACTACGTGCTCCGTGACGGCGACCTCGTGACACTCGACTTCGCCGTGGCCGTCGACGGCTGGGTCGCCGACTCCGCCGTCTCATTCGTGGTCGGCACGGCTCGCGAAGCGGATCTCCGCCTGATCGACACGACCGAGCGGGCGCTGGATGCCGCGATCGCCACGGCAACCGTCGGCAACCGCATCGGCGACATCTCGGCGTCGATCGCGGAGATCGCGTACGGCGAGGGCTACCGCATCAACACCGATTTCGGAGGCCACGGCGTCGGGCGCACGATGCACGGCGACCCGCACGTGGCCAACGACGGTCGCGCCGGTCGCGGCTTCCCGCTGCGCGCCGGTCTCGTGCTCGCGCTCGAGCCCTGGTTCCTCGCCACCACGGACGAACTCGTCACGGATGCCGACGGCTGGACGCTGCGCAGTGCCGACGGATCTCGCGGCGCGCACTCCGAGCACACGATCGCCATCACGGAGGACGGTCCGATCATCCTCACAGATCGCTCCTTCCTCGGCGTCGACTGAGCCGCGGCCCGTCAGGCTGCGCGCCCCGCGCGCTCCCAATCCGCCACCGGACCCGTCACCACGACGAAGAGCGGGTGCGGCTCCGGGGCGACCACATCCGCCCACCGTTCGCCGACCTCGGGACTGCGCAGGGCGAGTTTGACGATCAGGTGCTTCCATTCCAGCGCGAGCTGGCCGTCCGTGACCTCGAGCCGCTCCGGGTCCTCCGCCTCGTGGATGATGCGCGAGCGGTCGAAGCGGTAGCCGCGGGCATCCGCCTCCGATGCCACGCCCCGCAGATATCCGCCGATGGACGCGAGCGGGTCGGCACTCGACCGGAATCGTACGAGCTGCGGGTGTCTGGTGTATCCGCGAGTCGCACCGTTCAGCACCGCCTGCGCGAGCAGCGCCTCGCGCCAGCAGGCGGTCAGCCCCTGACGATCGAGATACCTCGGATGCAGCGACCAGATCCTCACCCGTCGATCCTATCTCCGCGGGTCTCGCCTGACTCGTGATCGCTGTGCCATTCTGGGGGCATGATTCCGCGCGACCGTCACGTGCCGCATCGGGCATATCTCGCCCGTCACGGTCAGACGACGTGGAGCGTTCAGGGTCGACTCCAGGGGCAGCTCGATTCCCCGCTCACCGCCGACGGTATCGCCCAGGCGCAGGCCGCCGCCGAGCGGCTGGTGGGTTCGGGAATCGGAACGGTCTGCTCCAGCCCACTGGGCCGCGCCATGGCCACAGCGGTCATCATCGCCGAGCGGTTGGACGCGCGTGTCATCGAAGTCGCCGATCTCGCCGAGATCGATCACGGTGACATGGCGGGCATGACGTGGGTCGAGATCGAGGAGGCGTTCCCCGGTGCCCGCGCCGACCGCGCGGAGAACCGCTACGGCTGGGCGTTCCCCGGCGGCGAGAGCTATGCGCAGGCGCGCCTGCGCGCACGCAAGGCCTTGAGCGAGTGCGGTTGGGCCGCGGACGGCCCGCCCCTGCTCGTGTCGCACGAGATGATCGGCAGGATGCTGCGTGCCGAACTCCGTGGCCTCGATGCCGCCACGGCTCTGTCGTTGCGGCATCCGCACGGCCTGGTGTTCGAGATCGACGATGGCGTCGAGCGGGTACTCTGACTTCAGGCCGGGTCGTCGCGGAGCAGGTCAGGGCGACGGGACCGGGTGCGCTCGAGCTGCTGATCACGGCGCCAGGACGCAATCGCGCCATGATTGCCGCTCAGCAGCACCGGAGGGACGTCGCGGCCGCGCCACGAGGCCGGCTTGGTGTATGACGGGTACTCGAGCAGGCCGTCTTCGTGCGATTCCTCGACGAGGCTCTCAGGGTTTCCGACGACGCCGGGGATGAGGCGACCGATCGCCTCGATCATGGCCATGACGGCCACCTCTCCCCCATTGAGCACGTAGTCGCCGAGGCTGACCAGGCGCACTTCGCCGAGATCGGCTGCGTACTCGAAGACCCGCTCGTCGATGCCTTCGTAGCGACCGCAGCCGAACACGAGATGCTCACGCGTGGCGAGATCGCGCGCCGTGGCCTGGGTGAACACCTCACCCGCCGGCGACGGGAAGATGAACGTCGGCTTCGCGTCGGATGCCGACCCTGCGGCGAGTTCGTCGAGCGCGAGGGCCCACGGCTCCGGCTTCATCACCATGCCCGCTCCACCCCCGTACGGGGTGTCGTCCACGGTGCGATGGCGGTCGCTGGTCCAATCGCGCAGATCGCGCACGTTCAGGTCGATGATCCCGGCATCCTGTGCCTTGCCGAGCAGGGACAGCGTCAGCCCGTCGAAGTACGACGGGAAGATCGAGACGACGTCGAAGCGCACGGGATCAGGATAGGCGGATCAGGATGCGTCGGCGGGCGACTGGTCATCGGAGTCGGCGTCCTGCAACTCCTCGAAAAGGCCCGCCGGAGGCGTGACGATGACGCGGCCCGCTTCGATGTCCACCGTCGGAACGATCGCCTCGACGAAGGGAACCATGATCTCCGCATCCGACCCGGTCGGCCGGACGATGAGAAGGTCCTGCGAGGGCAGATGATCGATACGGACGACGCGTCCGATGACCTGCTCGTCGCGCACGACGTCGAGGCCGGTCAGCTGGTGGTCGTACCAGGCGTTGTCCTCGGGCTCGATGTCACCCTGGTCGATCCACAGAATGGCCCGCACGAGGCCTTCGGCTGCGTCGCGGTCCGCGATGTCGTCGAAGAACACCACGGGGTTGCCGTTCATCACGCGGTACTCGCGCACCGTGATGGTCTTGCCGTGCCACGGAGATGCCTCTGGCACCTGCAACGTGAACTCGGCACCGGGGACGAAGCGTCCCTCCGGGTTGTCGGTGTACAGCTCGAGCTTGAGGGCGCCCTTGAGCCCGTGCGCCTTGACCAGACGGCCGACACGCAGCTGGTTGCGCCCCTGACCCTTGTCGTTCGCCGCCACGTCAGTCGTCCGCGACGTCGACGCGCACTCGACGTCCGTCGGCAAGGGCGGAGATCAGCGTGCGCAGCGCCTTCGCGGTGCGACCGCCGCGCCCGATCACGCGTCCACGATCATCGGGGTGCACACGCACCTCGAGCAGGTCGCCTCGCGGCGACGTGGATTCGGTGACGCGGACGTCGTCCGGGTGATCGACGATCCCCTTGACGACGTGTTCGAGCGCGGCGGACAGCACGACGGATTACTCGGCGTCGGCGGCGGGAGCCTCGACGGCCTCCGCGTCGGCCTCGGCAGCAGCGGGAGCCTCCTCAGCGGGAGTCTCCTTCTTCTCAGCCTTCGGCTTGACGACCGACTTCTTGGATGCGTCGATCTCGAACGCAGCCTTGGGCTCGGCGACCTTGAGGGTGGACTTCGCGTCCTTGTCGCCCTTGAACTTGCCCCAGTCGCCCGTGATCTTCAGCAGAGCGGCGACCTGCTCGGTCGGCTGCGCGCCGACGGACAGCCAGTACTGCGCACGCTCGGAGTCGACCTCGATGAACGAGGGCTCCTCGGTGGGGTGGTACTTGCCGATCTCCTCGATCACGCGACCATCGCGCTTGGTGCGCGAGTCGGCGACGACGATGCGGTAGTAAGGCGCGCGGATCTTGCCCAGGCGCTTGAGACGAATCTTGACAGCCACGATTCTCCTGAATTGTGTGAAGGAAGTTTGAACCGATCGCCTGGAGAGTGGGGTGCACACCCGGCGGAAGCTCTGCGGGAGGACGTTCTCGCTGGATAGAGGGTCGAGTGAGCCGTCCGACCTTCTATTCTGCCAGATCAGCCCGCCACGCGCGAAACGTGATGTGTCTCCGCGCGTCGATCCGCGCGAGCGCCCGTGTCAGACTGTGCTCGTGACCGTCGCTTTCGCTGAATCCGCTCGCTCCACCGTGGGGCTGGAGTGGGAGATCATGCTCGCCGATCCGGACACCGGCGACCTCGTCGGACGTGCACCGGAACTGCTCACGGCTCTCGAGGAGGAGAGCGAGAGCGAGCGGCACACCGTCACCGGCGAACTTCTGACCAACACGATCGAGGTGACCAGCGGCGTGGGGACGTCGGTCGCGCACGCCGTCGATGACATCGCCGCAGCCATCGCCGCCGTGCGCGCGGCCACCGGCCCCGCAGGCATCGAGCTGCTCTCCGCCGGCAGTCACCCGTTCGCACAGTGGTACGACCAGCGGGTCACCGACAAGACGCGGTATCACACGCTCATCGAACGCACCCAGTGGTGGGGGCGCAACATGATGATCTGGGGCATCCACGTGCATGTCGGCGTCGAGGATCGGGACAAAGTCCTCCCCATCATCGGTGCGCTGACGGGGTACCTCCCGCACCTCCAGGCGCTTGCGGCGTCGAGTCCGTTCTGGGCGGGCGAGCGCACCGGATACGCATCGAACCGGGCGCTCGTGTTCCAGCAGCTGCCGACGGCGGGACTCCCCTGGCCCCTGCACACCTGGAGCGAGTTCGAGCACTATCTGGACGACATGGTCACAACAGGGGTCATGGCGGACGCGACCGAGGTGCGCTGGGACATCCGCCCGGCCCCGCGCTGGGGGACGATCGAGGTCCGCGCCTGCGACGGCCTTTCGACGCTCGCCGAACTCGCGTCGGTGGCAGCGCTCGTCCAGGTGCTCGTGGAGCATTTCTCCCGTCTGCTGGATGCCGGTGAGCGACTGCCCATCATGCCGGCGTGGTTCCACCGCGAGAACAAGTGGCGCTCCGCGCGGTACGGCCTGGACGCCCGCCTGATCACTGATGCGGACGGGACGCAGGCGCCCGTGCGCGAGCACGTGTCAGAACTGCTCGCGGATCTCGCCCCCGTCGCCGTGGATCTCGGGTGCGCGGCCGAGTTCGCTCGCGCCGGATCGATCATCACGGGCGGTGCGAGCTACGAACGACAGATCAGCGTCGCCGAGGCCTCCGACGGCGATCTGCGCGAGGTCGTCCACCATCTGATCCGAGAGTTCCGCTCGGGTCCGGAGGGCTCGCTCGCCTGACGCGATCCGTCCTCAGCCCTCCACCCAGTCGAACGTGCGGGTGACGGCCTTGCGCCAGCGCGCGAGGCCGCGCTCACGATCGACCTGATCGATGCGCGGTTCGAAACGGGCATCCTCGTGCCACATGCTGCGCAGTTCGTCCAGGTCCTTCCAGACCCCGACCGCGAGCCCGGCCGCGTAGGCCGCGCCCAGCGCCGTGGTCTCGATGATGGCCGGTCGGACCACGGGGACGCCCAGAACGTCGGCCTGGATCTGCAGCAGAGTGGCGTTCGCCGCCATGCCGCCGTCGACACGCATCTCGGACAGCGCCATTCCCGTATCCGCCGCCACGGCATCCACGACCTCGCGCGTCTGGAAGGCGACGGCCTCCAGTGCCGCTCGCGCGATGTGGCCCTTGTTCGCGAATCGGGTCAGGCCGAGGATGGCGCCGCGCGCATCCGGTCGCCAGTAAGGCGCGAACAGCCCGGAGAACGCGGGAACGATGTAGACCCCGCCGTTGTCCTCGACCGTGAGCGCGAGCTCCTCGACCTCAGGGGCGCGCGAGATGATCCCGAGGTTGTCGCGGAGCCACTGGACCAGCGACCCGGTGACCGCGATCGAGCCCTCCAGCGCGTACCGGGGCGCCGCGTCGCCGAGTCGGTACGCCACGGTGGTGATCAGCCCGTTGTCGCTCGTGACGATCTCCTCCCCCGTGCCGACGATGAGGAAGTTGCCGGTGCCGTACGTGTTCTTCGACTCCCCCGCCTCGAAAGCGACCTGCCCGAACGTCGCCGCCTGCTGATCGCCGAGGATAGCCGCGATCGGCACGCCGTCCAACGCGGTGCCGATCGTCTTCCCGAAGGTCTCCGACGACGACCGGATCTCCGGCAGCATCGACCGCGGGATGTCGAATGCGGCAAGGAGATCGTCGTCCCAGTCGAGCGTGCGCAGATCCATCAGCAGCGTGCGGCTGGCGTTGGTCACGTCCGTGGCGTGCACGCCGCCGTCCACGCCGCCCGTCAGATTCCACAGCAGCCACGTGTCCGGGGTGCCGAACAGCAGGTCGCCGGCCTCGGCGCGCTCGCGTGCACCGTCGACGTGCGTCAGGATCCAGTTCAGCTTGGATGCCGAGAAGTACGTCGCCAGGGGCAGTCCGGTCTTCTCGGCGAACCGGCGCACTCCTCCGTCTGCCGCGAGCGCGTCGATGAGGTTCTGCGTGCGCGTGTCCTGCCACACGATCGCGTTGCACACGGGATCGCCGGTGCGTCGGTCCCACACCACCGCGGTCTCGCGCTGATTGGTGATCCCGATGCCGGCGACATCGTCGGCGGACACCTTCGCCTGCGCGAGCGCCGTTTGGATCACGGACTGCGTGTTGCGCCAGATCTCCGTCGCATCGTGCTCCACCCAGCCCGCTTCGGGGAGGATCTGCTCGTGCTCGAGCTGACCGCTGGCGACGATCTCGCCGCGGTCGTCGAAGACGATGGCCCGCGTACTGGTTGTGCCCTGATCGATGGCGACGATGTGCATGACGTTGTGCTCTCCCGCGTCGTGACGGCGATGTCCGTGTCGACGACAGCCTAGGAGATGCGCGGAGCTCTCCACGGCCGCCGTGCACGAACGTGCATCACCGGTCGACGAGGTGTTCGGCCAGATGCTCGTCCAGAACCAGATCGGTGACGAGCCCCGTGGCGATCGCCCCGCGAAGGCTGGCGAGCTTCTGCACGCCGGACACGACGCAGATCCGCCGTGCCACGCGGCCCAGAACGCCGAAGGCGGGTCCCGTCGCACGGGCGTTGAGCTCGATGTCCTGCCAGGTGCCGTCCTGACGGTAGAACACGGTCGCGATATCTCCCACCACCTTGTCCTCTCGGAGGCTCCGATAGTCGTCGCGACTGAGATAGCCGCCGATGTAGACGCGGCTGGGCACCTCTGCGAAGGGCGAACCGAGCCCGAACACGACCACATCGGCACGCGCCTGCAGATCGAGCACCCGCCGCATGCTTCGCTCGCGCCACATCGCCTCCTTCGTCAACGGGTCGTCGAAGAACGCCGGGACGGGGAACTGCTGGATGCCGGAGCCGAACGCCTGCCCGAAGCGCTGGAGGATCTCGCTGGCGTAGTCGATGCCGGTCGTGAACGTATTGCCTGCGCCGTTGAGCTGCACGACCGTGGTGTTGTGCGTCTCCTTCCGCGGCAGGTGCCGGCTGATCGCATCCAGGGTCGAGCCCCAGCCGATGCCAAGCGTCATGTTCGAATCGAAGTAGAGCGGCAGGAGTCGTGCCGCGCTCATCGCCACGCGTTCGAACCGCTCCACGTCGGACAGATTCTTCGGAGTCGGCACGACGTGCGCTGCGATGCCGAATCGCGCGCGGATCGTCTCCTCCAGCTGCAGCTCCTGCCCCTGCGGCTGATGGATCTGGATCTCGACCAGCCCGGTCTCCCGTGCATGGCTGAGCAGACGCGAGACCGAGGAGCGTGAGGTGCTGAGTTCGCGAGCGATGGCATCCATCGTCATGTCCTGCAGGTAATACATCTGCGCGGCCCGCAGCGCCGAAGCCGTCCGCGGATCGCTGAGACCGGTCGCGCTCATCCCACCTCCTGCACGTATGTGCACACCGCTTGCGCGAGTGTGCCGATGCCCCAAGGATAGAGCGTGAGGGGTCTGGGAGGACACACCATGGGCGAGATGATTCGAGAGCGCGACGAGGTCAGGGCTGCACGGGAATCCGGACGTACGAGCGTGGTCATCATCGGCGCGGGCATCAACGGGATCTCGACGTTCCGGGACCTCGCGATGCAGGGGGTCGACGTCCTGCTGGTCGAACGCGACGATTTCGCGAGCGGCGCGACCGCGGCATCCAGCCACATGATCCACGGCGGGATCCGCTACCTCGAGAACGGCGAGTTCCGGCTCGTCAAGGAGTCCGTTCAGGAACGCAACGGCCTGCTGAAGACCGCCCCGCACTACGTCAAACCGCTCGAGACCACGATTCCGATCTACTCCACGTTCTCCGGCATCCTCGCGGCTCCCCTCCGGTTCCTGACCCACAAGCAGGGCAAGCCCACCGAGCGCGGCGCGTTCCTCATCAAGGTCGGGCTGACCCTCTACGACACGTTCTCCCGCGACGGCGGCACGGTTCAGCGACACCGCTTCCACGGTCGGAAGAAGTCGCTCGCCGCGCTTCCGGAGCTCGATCCGAACATCAAGTACACCGCGACCTACTACGACGCTTCGGTGCACGACCCCGAGCGCCTCGCACTGGATGTGCTCCGAGACGGCGAGGCCGCCCACACCGGCGCCCGCGCGCTGAACTACGTGGAGGCCGTCGGCCTCGACGCCTCGGGCGTCCTGTTGCGCGACCGCGAGACGGGGAGCGAGTTCCACATCGCGGCCGACGTCGTCGTCAACGCCTCCGGACCGTGGACCGATCTCACCAATGAGGCACTCGGCACCGCGACGACGTTCATGGGAGGCACCAAGGGCTCGCACATCGTTCTCGACCACCCCGGACTGCTGGATGCCACCGGCGGCCGCGAGATCTTCTTCGAGCACTCCGACGGGCGGATCGTGCTGATCTACCCGCTGAAGGATCGCGTGCTCGTCGGCACCACTGACCTCGAGGCGGATCCACGGGAACCGGCGCGGTGCACCGAGGAGGAGGTCGACTACTTCTTCGCTCTCATCGCGCACGTGTTCCCCACGATCGTGGTCGATCGCTCGCAGATCGTGTACCGCTACTCGGGCATCAGGCCTCTTCCGCACCATGACGACACGGCCCCTGGTTTCGTCTCACGCGACTACCGCATCGAGCGGCGTCAGGACGCCGGGATGCCAGCGGTGCTGAGTCTGGTCGGAGGCAAGTGGACGACGTTCCGAGCCCTCGGCGAGACGCTCGGGGATCGCGTGCTCGCAGAGCTCGGTCGCGAGCGCTCGACCAGCACGAAGGGGGTGCGGATCGGCGGCGGCAACGGGTACCCGAAGACGCCGAGACGACGCATCGAATGGCTGCGTCAGAACGTCGGCGACACGGCCCGCGGACGTGTGCTCTTCACGCGCTACGGAACGCGGGCGGCAGACGTCGCCGACTTCCTCGCGTTGGAGAACGATGAGCCGCTGCTGGGCGACACCCTCTCGACCCGCGAGCTGGCCTGGATGGTCGAGCATGAGAAGGTGCAGCACGTGGGCGACGTCGTCTTCCGTCGCACGAGCCTCGCGTTCACCGGCGACGCGGACGCCGACGCAATCCGGATGATCGCCGACGGTCTCGCTCCGCTGCTGGGCTGGGATGCCGTCCGAACGGATGCCGAGATCGACGACACGCTCTCGACACTGCGCGAGGCGCACGGCGTGGAGGCCACCGGCTCCGCCCACCTCGCTCGTTGAACGGGGGTCGCGGGACTCAGCCCTTGCCGAACAGCTTCTGGATCTCGGCGAGATCCGCCTCGCTGGGCGCTGCCTGACCGCCGCCGCCCAGGCCGAACCCCGAACCCGTCGGCGCTCCGACGGGAGCGCCCGCGTTCTCGGCTGCGCGCTTGGCCGGGTTGCCGGAGCGCGACGGGCCCTTGGACTTGCCCTTCTTGCCGCGCTTGGCCGACGCGCCGGTGCGGCCCATGCCGGGAACAGGACCCATGCCGGGGATCTGGGGCGTACCGCCTCGGGCGACGGTCTTCATCATCTTGGCCGCCTGCTCGAACCGCTGGACGAGCTGGTTGACGTCGGTGACGGTCATGCCGGAACCGCGCGCGATGCGCAGTCGGCGCGAGCCGTTGAGGACCTTCGGGTTGCGACGTTCGCCCGGCGTCATCGAGCGGATGATGGCCTCGGTGCGGTCGATCTCGCGCTCGTCGAAGTCGTCCAGCTGCTGCTTCATCTGGCCCATGCCCGGGAGCATCCCGAGCATCTTCTTCATCGAGCCCATCTTCTTCATCTGCTGAAGCTGGTCGAGGAAGTCCTCGAGCGTGAAGGCCTCGTTCGCGAGCTTCTCGGCGACTTTCATCGCCTCTTCCTCGTCGAACGCCTGCTGCGCCTGCTCGATCAGGGTGAGAACGTCACCGAGGTCGAGGATGCGGCTCGCCATGCGGTCCGGGTGGAACGCCTCGAGATCGTCGAGTCCCTCACCGGTCGACGCGAAGATGATCGGACGCCCCGTGACGGATGCCACCGACAGGGCAGCTCCACCGCGCGCGTCGCCGTCGAGCTTCGACAGGACGACGCCGGTGAAGTCGACCCCGTCCTGGAACGCCTTGGCCGTGTTCACGGCATCCTGACCGATCATCGCGTCGATGACGAACAGGACCTCGTCCGGGTTCGTGGCCGTGCGGATGTCGGCGGCCTGCTTCATCAGCTCGGCGTCGACGCCGAGGCGGCCCGCGGTGTCGATGATGACCACGTCGTGCAGCTGACGGCGGGCGTATTCGACGCCGTCGCGCGAGACCTTCACCGGGTCACCGACGCCGTTGCCCGGCTCGGGGGCGTAGATCGTGGCGCCGGCCTGCTCGGCGACGACCTGCAGCTGGTTCACGGCGTTCGGACGCTGCAGGTCGGCGGCGACCAGGAGCGGCGTGTGACCGTCCTTCTCGAGCATCTTGGCGAGCTTGCCGGCGAACGTCGTCTTACCCGAACCCTGCAGACCCGCCAGCATGATGACAGTCGGCGGCGTCTTCGCGAACTCGAGGCGGCGCTGCTCGCCACCGAGGATGCCCACGAGCTCCTCATTGACGATCTGCACGACCTGCTGCGCGGGGTTCAGGGCCTTGTTGACCTCGTCGCCGAGAGCGCGCTCACGGACCTTCGCAGTGAATTCCTTGACGACGACGAGGGCGACGTCGGCATCCAGCAGGGCGCGACGGATCTCGCGGACGGTGCCGTCGACATCGGCGGCTGTCAGCTTTCCCTTCGTGCGCAGGTTGCGGAAGGTCTCGGTGAGCCGATCGGAGAGCGTGCCAAAGGTAGCCATGGTGCTCTCGATTCTACGCGAGCGGAACCTCCACGCTCAGCGCGGCCCGCAGGTGCTCTTTCGCACGCTGGTAACGACCTCGCGCGGTGGATGCCGGGATGCCGAGCATCTCGGCGGCATCCGTGAGACTGAGCCGGTCCCAGTGCACGAGCCGGACCATTTCGGCGAGGTCGGGCTCGAGGCGATCGATCGCGTCGCGGACCTCGCTTCCGGCGTCCGCGGCCGGTGCCGTCGCGTCCTCTTGGAAGTGTCCGCGGATGCGATCGGCCAGCGCCCAGCGGCGACGCTCGCCTCTGGCATGGTTCTGCAACGTGCCGCGCGCGACGCCGAACAGCCACATCCGCGCGCGCTCGGGGTCGGCGGGGAGCTCTTTGACCCGGCGCCAGGCGACGATCATCGCTTCGCCGAGAAGATCCGGGGCGTCGTCGGCGTTCGTCCGCCGCGAGAGATACGCGAGCAGATCGGATGCCGAGGCTTCGAACGCGGCGATCAGCGCGGCGTCGGCGGGACGGCGGGTCACTTGTCGAGCTCCGGGCAGCGCCCTTGGGAACCGTAGCCCGCGATCTCGTCCAGGACCCCCACGCGCTCGAACTCGGCCATTGCCTGGTCGGAGATGGACTGATCGATCGCGTAGGCGTAGGCCATGTCGAGGTCGTATCCGGTGAGCTCGCCCTGGACCCGGCCCGCCGCCGCCAGCGCGTCGTGACGATCTCGGATGTACTCATCGACCTGCGACTCGGCGATCTCGACGACATCCGTTGCCTGGAACCACGCCTTCAACTCGCTCTCGAGCTGATCACGTCGCGCACGGTCGCGCCGCTCGACGATCTGCACATCCCCGAAGACGACCTCGCACGTTGCGCCGCTCGGCACTTGATAGGTGTACGAGCCGACCGGATTGTTCAGAGCGGCCCAGTAATCGGACGCCGTCGCCACCCCGGCACCGCCCACCATCAGCAACGCAAGAGCACCGGTCACGAGCGCCGCCTTCTTCGCCCGAGGTTGCCGCGGCGCCGCCTGCGCCCGCGCGTCGAGCACCATCGCTCGCACATCGCTCGACGCGATCGTCCGCGCGGCCGGTGCCGAAGCATCCAGCAGGTCGTCCAACTGATCCCTGGTCATGAGTTCCTCCTCGGTGGGTTCACTCATGACATGTCCGGCAGCGGGCGTTTCGTCCGCGCAGGATTCAGATCGCCCAGGGCAGGTCGTGGATCGTGCCGAGTGCGTCCAGCAGCACCGACTCCACGGACAATTGACCGGCCCCCTGCTCCGCCCACACCCGCAGCGAGGAGATCACGGCGGCCGCGTGCGCGGCGCCGAGGATATCGGCACGGATCACATCGATCCCCGATGCTCGTGCCGCCTCGGAGATCGCCGAGGCCAGCTGCGCCAGGCGCAGCCCCGTCTCGCCGACGAGTTCGTCATCGAGCCCCATGGCTGCCGAATTGCGCAGGGCCAGCGCGAGAGGGTCCGGGGCGAAGTCGCGCACCACCAGGAGCAGGACGCTGCGCACGGCGTCGCCATCGGCACCCGGTCCGAGCGCTCTGAGCGCACTGATCGCCTGGTCCATGCGCTCATCGATCCCCGACCAGAGCACGTCGCTCTTCGACGAGAAGTAGTTGAAGAAACTGGAGCGGCTGACGCCTGCGCGGCGGGTGATGTCGGCGATCGACGTCGCTTCGTACCCCTGCTCGAGGAACAGCTCGCAGGCAGCCTCGGCGAGCGTCTCGCGAGACGAGGCGCGGGGGCGCCCTGCACGGCTGTCGGTGGTCACCCCTTCACCGTACCGCGTGCCGTCTCGTCCCCATCGTCCGGAAGAAGCGTATTGTTGGACCGCATCCAACAACAGATGAAGGACGAGCATGCTCGATATCCAGATCGCCGGACTCGACCCCGAGTTCGTTCCCTATCTCGACGGCTGGGACCTGCAGCGGCGCATCCATGCCGATGTCGTATCCGGGGCCGGCCCCGACACGCTCATCCTGCTCGAGCACGAGGCCGTGTACACCGCAGGCAAGCGCACCGAGCCGCAGGAGCGACCACAGGACGGCACACCCGTGGTCGACGTCGACCGCGGCGGCAAGATCACCTGGCACGGTCCGGGTCAGCTGGTCGGGTATCCGATCGTGCGTCTGCCGGAGCCGATGGATGTCGTCGCCCACGTGCGACGGCTCGAGCGCCTCCTCATCGACGTGCTGCGCCCGCTCGGCGTCGACGGATACCAGGTCGAGGGCCGCAGCGGCGTCTGGGTGCGCCGCCCCCTCAGCGAGGACAAGGTGGCCGCTATCGGCGTGCGCGTCCAGCAGGGCGTGACGATGCACGGCTTCGCGATCAACTGCGACAACACGCTCGCCGGATTCCGCGGCATCATCCCGTGCGGGATCACGGACGCCGGAGTCACGACGGTGAGCGAGGTGGTGGGACGCGACGTCTCCCCCGGCGACATCGTCGCGCAGGTCGCGGCCGCTTTCGCCGCCGAGTACGCGGAGGTGCCGGCATGAGCGCCGCAGCACCGGATGGACGCAAGCTGCTGCGTCTCGAGATCCGCAACGCCGAAACGCCGATCGAGCGCAAGCCCGAGTGGATCAAGACCAAGGCGAAGCTGGGGCCGGAGTACCAGGCGCTGCATGCGCTCGTGAAGGACGAGGGCCTGCACACCGTCTGCCAGGAGGCCGGCTGCCCCAACATCTTCGAGTGCTGGGAGGACAAGGAGGCGACGTTCCTGATCGGCGGCTCGCAGTGCACGCGTCGCTGCGACTTCTGCCAGATCGACACCGGCAAGCCGGACGCCTACGACACGGATGAGCCCCGCCGCGTCGCCGAGAGCGTCCGCCAGATGGGACTGCGCTACGCGACCGTCACGAGTGTGGCGCGCGACGACCTCCCGGACACGGGTGCATGGCTCAACGCGGAGACGGTGCGCAAGATCCATGAGCTGAACCCGAACACCGGCGTCGAGCTGCTCGCGAACGAGCACAACGCCGACCCGGCCTTCCTCGGCCAGATCTTCGACGCGCGCCCAGAGGTGTTCGCGCACAACGTCGAGACCGTCCCGCGGATCTTCAAGCGCATCCGTCCCGCCTTCAAGTACGAGCGCTCGCTGAACGTGCTCACACAGGGTCGGGATGCCGGACTCATCACGAAGTCCAACCTGATCCTCGGCATGGGCGAGGAGCCGGAGGAGGTCGTCCAGGCGCTGCAGGACCTCCACGACGCCGGGTGCGACATCATCACGATCACGCAGTATCTGCGCCCCACACCGCGTCACCTGCCGGTGGCGCGCTGGGTGAAGCCGGCGGAGTTCGTCGAGTTCAAGGAGGAAGCCGAGCGCATCGGGTTCCTCGGCGTGCTCGCGGGTCCCCTGGTGCGCTCGTCGTACCGCGCCGGTCGGCTGTGGGCGCAGTCGATGGTGTCGAAGGGGCGCGAGATCCCGTCCCACCTCGCGCACATCGCGGAGAGCGCCGACCTGGGCTTCGCACAGGCGGTGTGATCCCGCTCAGCGCTAGTCCGCGCTCATCACCGATTGGACAGTGCCGTCGGACGCAAGGTTCACCAGCAGAACGTCGTCGGTGTCCTCGGCATCCAGCGCGTACTCGAGCACGGCGAACGGTTCGGAGCCGCCGTGCTCGTCCGCGAGAATCGTCATGCTCATCAGTTTGAGCGATCGGATGATGTCGACGGCGGCATCGCCCGAGACGTCGACCAGAACATCGACGAGCTCGTCTCCGTACGCCTCCTGCTGCTGCAGGATGTACTCGGTCACCTCACTGGTGCGATCGTCGACCTCGGCGAGCATGCCGCGGCGGGCTGTGGCGTCGACATCCTCCAGGCCAGAGATGAGCGCGGCGGCGATGTCCAGCGCGTCAGGCGATACGTCGTCCTGGTCCGGCGCCGTGAGATCGACGGTCACGGACTGGTCGCCGAACTCGACCGTCTCCGACCAGAAGATCGATCCGTCCGGCCCTGAGGACAGGAGCCCGAAATAGTCGTGTTCGATCGCCATAACGCTATGAAACCAGTCCCTGCGCGCTCGCGGTAGTCCCGATCACTGGCCGACCAGCGCCTGCACGAAAGCGTGCGGCGTGAAGCCCGTGAGATCATCGATGCCCTCGCCCTGACCGAGCAGTTTCACCGGGATGCCGGTGCGCTCCTGCACGGCGAGCACGAACCCCGCCTTGGCCGAACCGTCGAGCTTCGTGATCACGAGCCCGGTGACCCCGGCGTGCTGCAGGAACGACTCGGCCTGCATGACGCCGTTCTGCCCGGTGGTCGCGTCGAGCACGAGGAGAACCTCGCTGATCGGCGCCTGCTTCTCGACGACTCGGCGGATCTTGCCGAGCTCATCCATCAGCCCGCCCTTGGTGTGCAGGCGACCCGCCGTGTCGATGATCGCGATCTCGACGCCCTGGCTCTTGGCGTACTCGACCGTCTGGAAAGCGACGGACGCCGGGTCCTGCCCCTCGTGCTGCGGCCGAACGATCGCGGCTCCGGCGCGCTGCGCCCAGGTGGCCAGCTGATCGACCGCGGCCGCGCGGAACGTGTCAGCCGCACCGACGACGACACTGCGCTCGTAGCGACGGAGGAACTTGGTGAACTTGCCGATCGTGGTCGTCTTGCCGACGCCGTTCACTCCGACGACCAGCACGACGGCCGGACGTTCGGTGAGCTTGAGCGTCGTGTCGAACTTCGCGAAGTGCTCCTCGAGGGTTTCCCGCAGCATCCGCTGGAGGTCCTTCGGATCGGTCGTACGGTACTTCTCGACCTTGTCCTGCAGCTCCTCGACGACGCGTTCGGTGATGTCAGGGCCGAAGTCGGCGGTGATCAGCGCGGTCTCGAGGTCCTCCCACGTCGTCTCGTCGATCGTGGGTTTGACGAACATGCCGCGCAATGCGCGACCGAGGGACCAGGACTTCTCCGCCATGCCTCCAGCCTACGGCCACGCTACGATCGCGGGATGCAGGCAGCGCTCAGTCGGCTCTACGTCCACGGAGGCGGTCGCCAGGGTGCGTCCGCGTGGCCGTCTCAAGCGGATGCGGGTGGCGAGTTCCTCACCTTCGGAGCGATGAGCGTCGCCGAGCAGGCGCATCTTCTCGCCGAGGGTCCTCAGGGCGCTCTCGTGTTCGCCCACTCGATCGGCGCCGTGCCGGCGGCGCTCTCCGCACGCGCCATGAAGCCGAAGGGTCTCGTGCTCGTGGAGCCGGCGCTGTACGACATCGCCAGAGGACATCCCGCGATCGAACGGCACATCGGCATCGTGACGGAGGCGCGGACGCAGGCGGATGCCGGGAACCTGCGCGGGTTCTGGGCGATCCTGCGTCCCCTCATGTTCGGCGGGCCGTTCGACGCAGCGCGGTGGGACGACGAGCGTCCCGTCGCCGAACGCTGGGCCAGGACGAACCTGCCATGGGGACATGCAGTGCGGGAGGACATGCTCGACGGCATCCCGACCCTGGTGGTGACCGGCGGATGGAACGACGAGTACGAGGTGATCGCCGGCGTCCTCGCCGGCGGTGGCGCGCGACACGTCGTGCTGCCGGGTGCCCAGCACAGGGCGCAGGACGTGGACGGGTTCGCGGGTGTCGTCGCCGAGTTCGAAAGCGGGCTGTAGCGGGTCAGCTCGCCGCTGCCGCGCGATCGCCGACGCGCTGGCCGACGACGGCCGACACGCCGTCCTGACGCATCGAGACGCCGTAGAGGGCGTCGGCGATCTCCATCGTGCGCTTCTGGTGGGTGATGACCAGCAGCTGCGAGCTCTCGCGCAACTGCTCGAACACGGTCAGCAGCCGGCCGAGGTTCGCGTCGTCGAGCGCCGCCTCGACCTCGTCGAGGATGTAGAAGGGGCTGGGGCGCGCCTTGAAGATCGCCACGAGCAACGCGACCGCTGCCAGTGACCGCTCGCCGCCGGACAGCAGCGACAGCCGCTCGATCTTCTTTCCGACGGGCCGCACGGCGACCTCGATCCCGGTGGTCAGCATGTTCTCCGGATCGGTGAGCGAGATGCTCCCGGTCCCACCGGGGAACAGCAGGGGAAAGACCTCGGTGAACGCCTGCCTGGTGTCCTCGAAGGCGCTCGCGAAGATCGTCTGCATCCGCTCGTCGAGGTCCGCGATGATCGTGAGCAAGTCCTGCCGCGTCCTGGTCAGATCGGCAAGCTGTTCGGTGAGGAACGCGTGCCGCTGTTCGAGCGCGGCGAACTCCTCCAGCGCGAGCGGGTTGACCCGGCCGAGCTGACCGAGCTTGCGCTCCGCCTCACGCAGCCGCCGCTCCTGCACGCGCCGGTCGTACGGCACGCCGCTCACGTCGCCGGCGGCGTCCTCCGCATCAGCGGTGTCCTCTGCGTCGTCCAGGAGCGGGCCCGGCGCAGCGAGCTCGGCAGGGTCTCGCGGAACCAGTTGATCCGGCCCATATTCCGCAACGAGAATATCTTCGTCCAGAGCGAGTTCGCTGGAGACCCGGTCGAGCAGGCTGGACAGGTGCAGCTTCTTCTCGTGGATCTGCAGCTCGAGGCCGTGCACGCTCTCCGTGAGACCTGCAAGCCGGTCGCGCAGAGTGTTCTCCTGGGCCCGCAACGCGGTGAGCTCCTCATTCTGCGCAGACCGCGCCGCCTCGGCTTCCGCGAGGGCCAGCCGCGCCTCGGCCACAGAACGATCCAGGGAGTCGAGGATCCGCGGCAGTTCGGCGGCGACGCCCGAGGCGGCTTCGCGCTGGGCTCGTCGGATCACCGCGCGGCGCGCCGCTTCGGCTGCTGCGTCGCGCTCCTGCTCGCGCTGACGCTCGAGCGAACCGACACGAGCCTGCGCGGCGCGCACGCGCTCACGCAGAGTCTCGATCTCGAGGCGCGCCCGCACCTCGCCCTCGCGCGCCGCTTCGAGCGCCTCGAGCAGGCCATCGCGCGCTGAGGCGTCCAGTACCGGTCGCGGCGCGGATTCGGCGGACTCGACCTCGGCCTTGGCCACAACGGCGTTCTTCTCGGCATCCGCGACGGCGGCCTGCGCCTGCGCCAGCCCCGACTCGAGGCGCTCGCATTCGGCGACCGCGGACTCGTGCTGCACGGTGACGCGGTTCACCTGCTCCGCATACGTCGCCAGTGCCGCGTCGTGCTCACGCAGCGCACGCAGCGCTTCCTTGGCGTGGCGTCGGGCGCCCTCGACCCGCTCGGTCGCATCCTCGCGCGCATCGCGCAGCGAGTCGACGATCACGCGGACCTCGTCCAGCCTTTCGGCCGCAGCGTCCCGCTCGGCGGTGAGCTCCAGCCGCGATCGCTCGGCCCCGGAGCCTGCGCGCAGCGTCTGCGCCGTGAGCACCTCGCCGGCGGAGGTCACGATGGTCGTCATGGTGTCGGCCATCGCATCCAGCGTCGCACGCGCTGCCTTCGCCGCGGTCAGGTCGTCGGCGATGAGCACGTGCGAGAGGATGCCGAGAACCCCGTCGGGTGCCGTGACGACCTCGCTGGCCGCCGTGACACCGTCGATGGCACTGGTCGCCGTCGACGGCCGTGCCGCGTCGGCGATCACGAAGTCCACCATCCCGCGATCGGCGTCCTCGACCAGCCCGATCGCATCGTCGAGCGTGTCGACGAGCACTCCTTCGGCGAGAGGCCCGAGCACCGCCGCGATCGCGGCTTCGAAGCCCGCCCGCACCTGCACGGCGTCGCCGACGAGCCCGCGGACGCCGGTCCCGCCCATCTTCACGATCTCGGCGGCGCCGCCCGAGAGCGAGAGCGCGCTCGTGAGCGCTGAGGTCTTGGCGGTGAGCGAATCGACCTCGCGCTCGGCCGCGTGCAGTCGTTCGCGCAACCCGTCGCGCTCGGTCTCCGCCGCGGTGGCTGCGGCCTGGGCCGCCTCATACTCCGCGGCGTGCTCGGCCGCTGTACCCTCCGGCGCCTCCGCGTCCTCGATCGCCTCCAGCGCCTCGGCCGCCTCGCGTCGGCGCGTGTGGGCAGCCTCCAGTGCATTCTCCTGACGCAGTACGGCACCGCGGACAGCGGCCAGAGCGGATGCCGCGGCCTCCGCATTTCCTCGGAGAGACGTCAGGCGCATGTCGTACTCGGAGACCAGCGCGCTCTGCTCGGCGATGTCGACGTCAAGGGTGTCCAGCTCTGCGCGGGCCTGCATCACCTCACGACTCGCGGTCACTGCGGCATCCTGCGCATCGCCGATCCCTTCGGAGATCCGGGTGATCTCGTCCTTGGCCTCGTCGATCGTCGCCTGGGTGACCGTCACCGACGCCACGGCCGCGTCGTCGTCCTCGGATCCGAGCAGAGCCAGACGCTGATTCGCGAGCGTGTACAGGCCGCGCATGCGTTCCTGCACCTGCTCGAGACCGAAGGCCACGCCACGCGCCGCATCGACCGCCGCGGAATTCTGGTCGGCCTCGAGTCGCGCGATCTCCGCCCTGACCTGGTCGGCCTGGTCGGTCAGTACGAGCCTCTCGGTGTGCCGCTCCTGCTCGGTACGGGTGTGATCGGCCAGCGCGGTCCGCAGCGCGACCACGTCGTCCGCGAAAATGCGCGCCTTCGCGTCGCGGACCACAGCGGCGATCGTCTGCGCCTCGCGCGCGATCTCGGCCTGGCGCCCGAGCGGCTTCAGCTGCCGACGGATCTCACCCGCCAAATCGCTCAGGCGCGTGAGGTTGGTCTCCATGGCGTCGAGCTTCCGGAGAGTCTTCTCCTTGCGCCGACGGTGCTTGAGGATTCCTGCGGCCTCCTCGATGAATCCTCGGCGGTCTTCGGGTGACGCCTGCAGCACGGTGTCCAGGCGTCCCTGCCCGACGATCACGTGCATCTCCCGACCCAGACCCGAGTCGCTCAGCAGCTCCTGCACGTCCAGCAGACGGCAGCTGGAGCTGTTGATCGCGTACTCGCTCGAGCCGTTGCGGAACAGCGTGCGACTGATCGTCACCTCGGCGTACTCGATCGGAAGCGCGCCATCGCTGTTGTCGATGGTCAGCTGCACCTCGGCTCGGCCGAGTGGGCCGCGCGTCGATGTGCCGGCGAAGATGACGTCCTCCATCTTGCCGCCGCGCAGGGTCTTGGCGCCCTGCTCTCCCATCACCCACGCGAGCGCGTCGACGACGTTCGACTTGCCGGATCCGTTGGGGCCGACGATGCAGGTGACCCCCGGTTCGAACACGAACGTGGTCGGCTGCGCGAACGACTTGAAGCCCTTGAGCGTCAGGCTCTTCAGATGCATGCGGGCACCACTCGTCCGGGGAGAATCACGGCGGCTACGCTACCGGAATTCCGCGGCAGAACCGGCATCCCACACGGCGGGACAATGGATCCGCACCGACGCGACACGCCGTCTCCCTGGGAGAATGCTTGACGCACCGCGGATGGTTCGCTAGCGTGACAGACCGGAACGCCACTCGGAAGGAGGTTACCGATCATGATTCAGCTCATCGCACAGGCCACAGGCCTCGATACGCGCGCCTTTGCGGCGCCGCGTCCAGCGCATTCGGTAACCGCATCCTTCGGCCTCCGCAGCGCGCTCTCGTAGAACCGCAGCCTGAGATCTCGGGCCCCCCTCAGTGGGCCCTTCTCCGCCGTATTCTGCGCGGCACGTCCCTCTGACCTCCGCGTCACGGCCGTTCACTCTCCCCCGCCGCATCCCGGCTTCTGCTCTCCGCAGACGCCCTTCGGATCGGCTTCCCCCCGCCCACCGTGCTCCGCCGGATCGTCTCGGCGACCCGGCGTCGCATACGGGCGACTTCCATCACCATCACAACCATCACTGGAGTTCGAAGTGACCATCGCACAGCTGCACCGCAGCACCGCACACCCGCCCTGTCCCCAGGATCGCGAGATCCTGGAGATTCCCGTCCCGGTCGACCGCACGGAGCTCGCTCTGGCCGACCGGCTGTCCCTGCGGATCGGCCTCTGGCTGCTCCTGCGGACGCAACGCCGTCGGCCCGTGCCAGCCGAGGTGGACGTGCCGTCGTTCTTCCCCGGCGCTCCGCACCTCACGCAGCGCGAAGCGCTCACCATGCTCGCTTTCGATCTGCAGCACCAGCTGCGCTGACCGCAGGAGAAGACATGAGCATTCCGCTCACCGACACCGCGACGCTGCACCCGCTCGTGCTTCCGGCACGGGCGGGCGCAGCCCCCACCCCACTGGTGCGCGCGTACGCGGACGTCCGCAATGCGGCGTTCCTCGAGAGCACCGGCAGGGATGACGACGCACTCGAGGCCGAGGCTCTGCTCCCGCTGCTCTACAGCACGCCCGACCGCACACGCCGCCAGTGGTACGTCGTCTCAGGCGATCGGATGCTCGGGTGCGCCACGCTCGACATTTCGCAGGACGGCAACCAGGACACGGCACTCGTCATCGTCGCCATACTCCGCGAAGCCGCCGGCCGCGGCCTCGGCCGTGCGGTGTACGAGCATGTCGAGTCCGTGGCCCGTGACGCCGGTGTGCGCAAGCTGCTGCACTGGGCCGAGCATCATGACGATGGTTCGCGTGCTGAACCACTGGCGTCGCCGACCGGCTTCGGCTCTGTGCCTGCCGATCGCTCCGCCCGCTTCCTCACCCGCAACGGCTTCCGGCTCGAGCAGGTCGAGCGAGCCAGCGAGTTCCTCTGGACTGACGGCGCGATCGACCATCTGCGCGCGCTCCGCAAGGAAGCCGCCGGTCACGCGTACGACTACCGCGTCGTCCGCTGGATGCTGCCCACGCCCGCCGAGTACGTCGACGGTTATGCATGGATGAAGTCCCGTATGTCCACTGATGTGCCCGAGGGCGACCTGGACATGCCGGAGGAGATCTGGGATGCAGACCGCGTCGTCCGACAGGACGAACGCATCGCCCAGAAAGGCTGGTCGATGCAGGTCACGGCGGCGCAGCATCTCCGCACCGGCGAACTCTGCGCCTTCAACGAACTGGCGATGAGCTCGGATCCGAGCGCCACCACCCACCAGTACGACACTCTGGTGCTGTCCGCGCACCGCGGGCATCGCCTGGGCATGCTCGTGAAGACCGCCGGCCTCCTCGCCTGGCACGAGCAGTACCCGGCATCCGCTCGGGTCGTCACCTACAACGCGGAAGAGAATCGTCCGATGCTCTCGATCAACGAGGACATCGGCTTCACCGGCTTCGCCTACGAGGGCGCCTGGAAGAAGGACCTCACATGAACGACACCCTCCTGCTCGAAGAACTCGTCCTCCCGGCGGCTGTGGACGCTCGCGATGCTGCGGATTTCCTCGCCGTCGTCGCCCTGAACAACGCGGTCTGCGCCGACGACGCGGGCACGGACGACCTGTCACAGACCCCTGCAGAGCTGTTGGCCGGTCTGCGCGACACCGCTGATCAGATCCAGCGCATCTTCGTCGTCCGCGATGCGGGCGCGATCGTCGGCTGTGTGATCGTCGGCCACGCCACCGCCGAGCCGACCAGCACGCAGTTCGATCTGATGGTGCTGCCGCAGAACTGGGGTCGCGGCATCGAAGATGCTCTGCTCGCCCGCGCCGAGGAGGAGACGAGGGCGCTCGGCCGCAAGGTCATGCAGACCTGGACTCTCCACCCGGGGCGGACCGATGGTCCGACGATCACGCCCGCAACGGGATGGGGCGTCGTAGCGGACACCCCGCTCGCGCGGCTGCTCGCGAGCGCGGGCTTCGCCCTCGAGCAGGTCGAGCGCAACAGCGCCTTCGATCTGCAGGCTCCGATGGACGCTGTGCGCGCAGAGTTCGAGCAGTCGAGCATCGCCGCCGGCGCGGACTATCGGCTCGTCGAGTGGACCATCCCCACTCCGCCGGAGCTGCAGGAGGGATACGCCTGGGCCCTCTCGCGCATGTCGACGGACGTCCCGGCCGGCGCCCTGGAAGTGGACGAGGAGACCTGGGATGCTGCGCGCGTCGAGCGCCGCGAAGCACGCCTGCTCGAGGGCGGCCAGACGATGTCGGTCGTCGCGGCCCAGCACGTGACCACCGGCCGCCTCGCCGCCTTCAACGAGCTCGTGATCGGTGCCGACCGCACCGAGGTGACGCACCAGTTCTGCACGCTCGTGCTGCAGGAGCACCGCGGGCATCGGCTCGGGATGCTCGTCAAGTGCGCCAATCTGCTGCGGTGGCACGCCGTCGCTCCCGAGTCGCCACGGGTGTCGACGTTCAACGCCGAGGAGAACCGGCCGATGCTCGCGATCAACGAGGGTCTCGGTTTCGTGTCGGTCTCGCATGCGGGCGCCTGGCAGAAGAAGCTCGACTGACCGTACTGCCCGTCCGTGCGGATCATCCTTCCGGATGACCCGCACGGACGGAACTGCATCGCGGGGCCGATGTGCCGGACGCAGCGTGCGACGAAGCTGAAGACATGAATGCTTCCGTCCTCACCGCCAACGCACTGCAGAAGACCTTCGGCACCACGCGCGCCCTCGCCGGCGTTGATCTCGTGGTCACCCGAGGCGAATCCGTGGCGATCATGGGCGCGTCCGGCTCCGGCAAGACGACGCTCCTGCACGTTCTCGCCGGCATCACGGCACCGGATGCCGGTCGCGTCACGTTCACTCCGGCATCCGGAGCAGCCCTGGAGGTGACGACACTCGGAGAATCCGAGCGCTCCCGTCTCCGTCGCGAGTCATTCGGTTTCGTCTTCCAGCAGGGACTGCTCATCCCGGAGCTGACGGCGATAGAAAACGTGTCCCTCGCGCTGATGATCAACGGCACGCCTCGACGCGCCGCCGAAGAGCACGCGGCCGGCTGGCTCGCGTCGCTCGGACTCGCCGGAATGGAGCTGCGCCGCATCGGCGAGCTGTCAGGAGGCCAGGCGCAGCGCGTCGCGATCGCACGCGCACAGGTGACCGGCGCCGAGATCGTGTTCGCCGACGAGCCGACGGGCGCTCTCGATTCGCACACCTCCTCCGAGGTGATGGATGCGCTGCTGTGGTCGACCACAGGACAGGGACGGACCCTCGTCGTCGTGACCCACGACTCCTCGGTCGCCCAGCGCTGCTCCCGGATCGTGCACGTGCGCGACGGCCGCATCGTCCAGACGGAGGTCGCGGCATGAACCCGCGCGTCCTCGCTCTGCTGCTGCGCCCGGCGCCCGGGGCCGGCGCCGTCGTCGTGCTGCCGATCGTCGCCTTCGGCATCGTGACGGCGCTCGTGCTCACGGTCACCGGCGGCGCGCAGACCTTCTGGACGTGGACCGATCCGGAGGGTGTCGTCTACCAGGGTCTGGCGGCGATCGCGCTCGTCCTGCTCGTCATCCCGCTCGCCGGTCTCGGCGGCGCGGCCGCGCGTCTGTCGGCCCGCCGCCGCGACGAACGCCTCTCCACCCTGCGGCTGCTCGGCGTTTCTCCGGCCGGGGTCATCGTGGCGACCGTCGTCGAATCCGTCGCGGTCGCCGCAGTCGGCGCTGTCACCGGTGTCCTCGGATACCTGGCGCTGTCACCCGCGATCGGACTCATCCCGTTCCGCGGCCAGCCACTGGGCTGGGCCGGCGTCCTGCTGCCCGTCGGAATCATCGCCCTCGTCGTGCTCGGCGTGCTCCTGCTGGCAGCCGTCAGCGCGGTCATCGGTCTGCGTCGTGTCGTCATCTCGCCGCTCGGCGTGCGGATGCGCACGGATGTGCCCAAGGCGCACTGGATGCGCGCGGTCGGCGGCGTGCTCGTCGTCGCCGCGGCTTTCGTCGCGATGCAGATCTTCCCCGGGATCGGCGGGATCCTCGTGACGATCCTGGTCGTGGCCGGGCTGTTCGCCGTCGGTCTCGCCGCGCTGAACCTCATCGGCCCGTGGGCTGTCGCGGTCCAGGCACGACGTCAGCTGCGCCGCGCTGAGCGCCCCGAGCAACTGCTGTCCGCCCGCCTCGTGCTCGAATCGCCCAAGGCGGCGTGGCGCCAGATCAGTGGCGTGACGATGGCGAGCTTCATGGCCGTGTTCGCGGGCAGCGGCGTCGCGGTGATGGACGTCATGAGCGCGTCGTCGAATCCGGCGGATCTCGCGCTGATCGTCGACATCCGCACCGGACTCATCATCACGCTCATCGGCTCCTTCCTGATGGTTGCGGCATCCGTCGGGGTCAACCAGGCCGCGGAGATCCTGGACCAGCGCGAGCTGCACCGGAGTCTGCACCGACTCGGGATGCCGCTGCAGACGCTCGACAGCGCTCGGCGTCGCGCGGTGATGTCTCCGCTGCTGCTGACGACGATCGGCGCCGCACTGTGCGCAGCCGTGCTGATCTTCCCGCTGCTCGGCATCGCGCTGATCACGGCACCTGTCTCGGTGGCGACGATCGCAGCTGTGATCGCCACGGGCATCGCTCTGGTGTGGGCGTCGACGCGCGTGACGCGCCCGATCCTGGCGCGCAGCTTCGTCGAGGCGTGAGCCGCGCCGCCTGCGGTGTCAGTCCGCCGTTCGCCGGCGCTGACACCGCGGGCAGTAGTGGCTCGAGCGGTTCATGAAGGCATCCCGCCGGATCTCCCCGCCGCACCGCGGGCACGGTTGTCCCCCGCGTCCGTACGCGTTGAGCGAGTGGGCGAAGTAGCCCGCCTGCCCGTTGACGTTCACGTACTGCGCATCGAAACTCGTGCCGCCTTCGGCGAGAGCCTTCTCGAGCACCAGGCGCACCTCGCCGAGCAGCCGGCGCACGGCCTGCGCCGAGAGCGCACGTCCGTGGGTCTCGGGGTGGATGCGAGCGGCCCACAGCGACTCGTCGGCGTAGATGTTGCCGATGCCGCTGATCAGCGTCTGGTCCAGCAGGATGCGCTTGATGGCGCTCGAGCGCCGACGCACGGAGGCGACGAACGCAGCATCGTCGAACGCCGGATCCAGCGCATCGCGGGCGATATGACGGACCTGACTCGGGACGAGATCTTCGCCATCGGGCACGAGTGCGTCGACCGCGAGCGAACCGAACGTCCGCTGATCCGCGAAGACGACGGCGAGCTCGCCGTGCTGCGGGTGACGGATGCCGAGCCTGATGCGCTCGTGACGCTCGGCCGGGGCATCGGGAGAGCGCAGCAGCATCTGTCCGCTCATGCCGAGATGCGCTGTCAGGGCGTGGTCCGCGCCGGCCAACGGCATCCAGAGGAATTTGCCGCGGCGTTCGGCACCGGCGATCGTCCTGCCTTCGAGGAGCCCTGCGAAATCGGCTGCTCCGGCCGGATGCCGCGTGAGCGCCCGCTCATCGTGAACCGCAACGCTGGAGACCCGCGCGCCGACGACGGCCGGTGCGAGACCGGCGCGGACCACCTCGACTTCTGGGAGCTCAGGCACGGTCGCTGAGCACCCGCCACGCGGTGAGCGCTGCGGCCATCTCGGCGGTCTTCTTGCTCGTCCCGTCGCCGGTCGTCGTCACGTCGCCGACGACGACCGTCGCAGTGAAGCGGCGATCGTGGTCGGGGCCGTCCGACTGCACCGAGTACAGCGGCGGCGGCGAGCCGACACGGGCCGCGAGCTCCTGCAGGCTCGTCTTGGGATCCATTGCGGCGCCGTAGCGCTCCGGGTCCGCCAGCAGCGGCTCGATGAGCCGCAGCACGAGATCGGTCGCGGCATCCGGCCCGGCGGACAGGTACGTGGCGCCGATGACGGCCTCCGTCGTGTCCGCGAGGATCGAGTCCTTGTCCCGGCCGCCGGTCTGCTCCTCGCCTCGGCCGAGCAGGATGAACTCTCCCAGTCCGATGCCTCTGGCGACCTCGGCCAGTGCGACCGTCGAGACGACGCTCGCACGTCGTTTGGCCAGCTGGCCCTCGTCCAGGCCCGGATGCGTCGTGAACAGCATCACCGTGACCGCTTGGCCGAGCACCGAGTCGCCCAGGAACTCCAGACGCTCGTTGTGCGGGATGCCGCCGTGCTCGTACGCGTATGAGCGGTGGGTCAGCGCCAATGCCAGAAGCTCAGGGTCGATATCGACCCTGAGCTTGGCGATGAGAGGCGCTGTCCCACCGGGGACATCCGTCACGATCGTGAGACCGTGATTCAGACGTCTGCGACCTTGCGGCCCTTGTACTCGAGGAACAGCTCGGTGCCCTGCGAGTCGGTGACGACCTTCGCCTGGTGCGGACGGCTGTAGACGGTCTTGCCGTTCTCAACGGTCTTGACGAGCGCGATGGGCGCCGCCTTCCACTGCGCGCGACGCGAGCGGGTGTTGGAACGGGAAACCTTGCGCTTCGGGGGGTTACCGGCCATGGCTAACTCTCTTCTGTATTCTCGGGCGCGCGGGTATCTTCCGCACTCCCCTGGTCTGCGATCTGTTGGAGCGCACTCCATCGAGGATCGATGGGAGCGGCAGTCTCTGCCCCGGTGCTCGTGGCCAGTCGTTCACCCGTGATCGGGTCAAGACCCGGGCAATCCGGCTGACACACCGGCTGAAATGGAAGCGACAGAACCGCCGCATCCCTGACCAGAGTTTCAAGATCCACGTGGTCGTCTTGAACCTCGAAGTCAGTTTCTTCCTCACCAGGATACGCGAAAAGCTCCTGGAACTCGACTTCGACAGGCGCAGAGATCTCTGTGAGGCATCGGCCGCACACTCCCTCGTACGTTCCGTCGGCCGTTCCGGACACCAGGATGCCCTCGTGAACGGACTCCAGACGCACGTCCAGATCGAGGTCGGAACCTGCCGGGAACGAGACGATCCCCTCGCCCCACTGTTCGCGAAGAGGCACCGTGAAGGCATGCTCGCGCATCTCGCCCGGGTGCCGCACGATGTCACGTGCGGGCAGCACGAAGGGTCCGTTCAGTCGGGATTTCACTCTTCGAGTCTACCGGCTCAGATGCCGCGCGCTCCGGTGTCGAGGAACTGGGCGACCGCCCGCGGCACGAACGGCGATACATCGCCGCCGAGTCCTGCCACCTGGCGCACCAACGAGCTCGATACGAGAGCATGCGAAGGATCGGGCAGGAGGAAGACCGTCTCGATATCCGCCAGGTGCCGGTTCACGATCGCCATCGGAGTCTCGTAGGCGACATCGATCTGCGATCGGATGCCTTTGACGAGAACACCAGCGCCGACGTCACGCGCGTAGTCCACGAGCAGGCCCATGCTCCACGCCCCGACCACGATGTCGCCGGACATGCCGTCGTCGGCGATCGACTGCTCCAGCAGGCTCAGCCGTTGGGCGATCGGGAGCATCGCCTCCTTGCCCGGGTTGTGCACCACGAGCACGTGGAGTTCGTCGTACAGCTTCGCCGCGCGACGGATGACATCGAGATGGCCCAGGGTCGGCGGGTCGAAAGAACCCGGGACGACGGCGATCCGGCTGCTCACTACGACTCACTCCGTTCGCTCGGTACGGCGGATGATCCCAGCCTAGGGCACCGTGAACGGGGTCAGTTCTTCGCGAGCGCGGCGCGATCCTCCGCGCTGACCCGCCGCGCGATCGCCGCGTGCAGCCCCGGATGCCGGTCCAGCAGCGGGTCGGCATCCAGGATGTCCTCGGCGAGCTGGCGGGCACGTGCGATCAGCGCCGTGTCCTTGACCACGCGCAAGAGTTTGAGCGACGAACGCACGCCCGACTGCGTCGAACCGAGCACATCGCCCTCTCCGCGCAGCTCGAGATCGACCTCCGCGAGAGCGAAACCGTCCAGCGTCGCCGCGACGGCCTCGACCCTGTCACGCGCGAGTGTGCCCTCCTCGGCCTCGGTCACCAGCAGGCACAGACCGGGGACACCACCGCGGCCGACCCGTCCTCGCAGCTGATGAAGCTGAGAGACCCCGAAGCGGTCAGCATCGAGGATGATCATGGTCGACGCGTTGGGCACATCGACGCCGACCTCGATCACGGTCGTCGCGATCAGCACGTCGATCTGACCGCGGGCGAACGCCTGCATCACGGCATCCTTCTCGTCCGCCGGCATCCGTCCGTGCAGGACCGCACGGCGCAGCCCGGAGATCTTCGGATGCGTCGCGAGGGCCTCGTCCAGCTGGATGACACCCCATCGGGGCCCTGCCGCGCCCTCGGGCGCGAGCGGTTGGTCCCCGACCTCGGCGGTCTTGGCCGCGGTGTCGATCGCGGCGCAGACGACGAAGACCTGACGGCCCTGCGCGACCTCCTCCGCGGCGCGCTCGAAGACTCTGGCGAACCATCCTGGGTGCTCGGCGAGGGGCGCGACGAAGGTCTCGATGCCAGCGCGTCCTGCGGGCATCGTGCGGATGATCGAGGTGTCGAGATCGCCGAAGACCGTCATCGCGACGGTGCGCGGAATCGGCGTCGCCGTCAGCACCAGCGCGTGCGGGCTCGATCCCTTCGCCCGCAGCGCCTCGCGCTGCTCGACGCCGAACCGATGCTGCTCGTCGACGACGACGAGACCGAGATCGGCGAACGTCGTCTTCTCCCCCAGCAGCGCGTGCGTGCCGACCACGATCAGCGCCTGCCCGCTGGCGACCCGGAGCGCTGCCTTGCGTCGTGCCGGCGCGGACATCTGGCCGGTGAGCAGCGTCGGCATGACGAGCGGGGCGAGATCCGGCCCCAGCATCTTGGTGATCGAGCGCAGATGCTGCCCCGCGAGCACCTCGGTCGGCGCGATCAGCGCGGACTGTCCGCCGGACTCGGCAACCTGCAGCATGGCGCGCAGAGCCACGAGCGTCTTGCCCGAACCCACTTCGCCCTGCACGAGACGGTTCATCGGCCAGTCGCCGATCAGATCCTTCGCGACCTGATCACCGACGGTCTGCTGATCCGCGGTGAGTTCGTACGGAAGGGACGCGTCGAACCGCTCCAGCAGCCCGCCGGGCTCGGCCGGCCTGCGAGTGGCGCTGAGCATCCGCACGAAAGCGCGCTGCTGCAGCAGCGCCGTCTGCAGCACGATGGCCTCGTGCATGCGCAGGGTCCGCACGGCCGGATCGATGTCGTTCCGCGTCTCGGGCCTGTGCACCTGCACCAGTGCTGTGCGCGCGTCGAGGAGCCCTTCCGCTGTCCGCACGTCCGCGGGCAGCGGGTCGGGGACATCGGTGAGCTCCGGGAGCACGCGCTCCATGTGCTTCTGCAGCGTCATGCTGGCCACGGTCGCCGTCGCCGGATAGATCGGAATGGGCCTGGTCGAACGGATGTCCGCGCGCTTGCGGGCCTCGAGCTCGTCGTCGAACAGCTCGTAGTCGGGATGCGCGAGCTGCATGGTCTCCCGGTAGAAGCCGACCTTGCCGGAGAAGATTCCCCGGCGCCCCGGCTCCAGCTGTCCCTTGCGCCAGTCCGCCTGCTGCTTGTTCTTCGCGAAGAACGTCAGGTTGACCTGACCGACGCCGTCGCTGATGGTCACCTCGACCATCGCACCCGACCGGTTGCGCATGACGCGCACGCTGGATGTGAGGATCTGCGCGACGATCGTGACCATCTCACCGGGTGGCAGATCGACGATCGGCGTGAGCTCACCCGGGTCCGCGTATCGCCGAGGGTAATGCGACACGAGGTCACCGACCGTCACCATGCCGAACGCGCGCTCCAGCGGCTTCGCCGCCTTGTCGCCGAGCGCCAGCGTCAGCAGCGCGTCGAGACTCAAGGACATGGCATCGAGTCTAGGAGGGGCTGCGGACGCCCGCTTCACGCCGCGGCCGTGCGACGGCGGTGTCATAGGGTGAACGAGTGACCAGGATCATCGCGGGCGAGGCCGGCGGCATGCGACTCACCGTCCCTGCGAGCGGCACACGGCCCACCAGCGATCGTGTGCGCGAGTCGCTGTTCGGCGCCCTCGAGTCCGCCGATGCGATCGACGGCGCCCGCGTCCTCGACCTCTACGCCGGCTCCGGCGCGCTCGGACTCGAAGCGCTCAGCCGCGGCGCAGCGTCCGTCGACCTCGTCGAGCTCTCCAAGGGCGCAGCCGGCGTCATCCGCCGCAACGCGCAGGCGGTATCGCGTGTGGCAGGGCGCCCGGCGCACGTGCACCATCTCGGCGTGCACGCCTATCTCCTGCGCGCCACCGGCCCGTTCGATCTCGTGTTCTCCGACCCGCCGTACGACATCGACGACGCCGCGATGACCGCCGATCTCGTCGCACTCGCCCCGCTGCTCTCCGCGGATGCGCTCGTCGTCGTCGAACGCGCCAGACGCTCCGCACCGCCTGCTCTGGACGCCGCCGGCCTGGAGGAGTTCCGCACCAAGACGTACGGCGACACCACCCTCTGGTGGGCTCAGCCCGCTGCCGAGTCCCAGTCGCGATAGGGGTCCCACCCGGCGACGTCCACCGGCGCCCCGTCGCACAGCAGACCGACGTCGCCGCGCTCGCGCACGTCGCCGATCACCCGGAATCCCGGCGCCAGCCGATCCGGCGGGAACGTCGCGAGCAGGGCGTGGTCCTCTCCGCCCGCCAGCGCGCGCACCGGATCGGCACCGAGTTGGTCGCTGCGCAGGTCCAGCGTGACTGCCGAGGCATCTGCCATGCGCCCGGCATCCAGGGCGAGACCGTCCGAGACGTCCATCATCGCCGTCGCGCCGGCCATCGCCGCCACCGGACCGAGCCCGATCGGCGGCCGGGGTCGCAGTTGCGCCGCGACGGCATCCGTCTCCCCCGCCGCAAGCCGCGAACGGTCGACGGGGATCGGGGTGTCGCCGTCGCGGAAGCGGCCGAACAGCACGGCGAGCCCGTGCGCGGCGTGGCCGAGTTCACCGGCCACGGCGACCACGTCGCCCGGTCGTGCACCTGAGCGCGTGACCGCAGTGTGCCCCTCGAGGTCTCCGAGCGCCGTCACGGCGATCGTGAGCACGTCGGAGGTGGTGAGGTCCCCTCCGACGACGGCGCAGCCGGGAGAGAGCGCCTCGCATGCCTCGCGGAACCCGTCGGCGAGCCGCTCGACGAACGACAGCCGCATGTCGCGCGGCACCGCCAGCGCCACCAGCAGCGCGGTCGGACGCGCGCCCATCGCCGCGACATCCGCGAGGTTGACGGCGGCGGCCTTCCAACCGAGGTCGTAGCCGCTCGACCACGCGAGGCGGAAGTCGGGGCCGTGCACGAGCGTGTCCGTTGTGACGACGACGGAACCGCTCGGAGCCGCGATCACCGCCGCGTCGTCTCCGGGGCCGAGGATCGTGTGACTGGCGGGCGGCGTCCGGGAGAGGATCGCCCGCAGGATCTGCCCCTCTGAGAGCTCGGACAGGCGGGGATCATCGTCGGCTGAACGGGAGGGCATGCTGTCAAAGGTAGCCTGGAAGCATGCGCTCCCGTCTCGCCTTCGCCGCTGTTCTGCTCCTCGGAACGGGCCTCCTCGGCGGATGCGCGACCACCGTTCATCTGGAGCCGGCAGCGGATGCGAACAACCCCCTCTGCGCCGACGTCATCGTCAGCCTGCAGAACACGAACACCCTCGCCGGTCAGGACAGGCGCTGGACGGATGCTCAGGCGACCGCCGCGTGGGGTGCCGAGGACTCGGCGATCCTGCTGACCTGCGGCCTGGACGAGCCAGCGCCGACCGCCGAGCTGCAGTGCGTGACGCTGGAAGGCGTCGACTGGCTCGTCGACGCGTCCGAGACCCCGTACGTGCGACTGACGACCTACGGGCGTGAGCCAGCCGTGCAGATGTACATCGACACCGGAGCGGTCAGCTCGAACGACGTGATCAGCAACCGAGGTATCGTCGGCGCTGTCACCTCGATCCCGGCGGACGGCAAGTGCACGTCACCGGACGAGCTGCCGGAGGACTACGACCCGGAGGCCGAGAGCTGACGCTCCCCGGCTCCTCAGCCGCGCAGACCGGCTTCGACCAGCTCCGTGATCAGATCGGTGTAGCTGAGGCCTGAGGCGATCCAGCACTTCGGGAACATCGAGATCGGAGTGAACCCCGGCATGGTGTTCAGCTCGTTCACGACGAGCTCGCCCTCTGGCGTCACGAAGAAGTCCACGCGGGCGAGGCCCTTGCCGTCCACGGCCTCGAAGGCCCGCACGGCCGTCTCCTTCAACTGCGCGATCAGATCGTCGTCGACGTCCGCAGGACAGACGATCTCGACGCCGTCACCCCCGAGGTACTTGCCCTCGAAGTCGTAGAAGCTGCGCGAGGTGAGCACGACTTCGCCGGGCAGCGATGCCCTGGCACGAGCGCCCTGCCTCCCTGCCAGAACGCCGACCTCGATCTCGCGGCCCTCGACACGGGACTCGATGAGAACCTTGTCGTCTTCGGCGAACGCGATGCTCAGCGCGGCGTCGAGCCCGTCGCCGTCGTCGACGCGGGAGACGCCGACGCTCGATCCGGCGCTGGCCGGCTTGACGAAGACCACGGGGCCCAGCGCGCCAACCTGTGCGCGAACCGCGTCAGGGTCGGCCGCCCACTGCGCGCTGCGGACGGTGATTCCGGGGGAAACGGGAATGCCGGCGGCGGTGAGTGCCAGTTTGGTGAAGTGCTTGTCGAGGCAGATCGCGGAATCGAGGATGCCGCAGCCTGCGTAGGGCACGTCGATCACGTCGAAGAAGCCCTGGATGGCGCCGTCCTCGCCGTGCAGGCCGTGAAGCAGCGGCAGCACCACATCGATCTCGCCGAGATCGGCGACGGAGCCGTCGGCGTGCACGACGCGCAGCGTGCGGTCGCCGTCGGGCTCCGGCCACCGCATCCGCGTGCCGTTGTCGACGACCTCGGGCAGCTTCTCGGCATCCAGAGCGAACTTGTCCGGATCGTCGGTCTCGAGGACGAAGGCGCCTTCGCGCGTGATCCCCACCGGGATCACGTCGTAGTCGTCGCGGTCAATCGCGCGCAGCACCCCGCCCGCCGTCGCGGAGCTGATCGAGTGCTCGCTGGAACGCCCGCCGAAGAGCACCACCACCGTCTGCTTTGCCATGATTGGTCCTCTCCCCCTGCGGGGTGTCGTCGTCGGTCGTCAGGTGCGGCGCGATGTCGCGCGGATTCATGGTGCCGTCCAGCACCATCTTCACCTGCTGCACGATGGGCATCTCCACGTCCGCCTCGTGCGCGAGCTGCAGGATGGGCGCCACGGATGCCAGGCCCTCGGCGGTCTGCTGCATCTGCGCGACCACGTCCTGGAACCCGTATCCCTGCCCCAGCAGTCGTCCGGCGGTGTTGTTGCGGCTCAGCGGCGACTGGCACGTCGCGATCAGGTCGCCGAGACCGGCGAGACCCTGCAGCGTCTCGGGCTGCGCGCCGTAGGCGACGGCGAAGTCCGTCATCTCGACGAGCCCACGGGTGATGATCGAGGCCTTCGTGTTCTCGCCGTATCCCACGCCGTCGACGATGCCGATAGCGACCGCGATGAGGTTCTTCAGCACTCCACCGAACTCCGTGCCGATCACGTCGGTGTTCACGAATGTACGGAAGTAGCTGTTGCGCGCCGCGCGCGCGACGATCTCGGCCGTCTCCTGGCTGGTCGAGGAGATCACCGCTGCCGTCGGCTGCTCGCGGGCGATCTCGAGGGCCAGGTTGGGCCCGGATGCCACGGCGATGCGCGCCGGGTCGCACTCGAGCTCGTGCTCGATCACCTGGCTCATCCGCTGCCCGGTGCCGCGCTCGACGCCCTTCATCAGGCTGACGATCGGAGCGGAACTCGATTCGATCAGCGGCCGGAGCGTCTTCAGGTTCTCGCGCAGCGTCTGGCTCGGCACCGAGAGGTAGATCTGGTCTGCGCCATCGAGCGCCTTGGCCAGATCGTGCGTGGCGTCGATCGTGCGAGGAAGGTTGATGCCGGGGAGGTAGCGCGAGTTGCGCTTGGCCTCGGCGATCTCGTGCGCCAACTCCGGTCGGCGGGCCCACATCGTGACCCTGGCGCCGCCGTCGGCGAGGATCTTCCCGAACGTGGTGCCCCAGCTTCCGGCGCCGACGACCACGACCTGAGGGCCCGTGGCGGCGGGGGTTCGTCTAGGAGTCAAGGCGACCGGTCTCCTTCTGGCCGTGATCGGTGGGATTCCAGCGCTGAGCCGGGGCCTTCTCCTGCCTGACCTGCTCGAGCAGCGCGGTGATGGCGTCCATGAGCCGGGTCGTGGCTTCGTTCAGCGCCGCCTGATCACCGGCGCGCCCCTTCAGATCGGAGAGATCGACCGGGTCGCCGATGATGACGTGCACCGGCTTGCGCGGCGGCCACAGCTTCAGGCCCTTCTGGTAGCGCCCCATGATCTCCTGCGTGCCCCACTGGGCCATCGGGATCAGCGGGATGTCGCCGGCCAGCGCGAGGCGCACCGCGCCGGATTTGCCGCGCATCGGCCACAGATCGGGGTCGCGCGTCAGCGTGCCCTCCGGGTAGACGATGACGCCGCGGCCGTGCTCGACGAGGTCCTTCGCCTGCGCCATGGTCTGCTTCGCGGCGGCACCGGACGCCGTGCGAGCGACCGGGATCATCCCGGTCGCACGCAGAGCGGCACCGACCACCGGAACCCGGAACAGGCTCTCCTTCGCCATGAAGCGCGGCGCGCGGCCGATACGCCACACCGCGACGGCGACGACGAGGGGGTCGAACTCCGAATAGTGGTTCGGCGCGAGCACGAACGCACCGTCCCTCGGCAGCTTCTCCTTCCCGACGAACGTCATCTTCGTCAGGTAGGACATGAACGGAAGGACGACGGCGGCGAGCAGCCACCAGACGCTCGGGCGGGACTTCTCGGGTGACCGGGAGCCCATGGCGCTCACCGGACGACGTCGAAGTCGGCGCCGAGAGCGTCGAGCTTGTCCAGGAACTTCTCGTATCCGCGGCTGAGGATGTCGACGCCCGAGACCTGGGACTGGCCCTGGGCGGTGAGCGCCGCGATCACGTGGCTGTACCCGCCGCGCAGGTCGGGCACGACGATGTCGGCGCCGTGCAGCGGGGTCGGCCCCGTGATGACGGCGGCCTGCTCCAGCTCGCGGCGCGGCACACGACGCGGTCCGTTCTGCAGTCCGTGCGGGTGCACGACGATGTCGGCGCCCATCTTGACCAGAGCCTGGGTGAAGCCGAACCGGTTCTCGTAGACCGTCTCGTGGACGATCGAACGGCCCTCGGCCTGCGTGAGCGCGACGATGAGCGGCTGCTGCCAGTCGGTCATGAAGCCGGGGTGCACGTCGGTCTCGACGATCACGGGCTGCAGGTCTCCGCCGCGGCGGAACAGGATGCCGTCCTCCTGGATGTCGAACCAGCCGCCGGCCTTGCGGAAGACGTTGAGGAACGTCAGCATCTCCTGCTGCTTCGCCCCTCCGACGAAGATCTCGCCGTCGGTGGCCAGCGCTGCGGATGCCCAGGACGCGGCCTCGTTGCGATCGAAGATCGAGCGGTGGTCGTAGCCGCGGAGTGTGTCGACACCCTCGATGAGGATGACGCGGTTCGGCTCGTAGGAAATGATCGCGCCCATCTTCTGCAGCACGGCGATCAGGTCCATGATCTCCGGCTCGATGGCCGCGTTGCGCAGTTCGGTCGTGCCCTCGGCGCGCACCGCCGTGAGCAGCACCTGCTCGGTCGCACCGACGCTGGGGTACGGCAGGTGGATGCTCGCGCCGTGGAGGCGCTGCGGTGCCGACAGGCGGATGCCGCTGGGGAGCTTCTCGACGACGGCGCCGAACTTGCGGAGCGCGTCGAGGTGGAAATCGATCGGACGGTCGCCGATGCGGCATCCTCCGAGGTCGGGGATGAATGCCTGGCCGAGACGGTGCAGCAGCGGTCCGCAGAACAGAATCGGAATCCGCGAGGCACCCGCGTGCGCGTCGATCTCCTCCATGTGGGCCGACTCGACGCCACTGGGGTCGAAGATGAGCGAGCCGGGCTCGTCGCCCTCCTCCACGCGGACGCCGTGGACCTCGAGCAGTGAGCGCACCACGGCGACGTCGCTGAGATCGGGCACATCGCGCAGGGTGCTGGCGGTTTCGCCGAGGAGCGTCGCGACCATCGCCTTCGTGGCGAGGTTCTTGGCGCCCTTCACATCGACGCGGCCCCGGAGCGGGTGTCCTCCGCGGATGGCGATGACATCTCCGCTCAGAGCGGGAAGGCCGTCCTGGAGTACGTCGCGCAGGGGTGTCGTCATTCGGGGCCTCACTTCATTTCCACGGATCACGGCACGTGCCGTTGGGGCGGATGCCCCGGGCTCACGGTCCGCGCTCAGAGAACGGGGATGGTCCGTGGCCGCCACGATTCGCGACGGGCCTCGAACTGCGCGATCTTGTCTTCGTTGCGCAGCGTGAGCCCGATGTCATCGAGCCCTTCGAGGAGCCGCCATCTAGTGTAATCGTCCACGCCGATCGTGGCCTGGAACTCACCGATAGTAGCTGTGCGCGCCTCGAGATCGACCGTGATGCTGCGGCCGGGATCCTCGTCGATCAGGGCCCAGATCGTCTCCAGGTCCTCTTCCGAGATGGTCGCGGCGAGCAGGCCCTGCTTGCCGGAGTTTCCGCGGAAGATGTCGGCGAATCGCGGGCTGAGGACCACGGCGAAGCCGAAGTCGCGCAGCGCCCAGACGGCGTGTTCACGGCTGGACCCCGTACCGAAATCCGAACCCGCGACAAGGACGGATGCCCCCTGGAACGTGTCCTGGTTGAGCACGAACTCCGGGTCCTGCCGCCAGGCGTGGAAGAGCGCGTCGTCGAAGCCGGTCTTGGTGACCCGCTTGAGGAAGACCGCAGGAATGATCTGGTCGGTATCGACGTTCGATCGCTTCAGCGGGGCTGCGATACCTGTGTGCGTGGTGAACTTCTCCATGGTCAGGCTCCGATCAGCTCGTCGGCGGGCGCGAGATCGCTCGGGCTGGACAGGGTTCCGCGCACGGCAGTGGCCGCGGCGACGAGCGGTGACACCAGGTGGGTGCGCCCGCCCTTGCCCTGTCGTCCCTCGAAATTGCGGTTGGATGTCGAGGCGCAGCGCTCCCCCGGTGCCAGCTGATCCGGGTTCATCCCCAGGCACATCGAGCAGCCGGCGAATCGCCACTCGGCGCCGAAGTCGATGAAGACCTTGTCGAGGCCTTCGGCCTCGGCCTCGAGACGCACGCGTGCGGAGCCGGGGACGACCATCACCCGGACGCCCTCGGCCTTCTTGCGTCCCTTCACGATCGACGCGAACGCGCGCAGATCCTCGATGCGGCTGTTGGTGCAGGAGCCCATGAACACGGCGTCCACCGGCACCTCCTTCAACGGCGTGCCGGGGGTGAGCGCCATGTATTCCAGCGCACGCTCTGCGGCGGCGCGCTCGTTCGGGTCGGCGATCGCAGCCGGATCCGGTACGGATGCCGAGAGCGAACTGCCCTGTCCTGGGTTGGTCCCCCAGGTGACGAACGGCTCGAGCTCGTTCGCGTCGATGAACACCTCGGCGTCGAAGACGGCGCCCTCGTCGGTGGGGAGCGTCCGCCAGTAGGCGACGGCATCGTCCCAGTCCTGGCCCTGGGGTGCGTGCGGCTTGTCCTTGACGTACGCGAAGGTCGTCTCATCCGGCGCGACCATTCCGGCGCGTGCGCCGGCCTCGATCGACATGTTGCAGATCGTCATGCGCCCCTCCATGGAGAGGGCGCGGATCGCGCTGCCGCGGAACTCCAGGACGTAGCCCTGACCGCCGCCGGTGCCGATCTTCGCGATCACGGCGAGGATGATGTCCTTGGCGCTCACGCCCGGCTTCAACGCGCCCTCGACCGTGATGGCCATGGTCTTGAAGGGCTTGAGCGGCAGCGTCTGGGTCGCCATGACGTGCTCGACCTCGCTGGTGCCGATGCCGAACGCCATCGCGCCGAACGCGCCGTGCGTCGAGGTGTGCGAGTCGCCGCAGACGACCGTGATGCCCGGCATCGTGAGGCCGAGCTGCGGCCCCACCACGTGCACGATGCCCTGCTCGGCGTCGCCGAGCGAGTGGATGCGGACGCCGAACTCCTCGGCGTTGCGGCGCAGCGTCTCAATCTGCGTGCGGCTGGTGAGGTCGGCGATCGGCTTGTCGATGTCGAGCGTCGGGGTGTTGTGATCCTCGGTCGCGATCGTCAGGTCGAGCCGGCGCAGCGGCCGTCCTTCGGTGCGCAGCCCGTCGAAGGCCTGCGGGCTGGTGACCTCGTGGACCAGGTGCAGGTCGATGTAGATGAGATCGGGTTCGCCGTTCTCGCCCTTGACGACGAGGTGGTCATCCCAGACCTTCTCGGCGAGCGTGCGAGGGCGGGCGGGAATGTCTGATGCGTCGATGGTCATGCGTCTTTCGTCTCCGGGATTCGCAGGGCGGCCCACGCTGGACACCGCGACGAGAAAGGCCTTAGAACGAGGTCTCGTCGCGGCTGCTAAGAAGAAGAACCACCCGCCGCATGTCGGTCAGTTTACACCGCTGCGGCGGGTGGCTCCGCCCTGTGACGCCGGTCAGTGCGTCGGAGGCTCGGGGTGCAGTTCCTCCGGCGCACGACGCTTGTCGTTCGCGGATGCGATGAGGCTGGCGACCGTGGCGGCGCCCATGGCGACGACGATCACCGTGAGGGACAGCCAGATCGGGATGTCCGGGGCCCACTCGATGTGCTCGCCGCCGTTGATGAACGGCAGCTCGTTGACGTGCATCGCGTGCAGGATCAGCTTGATGCCGATGAAGCCCAGGATGACGGCGATGCCGTAATGCAGGTAGCGCAGGCGGTCGAGCAGGTCGCCGAGAAGGAAGTACAGCTGGCGCAGACCCATGAGCGCGAAGATGTTCGCGGTGAACACCAGGAAGCTGTTCTGGGTGATGCTGAAGATCGCCGGGATCGAGTCGATCGCGAACATCAGGTCGGTGACGCCGATCGCGACGAAGACGATGATCATCGGCGTCCACATCCGCTTGCCGTCGACGGTGGTGCGCAGCTTCCCCTCGTCGTACTCCTCGCTGATGTCGATGCGACGGCGCAGCACGCGCACGATGAAGTTCTCGCGCTTGGCCTCTCCCTCGTGATCGCCCTCCGGCATCGCCTGGCGGATCGCGGTCCAGATGAGGAACGCGCCGAACAGGTAGAAGATCGGCGAGAAGTTCTCGATGATCGCGACGCCGGCAAGGATGAAGATGCCCCGCAGGACGAGCGCGATGATGATTCCGACCATCAGCACCTGCTGCTGCAGGCGCCGCGGAACCGCGAACTGCGCCATGATCAGGACGAAGACGAACAGGTTGTCGATCGACAGGCTGTACTCGAGAGCCCAGCCTGTGAGGAACTCACCGGCGTACTGGCCGCCGGCGATGAAGTAGAGCAGGCCGGCGAAGATCACGGCCAGGCCGACGTAGAAGGCCACCCAGAGGGATGATTCCTTCGTCGAGGGAATGTGCGGACGCAGCCGCACCAGAAGAAGGTCTCCGATGAGGATGAGAGTCAGGACCACCAGGGAGGTGACCTCGAACCAGACGGGGATGTTCAAGGGCGCACGGCACCTTTCGAGAGGGTAGGGAAACGGACCGAAAGTCTCTCCCACGCACCAGGTGCGCCGCGCCCCCGGAGCAACGCTGTCGGTGCTCGTGATGACGAGGGCGCGAGGACGGGATACTCCCTCTCGCAGGTATTCATCGTAGCGGAGGTTCAGCCCGCCGACCGGACATGATGGAATAGTCGCCGTGACCTCTCAGATCGACACCTCCGCCGACCCGCTCGAGACCACCCCGCGCAACGGCTGGGCGCGCGCCATCGCATCCCTCATCTTCGTCAGCCGCTGGCTGCAGGCTCCGCTGTATCTCGGCCTGATCGTCGCCCAGGTGATCTACGTCGTCGTCTTCATGGTGGAGCTCTGGCATCTGATCGCCGACGATGTCTTCGGCAACATCACGCACATCAATGAAGCGACGATCATGCTCAGCGTGCTCGGCCTGATCGACGTCGTCATGATCGCGAACCTGTTGATCATGGTGATCATCGGCGGGTACGAGACGTTCGTGTCGCGCATCAACACCGAAGGGCATCCCGATCAGCCGGAGTGGCTGTCGCACGTCAACGCGAACGTCCTCAAGGTCAAGCTCGCGATGGCGATCATCGGCATCTCGTCGATCCATCTGCTCAAGACCTTCATCGCCGTGGGGAACATGGACGCGGACGGTGTCAAGGAGAGCGAGGTGGACGGCCTCGGCAATTACACGCCGACGGGCGTGCTGTGGCAGGTCGTCATCCACATGGTGTTCATCGTCTCGGCGCTCGCCCTCGCGTGGATCGACCGGATGTCCCAGAAGACGGCGATCGCCGCACATCACGAGGCCACTCACTGAGCGCAGGCGGTTTCTGAGACGATGGGGCATCCTTCGACACTTCCGAGGTGAGAGACACCGAACGGAGCAGGATGCCTGAGCGATCGGAAGACCAGGAATGGGCGGCCAGGGCCGCGGCGGGCGACGAGAGCGCCTTCCGTGCGATCTACCGCGCGCACGTCCGCCCGGTCTACTGGATCGCGCACGGCATTCTCGGATCGGTCGTGGATGCCGAGGATGTCACGCAGGAGACCTTCGTCGTCGCCTGGCGAAAGCTTCCGAAGCTCGAGCTGGCCGGCGAGTCGATCCTGCCGTGGCTGGCGACGATCTGCCGGTTCCAGGCGGCCAATCGCCTGCGCCGACGGATCCGCGACCGCGAGCACACGGCCGAGACTCCCGATGAGACGATCGCCGACACGGTGAGCGTCGAGGATCAGGTCATCTCGGCCGAACTGGCCGAGCGCATCGCCGCCGAGATCGGCACGCTCGGCGAGCTCGACCGCGAGATCTTCCGACTGTGCGCATCAGAGGGCTACGCCTACCAGGCCGCCGCCGATGAGCTCGGCGTCAGCCATGCGGTCGTCCGCAACCGTCTCTCTCGAGTGCGCACGCAGCTGCGTGGCGCCGTCAAGGAAGTGAGAGACGCATGAACGAGCAGAGCACTGCTCTTCCGGAGCTGTCCGACGAGGCCGTGGCCCGCATCGAGGATGCGGTGTTCGACCGGATCGCCGACGAGCCTGCGAGAGTCGTCGCAGCATCCGCACGGTCACGGCAGCGCCGTCGGCGCTGGCTGACCGGTGCGGGCATCGCCGCGGCGTTCGCCCTCGGCATCCTGATCACTCCCCCGATCATGAACGCCGTGATGCCGTCGTCCACGACCGCCGACATGAGTACGGAGGAGAGCTCGTCCGGTGGCGCTGTGCCCGAGATGTCCGCCGAGTCGGCCACGACAGATCAGGACGGCGCTGCACTGGATGACGTCGGGTCCGTCGACGCGGAGTTCCAGTTGGATGCCGCCGCCGACCGCGAGATCATCGCCTCGGCATCCGCAACGGTCGAGGTCGCCGACGTGCCGTCATCCGTCAGCGCGATCGGCGACATCGCCGAGGAGCACGGCGGATACGTCGAGAGCACGAGCGTCTCGAAGGCCTCCCCGACGGAGGGTATCGATGCCTCCATGCCGGTTCCGCCGGGCGACGGGTACGGGTGGGTCAGCATCCGGGTGCCGTCTGCCGATCTCACCGCGGTGATCTCTCAGCTCGGCGACATCGGCGCGGTGCAGTCGTCGTCCCTCACGAAACAGGACGTCACCTCGACCGCTATCGACCTGCGGGCGCGCGTCGAGACGCTGGAAGCGTCGGTGACGCGACTGACCGACCTGATGGCGCAGTCGGCATCCGTGACCGAACTGATCGAGGCGGAAGTGGCCCTGACGAACAGGCAGGCCGAGCTGGAGTCCTACCAGCAGCAACTGGCGGCGCTCGAAGATCAGGTGGCGATGTCGTCCCTGCAGATCGAGCTCGTGCCCGAGGCGACGACCATGAAGGCGGACCCGGCCGGGTTCTCGGACGGTCTGCAGGCCGGATGGAACGGCCTGATCGTGTCGCTGAACGCGCTGGTGATCGCGCTCGGGTTCCTGCTGCCGTGGATCGCCGTGGCCGCAGTGGTGCTGGTGATCGTGTGGCTGGTGCTGCGCGCGCGGCGGCGTCGCACTTCCGAATGAACGGCATTGATCCTTGATTTTCCGCGGTATACAAGAAGTCTTGTGAGAATCCGGGTTCCCGCTTAGCGTTGCCTGCGTGGAAGAGATCTCCGTCATCACCGCCGTGCATCATCCGCTGCGCCGGCGCATCATCGACTACCTGCAGCTGCACGACGCGACGCAGGTCGGAACGCTTGCGAAAACCTTCGACGCGCAGGTGGGCAGCATCAGCCACCACCTGCGGATGCTGCAGAAGGCCGGCATCGTCGAACAGACCGACGACCCCACCGGGGACAGGCGGACGAGCTGGTGGCAGCTGGCGCGTCGCCGGATCACCTGGTCGGAATCCGACTTCGACTCCCCCGCCGACGCGATGCTCGCACGAGAGGCGCAACGCGCGAACGTGCGCCATCAGCTGGACCGGCTGCAGCGATGGCATCGGGTATCGCGCGACAGCGACATCGAGGGATTCGCGACCGACACGCTGAAGTGGGCGACCCCCGCCGAACTCCGCGACCTCGGACAGCGCCTGAACGCGATGCTGGACGAGTGGGGCGCGGGAATCGACCGCGAGGACGGACAGGAGCGTCTGCCGGTCTTCTTCTTCGCCCACGGCTTCCCCACCGAGGTGTGAGATGACCTCGACGATCGAACCCCGGATGCTGCGGCAGCCGCCCGCCTTCTCGCGCGACCGGATGGTGCAGACCTGGCTGCTCGTCAAGGCGCTCTCCGACGCCGGTGACGCCGTCTTCACGATCGCCTTCGCATGGACCGCGGTGCAGATCGCCTCCCCCGCCGTCGCCGGTCTCGTGATCGCCGCCGGTACCGTACCTCGGGCGGTCGTACTGCTGATCGGCGGCGCGTACGCGGATCGCGGCAACGCCAGACGACTCATGGTCGTCTTCAACGCGTTGCGGGTCGTCGTGCTCGTGACGGTCGCGATCTGGTGCCTCGCGACGCCGCCGACGGTCGCGCTCCTGTTGATCGCCAGCGTCGCTTTCGGGCTCTGCGACGCATTCTTCGAGCCGGCCGCCGGCACCATGCCGCGCCAGCTCGTCGCGCCGGCCGATCTGCCCGCCTACTCCGCGCTCAGCCAGACGCTCTCCCGACTGGGAACCATGGCGGGTGCTGCCACCGGCGGGTTTCTGGTGGCAGCCTTCGGCATCACCGGCAGCGCGGCCATGAACACCCTTACCTACACCATCGTCATCGCGTTCATCGTGCTGTGGCTTCGTCCGCGATTCGCACTGCCTCGTGCGTCGACCGAGCAGAATGTGCTGCGCGGCGTCACGGACGGCTTTCGGCACCTGCGCACCGAGCACGCGACGCGCACGCTCGTCATCGCGCTCTCCGGCTTGAACCTCGCCGTCGGGCCGGCGATCGCCATCGGCATCCCGTTGCAGGCGACCCAGCGCGGCTGGGGCGCCGAAGCCGTCGGCATCCTGGAGGCGCTCGTCGGCGGCGGAGCGATGATCGGCGCCCTGGTCGTCGTGAAGTGGCGGCCCCGGCATGAGGCACGGGGAGCGTTCATCGCCCTCATCGTCCAGGGCGCCGGGATCGTCGCGCTCGGGATCGGCTCTCCCTACGTCGTCGGAGCGGGTGCTCTCGTCATCGGCGTCACGGCCGGCTTCGCCTCCGCTCTGCTCAGTGCGACCTTCGCCGCGACGGCAGCCCCGGACTTCCTCGGCCGGCTCGGCTCCATCCTGCGACTGGGCGACGACTGCCTCATGCCGGTCGCGATGGCCGCGTTCGGTGCGCTGGCCGGCATCCTGCCGCTGTGGGTGCCGTTCGCCCTGTACGGCAGCGCGATGGCGCTTCTGATGACGGTGCCGCTGAGCAAGCGCACCTTCCGGGAGATGTCACTGCGGTCGCCCGACGCTGCCGGATGATGTCGGGATGCCGCGCTACAGTCGCGTCATGACTCGCACCGAAGCGGACACGAGGATGATCCCGGCTGGACGCGATCTCACCCTGGATCTGGCACGCGTCTTCTGCGTGGTGCTCGTCGTGTTCGTGCACATCCTGTTCACCGGGGTCGGGCGCAACCCGGACGGGTCGCTGCTGATCGAGAAGACCGTCGAGCTGCAGAGCTGGTTCAACGCCGTCACCTGGATCGCGAACATCATGCCGCTGTTCTTCGTGGTCGGCGGCTACGCGGCACGCGCGGGCTGGCGATCGGCGGTGGCGAAGGGCGTGACGGCCGACGTCTTCGTCCGGGTCCGTCTCGCGCGGCTCGCGCGCCCGGCTGTTGCGGTGTTCGTGTTCTTCACGGTCGTCCTCGCCGCCGCTCGTGCGCTCCGGCTCGACCCCGCTCTGGTCGACGGGATCGCCATCGGCGTCGGCTCACCGCTGTGGTTCCTGGCGGCGTACATGATCGTGCAGGCCCTCGCTCCGGCGATGATGCAGTGGCACGAGCGCTCCGGCCCGCTCGTGCTGGTCGGACTGCTCGCGGCGATGCTGGCCGTCGACGCCGTGCGCTTCATCGTGGTCGGAGGGATGCTGGGAATAGAACCGGTGCCTCCGAACGGGTACGGACTGGGGCAGGAGATCTTCGGCATCCCGAACGTGATGTTCGTGTGGCTGTTCGCCCAGCAGGTGGGCTTCTTCCTCTACGACGGCTGGTTCGCGCGTCGACGGTGGTGGCAGCTGCTGATCGTCATCGGCGGCGGGTACGCCCTGCAGTGGGGGCTCGTGTCGCTGGGCGGGTACTCCTGGAGCATGCTCGGCAACCAGTGGCCGCCGACGGCGACCATGGCGGTGTTCGCGGTCGTCCAGGCAGCCGCTCTGACCCTGCTGCACGCACCGCTGACCGCACTGATGCGTCTGAAGGCCGCGCAGGGCATCGTGTTCCTACTTGGTTCGCGGTTGATGACCATCTACCTGTGGCATCTGCCGGTGATCATGGTGCTCACCGGCATCCAGCTGATCCTGCCGCTGCCATTGCCTGCGCCAGGAAGCCCGCAGTGGTGGTGGACGCGCGTGCCGTTCCTGATCCTCGTGCTCGTGGTCGTCTGGCTGCTGTCGCTCTGGCTCGTGCGTTTCGAGCGGGTACCGCCGGCCGGAGCGCCGCGATTCCCGTCGACGGCAGCGACCGTCGTGGCCGTACTGCTGTTCGTGGTTCCGATCCTCGCCATAACGGCCTACGGGCTGGATGTCGTCCTGGCGGGTCTCGCGCTGGTCGGGACAGTGACAGCACTCTGGGTGGCCGGCTCGCGGACGGCGCCGTCGATTCCCTCGACCCGGCGTGATCGTCCTGGATACGCGAAAACCCTCGGCTGAGCCGAGGGTTTTCCGTGTTGCGGTGACCCCAGCGGGATTCGAACCCGCGTTACCGCCGTGAGAGGGCGGCGTACTAGGCCGCTATACGATGGGGCCGTCTTGCGGAACGTTTCCGTCCCGCGACAACCGTTCAAGTATGCCACGGCATTTCTCGCTCCGCAAAATCGAGGCCGGGCTCGCACAGATCCCGGGCGTGGCGCACCGAAATCGGGTTTGCCGCGCGCGCCGGGACGGAGTTGACTCTTCACATGCGCGTCACCAAGTACGAACACGCCACGCTCCGCATCGACGAGAGCGGCGACACTCTGATCGTCGACCCCGGCTCGTTCACGACACCGCTCGACGATCTCGGCGACGTCGTCGCCGTGGTGATCACCCACGAGCATCCGGACCATTGGACGCCGGAGCACCTCGACCGGATCCTGCGTGACGTTCCTGGCATCCCGGTGTTCGCACCGGCAGGGGTCGCGGCCGCCGCAACCGACCACGAGATCACGATCGTCTCCGCCGGTGACACGGTCACGGCCGGGCACTTCGCTCTGCGCTTCTTCGGCGGCGAGCACGCGGTCATCCACGAGTCGCTGCCCGAGATCCAGAATCTCGGCGTCCTGGTGAACGATGAGCTCTACTACCCGGGAGATTCCTACGCGATCCCGGCCGACGTCGCTGTCGACACGCTCGCCGCCCCGCTCGGCGCACCGTGGCTGAAGATCGGCGAGGCGATGGATTTCGTCCTCGCCGTGAAACCCCGACGCGCATTCGGCGTTCACGACATGACGCTGTCCGTCATCGGCAAGAACATGCATCGAGCGCGTCTGCAATGGGCGACCGAGCAGGAGGGCGGAGAGTTCTTCGTCCTCGAGCCGGGCGAATCGCTCGATCTGTGAGCGAACCTGATCGGCTGCTCCCCCAGCCCACGTCGCGCCTGCGATTTCGAGAGATGACCGCTGACGACCTCGAGGCGATGGCGGCGCTGCTCGGCGATCCCGAAGTCATGGCGTACTACCCCGCACCGAGAACTCGCGACGAAAGCGCGGCGTGGATCGCCAACCAGCAGTCGCGCTACGCGGAGCACGGCCACGGCCTCTGGATCATCGAAACCCACTCCGGCGAGTTCGTCGGCGACTGCGGTATCACGTGGCAGTCCTACAACGGCATCCCGGTCCGCGAAGTCGGCTATCACGTGCGGACGGACCGTCAGCGCCAGGGCTTCGCCACGGAGGCCGCGACGGCGTGCGTCGACCTCGTTCGGGATGCCTTCGCCCCAGCACTTCTGACGGCGATCATCCACCCCGACAACGTCGCGTCGCGCGGTGTCGCGGAGAATCTCGGGATGACGCACATCGCCGACGACCACGCTCATCCGTGGATCGTCCGCACCGTCATGGGGATGCATGTCACGAAGGCTGCACCGACAGCACACTGATCCTCAGCGACGTCGAACACTTCGTCCGCCACCGAAACGTCGCTGAGCCATCATGGGCGCATGACCGATCACATCTACACGACCGGACTTGACTGGTCCGGCAGCACCGGCGTCGGGTACCGCGCGTACGACCGAACGCACACGGTGGCGATCAACGACGACGTCACGCTCACGCTGAGCGCGGACAGCGTCTTCCGAGGAGACGCTCGGTTGGCGAACCCGGAGCAGCTCCTCCTCGCCGCCGCGAGCTCGTGCCAGCTGCTCTCGTTCCTGGCCGTCGCAGCGCTCGCGCACGTGGACATCGTCCACTGCACCGATTCGGCACGCGCGGTGATGCCGGCCGATTCATCGCCGATGCGCATCACCGAGGTGACTCTCGACGTGAAGATCGTGGCGCGCGGCACCGACGAGGCGACAGTGCAGGCACTGCTGCAGGATGCGCACGAGCAGTGCTTCATCGCGAACAGCTTGGCCGCCCCCGTGACGATCACCGCCGAAGTGGAGATCATCGCATGACGGATATCGCGATCGCGGTGCCGGACGGCGCCGCCTCGCTCGCGAGGGCCGGCGAAGTCCTCGGAGCTGCGGGTGTCGGCCTCGAGGGCGGCGGCATGTGGAGCGGAGTCGCCCACTACCTCGTCGACGATGCGGATGCCGCGGCCGAGGCTCTGCATCGTGCAGGCTTCGAGGGCGTGCGCGTGCGCGAGACGGTCATCGTCCCTCTCGACGCGGATGTCCCCGGTGAACTCGGCAGGATGATGCATCGCCTCGCCGCGGCCGGTGTGGAGCTCCAGGTGCAGTACAGCGACCATGACAATCGGAAGGTGTTCGTCGTCGATGATCCGGAGGCGGCCAGAGCGGCATTACGATGACCGACGTGTCCACTCTCCCTCTCGATGAGCTGGGCCGGGTCATCGCCGAACCGGCTCGCCTGCGCATCCTGCACGAGCTGCTCGGCGGGCCGCCCTTGCCGGCCGGCGCACTCGCCGCGCGAACCGGTATCGCACCGTCGACCACCAGCGCGCACCTGTCGCGACTGGAGGACGCCGGCCTGATCCGGATAGAGAGACGCGGACGCAGCCGGATGGCGCGGCTGGCCGGACCCGAGGTCGCCGACGCGATCGAGGCCCTCGTGCGATTGTCCGGAGAGGCGCCGGTGAGCTCCCTCAGGGGCTTCGATCGACGAACCGCGATGCGCGAAGCCAGATCCTGCTACGACCACCTGGCCGGACGCGTCGGCGTCGCGATCACGGACATCACCCTCGAACGTGGGTGGGTCCGTGCCGACTCCGGATCATGGACTCTCGTCGACGGCGGTATCGACCCGATCTCCCACGATCTCGGCATCGCGCTCGCCTGGCCCCCTTCCCGCCGCGCCGCCGTCCGACCATGCGCGGACTGGACCGAACGTCGACCGCACATCGCCGGCAGACTCGGACGTGCACTTCTGGACGCGATGATCGAGAGCGACTGGGTCCGACGTCGCCGCGACGATCGCGCGCTGAGGATCACCGCCGTCGGCAAAGCGAAGCTCGCGGAACTCGGCGTCGCCGACCTCTAGTCGACGACGCCGGGTGCTCAGCTCTGCGCCGCGCGCACGCGGAGATCGCGCGCCAGATGATCGCGCTGCTCGATCACGAGCCGACGCAGTGCGCCCGGTGCGTCATCGTTCTCCGCGAGCCACCCGTCCACGAGCTCGAGCGACTCCGCCTGCGGGAACAATCCTGTCACCAGTCGCGATGCGAGCTCGATGCTGCGCTGCGCCCACACCGGACGGATACGCGCGAAGTACTCGGCATCGTGCCCGGCGACGAGATCGCGGCGGCCACCGGCACGGAACCCGCCGATCGTCGCATCCAGGTGATCGTTGGAGAGGCTCGTGTCCGTCCACGCAGCGGTCCACGCGGCATCCCGCACCACAGCATCCGGGCGCGCGGCCAGCGCGCGGATCGAGGCCGTCCGCCCGTCGGCGGTGTCATCGTTCGCCAGTTCGGCCGCGATCTCGGTGGCGTCGAGAGCTCCGACCGTCGCAAGCGCCGTGAGGAAGGCCCAGCGCAGCTCGGGATCGACAGGAAGCCCTTCCGGCCCTTCACCTGCCAGGACCGTGCGCACCCGGTCAGCGGTGCCCGCATCGTATGCGGATGCTGCGGCGAATGCCCGTGCCCAGGAGAGCTGCGCATCGCTGCCGGCGTCGGCGGCATCCAGCGCCTGCTCGGTCGTACGCGACCAGGCGGCCCGCTCGTCGGCGCGCGCCGACTCCGGGACGTAGTGACTGAGCGTGAAGGCCGCATTGGCCAGCACACCGGTGAGCAGCGAGATGTTCTCCTCCGCCGCCGCGTGGGTGCGGACGATCTCCAGATATCGTCCGGCAGGGAGCTCGCCGTCGCGCGTGGCGTTCCACAGCGCCGACCAGACGAGTCCACGGGCGAGGGCATCGCCCAGCGTCGACAGTGCCGACGCCACGGTCACGAGCGAGCGCTCATCCAGGCGCACCTTGGCGTACGTGAGATCGTCGTCGTTGATCAGCACGAGGTCCGCGTCGGGCAGGTCCACCGGGGTGCGCGCCTCAGCGATGTCCACCTCCGTCTTCTCCCGCAGCGCCAGCCGGTCGTCGACGAGGTCGTACAGGCCGATCCGCAGGCGATGCGGACGAGGTTCGGTCTGCACCAGCATCCGGCGCCCATCGGCATCCGTCTCCAGTCGGAGCGTCGAGACCCCCGTCGTCTCGAGCCACGCACGCGACCAGGCGCGCACGTCGCGGCCCGAGACCTCCTCGAGCTGGATGAGCAGATCCTCGAGCGTCGTGTTGCCGAACGCGTGCGCGGCGAAGTAGCGCCGCGCACCCTCGAAGAAGTCGTCCTCTCCGACGAAGGCGACCAGCTGCTTGAGCACCGAAGCGCCCTTCGCGTAGGTGATGCCGTCGAAGTTGAGCTTGGCCGCCTCGAGATCGGGGATGTCGGCGACGATGGGATGCGTCGTCGGCAGCTGATCCTGCTGATACGCCCAGGCCTTGCGGCGGTTGGCGAAGGTCACCCAGGCATCCGTGAAACGGGTCGCCGCGGCCGAGGAATGCGAGCCCATGTAGTCGGCGAACGACTCCTTCAGCCACAGGTCGTCCCACCAGCGCATCGTCACGAGATCCCCGAACCACATGTGCGCCATCTCGTGCAGGATCGTGTTCGCCCGCCCGGCGCGCTGAGCGTCGGTGGCGGCGCCCCGGGGGATGTACGCCTCGGTGAACGTGACGAGTCCGGGGTTCTCCATCGCACCGAGGTTGTACTCCGGGACGAAGATCTGGTCGTACTTCCCCCACGGGTACGGATACGCGAACGCGTCGGTGAAGAAGTCGAGCCCCTGCTGCGTGACGGTCATGATCTCGTCCGCTTCCAGGTGCTGGGCGAGCGATGCACGGCACAGGATGCCGAGGTCCACGATCTGGTCGCCGCGCTGCCACGAGCCTTCGACCCGGTGATAAGGACCGGCTGCCACTGCGGTGATGTAACTGGAGATCGGCAGCGTCGGAGCGAACTCCACCGTCTGCACTGTCCCGTCGATGAGCGTGGATGCCGGCGCCTGATTGGAGAGCACCTGCCATCCGGCTGGTGCGTGCACGACGAACGCATAGGACGCCTTCATGTCGGGCTGCTCGAAGCACGCCATGACCCGACGCGCATCGGCGGGCTCATACTGCGTGTACAGGTACGTCGCGCCGTCGACCGGGTCGACGAACCTGTGCAGACCTTCGCCGGAGCGGCTGTACGCCCCCGTCGCACGAATCGTGACGGAGTTGGCTGCCGCGAGCCCGGTGATCCGGATGCGAGCGCCGTCGTGATCCACGATCTGCTCTTCGCCGTTGAGGATCACGGCATCGACCGATTCCCCGATGAAGTCGATCCAGGTGGCGTCCGTCGACGCATCGAAACTCAGCGTGGTCGTGCTCGGGAATCCCGTGCGGCTCGGGTCGGGGGCGTCCGTGAGATCCAGTTCGACGCGGATGCTGTGCACAGTGACATCCGCGGATCGCGCTGCTGTCTCCTGGCGGGTCAGGTTCGCTGAGCTCATGCATCCATCGTTTCATGACGCATTTGTGACACGCCCGGCATGTTCGCAGGCAGTATGGGCTAGGCTGAACACACAACTACACGATGGCGGTCGGGCTCTCTGACTTTCCATCAGTCCGAATGCGCATCGCGCAGGTGACTGCTTCTCCCTTTCATCCTCCAACTCATCCCTCACCGTCACGGCCGCAACGACTGCCGCCGTCAGCCCGAGGGCACACAGACTGCTCCGTCGAATCATTCGGCAGAGTATGACGGGCCGCATACTGGCCCACGAACACACAAAGGAAACACAGCATGGCCACTGGCACTGTCAAATGGTTCAACTCCGACAAGGGCTACGGCTTCATCGCTCCCGATGACGGCTCCGCAGACCTGTTCGCGCACTTCAGCGCGATCGCAGGCAGCGGACACCGCAACCTCGAGGAAGCGCAGAAGGTCGAGTTCGACACGGAGCAGGGCCCCAAGGGCCCCCAGGCGACGAACATCCGCGCCCTCTGATCTGATCCGAAAGGCCCCGGTCGCGTTCACGCGACCGGGGCCTTTCGTGTATCCGCGTCAGGTCGCGCGCAGATCCTGGGCGAGCATCAGGAGGATCCCGCTGGGACCGCGGAGGTACGTGAGCCTGTAGACGTCTTCGTAGTTCGCGACCCCGCGCAGGGGGTGGTATCCGTGCCGCGCGGCGATCTCGAGCGCCGCGTCGATGTCGTCGACCGAGAACGCGACGCGGTGCATGCCGATCTCGTTGGGGAGGGTGGGTTCCGTCTCGATCGCCGCCGGGTGGATGTACTCGAAGAGTTCGAGCTGCCCGTTGCCGTCCGGGGTCTGCAGCACGGCGATCCTCGCATGATTGCCATCGAGTCCGACCGCGGTGTCGGCCCATTCCCCGCTGATGGTGTCCCGTCCGAGGACGGTGAGTCCGAGTTCCTCGAAGAACGAGATGGCCTCGTCGAGGTCGCGGACGGCGATGCCGACGTTCTCCAGCTTGATGGCCATACCCAGGATGCTACTGGCCCGGATGCACGAAATCCCCGCCGAAGCGGGGATCTCATCAATGCTGGGGTACCTGGACTCGAACCAAGAATGGCGGTACCAGAAACCGCTGTGTTGCCAATTACACCATACCCCAAGGGCGAAAACTGAGCTTCGCACCGAGAGTCAAGCTTACCCGAGCGGCGGCCATAACGCCAAAACGAGGCCCGCAGGCGCCGCCCGGGCGCGTCGTCAGCCGGCGAGGACCTGCGAGAGTCCTCGCAGGCGCGCGAGCGTCGCGTCCTTGCCGAGCAGTTCCATCGACTCGAACAGCGGCGGCGACACGCGGCGACCGGTGATCGCGACACGCGGCGGACCGTAGGCCACCCGCGGCTTGAGCTCGAGGTCTTCGACCAGAGCCTTTGCAAGCGCGTCCTGAATCACCTGCGGGGTGAAGTCGGTGACGGGCTCGAGAGCGGCGATGCAGGCATCCAGCACCTCCGCGCTGTTGGCGGGCAGGCCCTTGAGCGCGTCGGCGTCGTACGAGACCTCGTCCGTGAACAGGAAGCCGAGCATGCCGGGAACGTCCCCCAGCAGCTGCACGCGCTCCTGCACCAGCGGCGCCGCGCGGAACGCCAGCACCAGCTGCTCGTGCGTGGGCTCGTCGAACAGGCCGGCCGCAGCGAGGTACGGGACGATCCGCTCGGCGAAGTCCTTCTCGGCCAGCATCCGGATATGGTCGCCGTTGATCGACTCGGCCTTCTTCTGGTCGAAGCGGGCCGGGTTCGGGTTGACGTTGTCGATGTCGAATGCGGCGGTGAACTCGGCCAGCGAGAACACGTCGCGGTCCGGTCCGATGGACCAGCCCAGCAGCGCCAGGTAGTTCAGGAGTCCTTCGTGGATGAAACCGCGCTCACGATGCAGGAACAGGTCGGCCTGCGGGTCGCGCTTGGACAGCTTCTTGTTGCCCGTCTCCCCCAGCACAAGCGGCATGTGGGCGAAACGAGGGACGAAGGTCGTCACACCGGCTTCGATGAGGGCGGCGTACAGCGACAGCTGCCGGGCGGTCGACGGCATGAGGTCCTCGCCGCGCAGCACGTGCGTGATGCCCATGAGGGCGTCGTCGACCGGGTTCACGAACGTGTACAGCGGTACGCCGTTCGGTCGCACGACGACGAAGTCGGGGAATGACCCGGCTGGGAAGGTCACTTCGCCGCGGATGAGGTCGACGTACGTGAGGTCCTCATCCGGCACACGCAGTCGCAGCGCAGGCTGGCGGCCCTCGGCGCGGAACGCCGCCTTCTGGGCCTCGGTGAGCTCGCGATCGAAGTTGTCGTATCCGAGCTGCTTCGCCCGACCGTTCGCCTCGTTGCGGGCGTCGATCTCCTCGGCCGTCGAAAAGCTCTCGTAGAGCGCTCCGGCCGCGAGCAGTTTGTCGATGACGCCGCGGTAGATGTCATGGCGCTGGGACTGGCGGTACGGCGCGTGCGGGCCACCGACCTCGACGCCCTCGTCCCAGTCGATCTCGAGCCAACGCAGCGCATCGAGCAGCTGCTGATAGCTCTCCTCGCTGTCACGAGCGGCGTCGGTGTCCTCGATGCGGAAGACGAGTTTGCCGCCGTTGTGTCGCGCGTACGCCCAGTTGAACAGCGCCGTGCGCACCAGCCCGACGTGCGGCAGGCCCGTCGGCGATGGGCAGAAGCGGACACGGACGTCGGCACCACTGGCAGTCGTGGTGAGAGGATGCGGAGTAGCCATAGCCCTTTGATTCTACGGGGGTGCGGACGCCGCTCACGCGCTATGCGCGACGCCGACCGACGGCGACCGCCGCCACATGCTCGAGCGGAATCCCGCCGCCCACGCCGCGCCGTTCGCACACCGCGTCGAATCCCGCGCGGAACCGGTGGCGTTCGTCCTCGCGCAGGGCCGCGTAGAACGCGCCGGCCGATGCGACCCCGCCCTCGGCAGATGCCCAGAGGACAGCCGGGTCCGCGTGCCACGTCCACGCCTGCTCGTCGACGTGCACGTCGCGCCACCCGGCATCCGACAGCATCGCGGCGAATCCGCCGGCCGTGCGCTCGAAGTCCTTCTCGGCGGGGAGCCGCTCGCCGGCCGCCGGTGTCAGACCGGCGCTCTCGCAGATTTCGAGCCAGAACCACGACGGCGACCTGCTCCAGATCGTCGCTGCCAGCAGGCCGGCGCTCACTCGCCCCATCTCGGCCGCCGACGCCCGCGGGTCCGCGACATGGTTCAGAACGAAATTCGCGGTGACGGCATCGTGAGCGGCGTCCGGGAACGGCAGATCCGGCAGCGCTCCCTCCCGGATCGGGATGCCGGGGTGCGCGCGCTTCGCGACGACGCGCATCGAGGATTCGGGCTCGCAGCCCGCGGCATTCCAGCCGGCCTCGACGAACCGCGCCGCCAGGTCACCGGTGCCGGCTCCCACGTCGAGCACCGAACGCTCCTGCGCCGGACCGAGACGGGCGATCAGCAGGTCGGCGGTGCCCAGGCACAGTTTCGCGTACGACGCGGCGAAGGCCTCACCGGTGCCGGCCCAGTCCTTCATCGCAGAACGTCCGCCTGCGGCATCCGTCCCCGCGGCGCGAGCGCCGTGATCGCGATGACGAGCGCGAACGCGGCGATGCCGAGGCCGGCGTACTGGAAGTTCGAGAGCATGATTCCGGCGAGCACGGCACCTGCCGCGGCGGACAGGCTCATGAGCGAATCGCTTCGTCCCTGTCGGCGCGTGCGCAACTCAGGTGCCGACGCCTCGGTGAGCAGTGCGGCGCCGGCGACGGTCGCGGCGCTCCACCCGAGTCCGAGCAGGATCAGCGCGGTCATGACTCCCCAGGCCTGGTCGTTCGCGAAGATCGCGAACAGGAGGGATGCCGCGAGCAGCGCCTGCCCGACGAGCACGACACGGAGCCGGCCCCAGCGGTCGGCGAGAATGCCGAACACCGGCGACAGCGCGTACATCCCGGCGACGTGCAGAGCGATCGTCACACCGACCAGCAGCGAGACGTCGGCGGTCGTCGCGTGTCCGCCGTGGGAGGCGTGCGCCATGTGCGACAGGTGGATCGGCGTCATCGCCATGACCGACGCCATGACCACATGCGACCCGGCGACCGCGAACATCGCGTAGCGCGCGACCTTGGGCCGATCGACGATCTGCGCCGCGGATGCTGTGGCCGCGGCATCCATCGTGAGGCGCTGCGCTGACAGCAGCGGATCCGGGCGGAGTGTGACGACGTAGAGCACGAATGCGGCGGACTGAGCGACGAGCGAGAACAGATACGAGCCGGTCTGCGGCGGCATGCCGATGGCCTGGCCGACGATCTCCCCCGGCCCCAGCAGCAGGGGCCCTGCGACTCCGCCGATCGTCGTCGCCCAGACGACGATCGACAGGTCCCTGCCGCGGTGCTGCGGAGCGGCCAGGTCGGTCGCCGCGAAGCGCGACTGCAGGTTTCCGGCATTGCCGGCGCCGATCAGCAGGATGCCGACCAGCAGCAGCGGGAAGATCCGCAGCGCAGCGGCGAGGATCACTATGGCGATACCGGCCAGCGCGAACAGGTTGCCCAAGGTCAGCGCACGTCGACGTCCTACCCTGCTGGCGAGCCGCGCGAGCGGGATGGCGCACAGTGCAGCACCCAATGTGACGGCGGCCGTCGCCAGCCCGGACAGCGCGTCATCACCCGAGATGTCAGCGGCGAGCAGCGCACCGAGCGACACCGTGGCGCCGAAGGCGATGCCGCCGAGCACCTGCCCGAACGAGAGGATGAGGACGGTGCGGCGCTGGACGACCGCCTGCTCGGCCGCCGTCAGGCGCGTCATGCCACAGGGGATGCGTCGCGAGCCTGGTTGCGCAGCACCCCGATGCCCGAGACCTCGACCTCGACCGTGTCACCGGCTACGAACGGTCCGACGCCGGCAGGAGTGCCCGTGAGGATGACGTCGCCCGGCAGCAGGGTGAACACCGCGGAGGCGTATGCGATGATGTCGGCGACCGAGTGGATCATGTCGGTCAGTGGCGCCTGCTGGCGCACCTCGCCGTTGACGCGGGTCTCGATCGTCGCGGCATCCGCATCGAACTCGGTCTCAATCACCGGACCCAACGGGCAGAAGGTGTCGAAGCCCTTGCCACGCGTCCACTGACCGTCCCGGCGCTGCAGATCGCGCGCCGTGACGTCGTTGGCGACCGTATAGCCGAACACGTACTCGTGCGCACGGTCGGCCGGAACGTTCTTCGCGATCCGACCGATAACGACCGCGAGCTCGCCCTCGAAGTCGGTCTGCTCGGACAGCGCGGTCGGGCGGATGATGCTGTCGCCGGGGCCGATCACCGAAGTGTTCGGCTTGAGGAACAGCAACGGCTCCTCCGGCGCTTCACCACCCATCTCCTTCGCGTGGTCGTGATAGTTCTTGCCCACGCAGACCACCTTCGAGCGCGGGATGACCGGTGCGAGCAGCGCGGCATCCGCGAGGGGAACGCGATCCCCCGTGGTGTCGTATCCCGCGAACATCGGATCCCCTTCGAGGACGACGAGGTCGCCTCCATCGAGGATGCCGTAGCGGATGGCGTCGTTGTGGCTGAACCGAGCGATCTTCACTCGACCAGCCTACTCAGGACGCGGCGACCGGGCGCCAGCCTCCTTGCGCATCGAGACCTCTCCCCCGCAAACAGGGAGAGGTCTCGAGAAGGAGTGAGCGAGACTGGTTCGGGTCGGTCAGGCGTCCAGACGCAGCAACCAGCCGTGCGTGTCCTCACGGCGTCCGTACTGGATGTCGGTGAGCTCTTCGCGCAGCGACAGGGCGAGCTCGCTCGCCTCCGGTCCCTCGTGCACGATCTCGAACTCGTCGCTCATCAGCTTGCCGATCGGCACGACGACGGCGGCGGTTCCGCATGCGAATGCGCCGACGATCTCACCGGATGCCGCGCCTTCGCGCCACTCGTCGATCGTGATCTTGCGCCGCTCCACCGTCAGCCCGCGGTCCTCGGCGAGCTGCAGAATCGAGGCGAGCGTGATGCCGTCGAGGATCGAATCGGATGCCGGCGTCAGCAGGCGTCCGTCACGCGTGACGAGCACGAGGTTCATACCGCCGAGCTCCTCGATGTACTGCCCATCCAGGAACAGCACCTGCTGGCATCCCTTCGCGTACGCCTCCTCCTGGGGCAGCAGGCTGGATGCGTAGTTGCCGCCGGTCTTCGCCGCGCCCGTGCCACCGTGGCCGGCGCGCGCGTAGTCGGTCGACAGCCAGATGTTCACCGGCTGCACTCCACCGGGGAAGTACGCTCCGGCGGGGCTGGCGATCAGGTAGTAGCCGACCTTCTTCGCCGCTCGCACGCCGAGGAACGCCTCCTTCGCGAACATGAAGGGGCGCAGGTAGAGGCTCTCCTCCGGGTTGCTGGGCACCCAGCCGGAGTCAACGGCGACGAGCTGCTTGAGCGATTCGATGAACAGTTCTTCCGGCAGCTCCGGCAGGGCGAGTCGTCGCGCCGAACGCTGCAGACGGGCTGCGTTGCGGTCGGGGCGGAAGGTCCACACCGAACCGTCGGCGTGCCGATAGGCCTTCAGCCCCTCGAAGATCTCCTGCGAGTAGTGCAGCACGGCGGCGGCAGGATCAAGCGGGATCGGGCCGTAGGGCTGCACACGGGGACGGTGCCAGCCGCCCTTCTCCGACCAGCACAGGTCGACCATGTGGTCGGTGAAGTACTGTCCGAAACCGGGATTCTGCAGAATCTCGTCGCGTTCGGCGTCTGAGCGCGCGTTCTCATTGCGCGTCACCTGCCAGATGAGGCCTGCGGGGGAAGGAGCCTGAAGAGGGAGTCCGATGGTCATGATGTGGTGTCCTGACGGTCCGAATCGTTGGCGAACGCTGCGCCGTATCCCAGGTTACGCCTGGAGACGGGCGATGATCGCGTCGCCGACCTGAGCTGTTGAACGAGCGGCATCCCGTGCGGCGATGTCCTCTTCGACCGCGCGGGTGATGCGTGCGGATTCTTCGCGCAGCCCGAGATGATCGAGCAGGAGCGCGACGGAGAGGATCGCTGCGGTGGGATCGGCCTTCTGCTGACCCGCGATGTCCGGTGCTGACCCGTGGACAGGCTCGAACATCGACGGGAAGTCTCCTCGAGGGTTGATGTTCCCTGAGGCGGCGAGGCCGATGCCACCGGTGACGGCGCCGGCCAGATCAGTGAGGATGTCGCCGAAGAGGTTGTCGGTGACGATCACGTCGAAGCGGGCCGGGTTCGTGACCAGGAAGATGGTGGCCGCGTCGACGTGCAGATAGTCTACGGCCACGTCGGGGTGCTCCTGCGCCACCTCGTTCACGACGCGCTGCCAGATGCCACCGGCGTGCACGAGCACGTTCGTCTTGTGCACCAGCGTGAGCTTCCTGCTGCGGCGCTCCGCCAGCTCGAACGCGTAGCGGACGACGCGTTCGACGCCGAAAGCGGTGTTGACGCTGGTCTCGTTCGCGATCTCGTGCGGCGTCCCGGTGCGGATCGAGCCGCCGTTGCCGACGTACGGACCCTCGGTGCCCTCGCGGACGACGACGAAGTCGATCTCGCCCGGCTCGGCGAGCGGGCCCGGTGCTCCGACGTAGAGCTTCGACGGACGCAGGTTAACGTAGTGATCCAAGGAGAAGCGGAGCTTGAGCAGCAGCCCTCGCTCGATGTTGGCGTCCTTCAGCCGCACGTCACCCGGCTGGCCGCCGACCGCGCCGAGCAGGATGGCATCGTGCGCCGAGATCGCGGCGAGGTCGTCGTCCGTGAGCGTGTCACCGGTCTCGAGGAAGCGTGCCGCTCCGAGCGAGAAGCGGGTCTTGTCGAAGACGACATCACTGGTTTCCGTGACGGCGTCCAGCACGCGCTCCGCCTCCGCGACGACCTCTGGGCCGATGCCGTCACCGGGGATGACGGCCAGCTTCACGACACGCGACATGACACTCCTTGCATCGGGGAATTCTCCCAGCGTACTGGTCAGTGCGTGCGCGTCGTGCGCAGTGTGACGGCCGCGATGACACCCGCGGCGACCACGAGACCCGCACCGATCAGGGACGTCACGGTCACGCCGGAGCCGAACGCGGATGCGGCAGCATCCCACAGCGCATCGCCGAGCCCGGCGGGAAGGCGATGCGCCTCGGTATACGCTCCGGCGAGCGTTTCGCGTGCGGCATCCGCCGCATCGCGCGGGATGCCTTCAGGGATCACGAGCGATCCGCGGTAGAACGCGGTGATCAGCCCGCCGAGCACTGCCGTGCCGAGCACCGCGCCCAGTTCGTACGCGGTCTCGGAGACCGCACTGGCGGCTCCGGCCTTCTCGGCGGGGGCGCTGGAGAGGATCAGCTCGTTCGAGATCGTCTCCGCCGCTCCGATGCCGATGCCGAGCACGACGAACGCGATGACCAGGGGCAGAACGCCGTGATCCTCGCTGCTGAACGCGACCAGCAGATACCCGATGACCGAGAAGACGAGCGCCGCCGGCACCACCACGTGCGGTGGGACGCGTCGCGACACCGGCACCACGGTGAGGCCGGCGACGATCATCGCGGCCATTCCGGGCACCAGCGCGAAGCCCGCCTGCATGGGCGACAGCCCGAGAACCAGCTGCAGGTGCTGCGACACGAAGTACAGGAACCCGACCAGCGCGACGACGCTGAGGAGGTTCACCATGATCGCGCCCGAGAACGACCCCCGTCGGAACAGTTGCATGTCGAGCATCGGCGTCGCCGAGCGCAGCTGGCGCCGCACGAACATCGCGCCCATGAGCACGCCGAACGCCGCCCAGGCTCCGGCGCTCCAGGTCGGCCCGTCCACCGCGAGCGACTTGATCGCGTACACGATCGGGATCATGGTCGCCATCGACAGCAGGATGCTGAGGAGGTCGATGCGCCCTGGGTTCGGGTCGCGGCTCTCCGGCACCAGCAGCGGAGCGGCGATCAGGAGCGGGATGAGCACCGGGACCGCGATGAGGAACACCGATCCCCAGGCGAAGTGCTCGAGCAGGAATCCGCCGACGATGGGTCCGAGTGCCGAACCGGCCGAGAAGGCGGATGCCCAGACCGCGATCGCGAAACGCCGCTGGTCGCGGTTGCGGAAGATCGAGCGCAGCAGCGACAAGGTCGAGGGCATGAGCATCGCGCCGAAGAACCCGAGCAGCGCGCGGGCGGCGATGAGCGCCCCCGCCGTGGGGGCGAACGCGGCGAGCACGGATACCGCCGCGAAGCCGGTGGCGCCGATCAGCAGCATCTTCCGTCGTCCGAAGCGGTCGCCGAGGGTGCCCATCGTGACGAGCAGCCCCGCGAGCACGAGCGGATAGACGTCGATGATCCAGAGCTGCTCGGCCCCCGTGGGCGACAGAGCGATCGCGATCTCGGGCAGCGCGAAGCTGAGCACGGTGTTGTCCACCGATACCAGCAGCACCGGGAGCATGAGCACGATGAGCGCCCACCATCCGCGCGCGCCTGCTCGCGGCGCATCCAGCTCCGTGTCGGTCGTCGGGATCGACGCGGTCATCTTCCACCTCTGCACTCTCCGGGACGTTACTTAACCGTCCGGCTGGTATAGTAACAGAATCCGCGCTGATCACAGCCTGAGCAGAGGAACACGATGCCCCGCCCTCCCCTCGCACGCGAACGCGTCCTCGATGCGTTCGAGGCGATTCTCATCGAGGACGGTGAGCGCACGGCGACCCTGGAAGCGACCGCCAAGGCGGCCGGGGTGTCCAAAGGCGGGCTGCTCTATCACTTCGGCTCCAAGGATGATCTCGCCGCCGGCCTGCTGGAACGGCTCGCCCGCCTCACCGATCTCGATCTCGAGCGCATGGCGGAGGCGCCTGAGGGCCCCGTCGCGTACTACGTGCGCACCTCGGTCATGGAGGACGACGCCCTCGACCGCACCCTGATCGCCGCGTCCCGGCTCGCACAGGGCGGGGATGCCGCGGCATCCGATGCGCTGCGCGAAGTGCGCCGACGCTGGGCCGACTCGATCCGTCCCCACGTCCGCGACGAGACCGCACTCGACCTCGTGATGCTGGTCAGCGACGGGCTCTACTTCAACAACTCGCTCGATGTGCACGGGCCTGCGCGTCTGGTGCCCCACGGTCCCGAGCTCCAGGCTCTGGTCGACCTGGTCCTGCGCGCGGTCCGCTAGCGTCGACCGGCGAGGACTCGCCTGGCTCGTCGCAGCATCGACTGCAGGATCAGCGGATGCAGCAGACTCACCGGCGCGAAGTACACCCGGCCGCGCCAACCGTGCAGCCGCACCACGGTCGTCACGCGGACGATCCTCGTCACCGAATCCACGCCCACCGCGCAACGGAAATCGAGATGGTCGTCATCGAACGACACCAGCGCCTCGTCCCCGTGCGCATCGCGCACGTCGAACACCCCGGCCGGTGCCGGTCGCAGTCCCATCAGCGAGGCGAACAGCATTCGTACGCCGAACAGCGCCTGGACGGCAGCAGGAATCGCCTCACGCGAGAACAGCGTCTCCGCCCACGCCTTCGGGTCGGTCGTGATCCCCGCGGGAATCGGGACGAACACCACGTCGCCGTGATCGAAGCGTCCCTCGCCGAAGGCAAGGCTGAAGAACGAGGGATCGGACTGCCGCTCCCCCGTCATCGCGTCAGTCCTCGGTGATCTCGATCTGGCGGATCACGGATGCGTCGATGTCGGCGCCGACCTCTGCCAGCAGTTCCTCAGGCACCCGCGAGTCTACCGTGAGGATCGACAGCGCCTGACCGCCGGCCTCGCGGCGAGCGATCTGCATGCCGGCGATGTTGATGCCGGCCTCGCCGAACTTCTGGCCGTACACCGCGACGATGCCGGGGCGATCGGTGTAGAGCATCACGATGTGGTGCTGCTCGAGCGGCACCTCGATGTCGTAGCCGTTGACGCCGACGATTTTCTGCACCATGCGAGTGCCGGCGAGTGTGCCGGCCACGGTGAGCACCGTGCCGTCCGCGAGCGCGCCGCGCAGCGTCGTGAGGTTGCGGTACTCGGGGCTCTCCTTCTCGACGATCAGTCGAGCCTCGATGCCGCGCTGCTCGGCGAACAGCGGTGCGTTCACGTAGGAGACGTTCTCGCTCACCACGTTGGACAGGATGCCCTTGAGTGCGGCGAGCCGGTAGACACTGACGTCGTAGTCAGCGAGCTCGCCGCGGACCTCGATGTCGAGGCTGGTCAGGGCGGACCCCGCCAGACCGCTGAACACCTGGCCCAGCTTCTCGACGAGATCGATGCCGGGGCGCACGAACGGGTCGATGATGCCGCCGGCGACGTTCACGGCATCCGGAACGAGATCGCCCTCGAGCGCCAGCTTGACCGAGCGCGCGACCGAGACGCCCGCCTTCTCCTGCGCCTCATCGGTCGACGCACCGAGGTGCGGCGTCACGACGACGTTGGGCAGGTCCAGCAGCGCACGCGCCGAGCCGCCCTCGGCCGGCGGCTCCGACGTGAAGACGTCCAGGCCTGCGCCAGCGAGCTCGCCGGCGACGAGGGCAGCGTGCAGCGCCTCCTCGTCGATCAGGCCACCGCGGGCGACGTTGATCACGTACCCGGTCTTCTTCATCGCCGCAAACTGCTCGGCGCCGATCATGCCGGTCGTCTCGGGCGTCTTGGGCATGTGGATCGTGATGAAGTCGCTCTCGGCGACGAGCTCGTCGAGCGTGCGCAGCTCGACGCCGAGCTGCTGGGCACGGGCGCTGGTCACGTACGGATCGAACGCGACGACCTTCATGCCGAAGCCCTGCATGCGCGCGGCGACGAGCGCGCCGATGCGGCCGAGTCCGATGACCCCGAGCGTCTTCTCGAACAGCTCGGTGCCGGTGTAGGCGCTGCGCTTCCACTCCCCCGCGGCCAGCGATGCGTTCGCCGCCGGAACGTGGCGGGCGAGGCTCAGGATGTGCGCGCAGGTCAGCTCCGCCGCCGAGATGATGTTGGACGTCGGGGCGTTGACGACCATGACGCCTGCGGCGGTCGCGGCCTTGATGTCGACATTGTCGAGTCCGACGCCGGCGCGGGCGATGACCTTCAGCTTCGGTGCGTGCCCGAGTGCCTCTTCGTCGACCTTCGTCGCCGAGCGGATGAGGACGGCATCCGCGTCAGCCAGCGCCGAGAACAGCGCCTCGCGATCCGTGCCGTCGACATTGCGGATGTCGAAGTCGGGGCCGAGGGCCTCGATCGTGGCGGGCGAGAGGACTTCGGCGATGAGCACGACGGGCTTCGGCACAGGTGGATCCTTCAGTGTGAGCGTCACAACGCGGGTGGGATCGATGCGCCGCACGCCTTCGGGGCGCGATCGGTTCCACTGTACCGGAGCGCGAATGCTCCCCCGCGCCGTGTGACGGCCCGCTCAGGAGAGAGGGACCAGAGCATCCATGTTCAGGATGCTGTAGCCCACCAGGCTCAGCCAGAACACCGCGACGACGGACAGTCCGGTGAGCATCACCAGTGCCAGTTCGCCGACGTTGCGTCGTCGCCCGATGACCCAGGCGAGAGCGAAAACGATCGCGGGGAAGACCGCACCGAACACCAGGGTGATCCACCCTGTGCCGGTGAGCCCCGCAGGCTGGGACATCGCGATGATGTGCGCGATGGCGTTCCAGATGGCGTAGGCGTAGAACAGTCCGCTGATCCCGACGACGAGCGCGGCCAGCCACCCGGGCGTCGGGTGGGCGGATGCCTGTTCGACCGTGTTCTCGCTCATGATCCGATCGCTCCCACCATCACGAAGGGCCAGGGCACCAGCAACACTGCTCCTGCGAGGAGCAGCAGCACGCGGATCCACGCCTGCGCGCCCCGTGTCAGCACCCAGACCGTGAGCATCCACAAAGCGGGGGCCGCCACGGCGAGCACGAACCACGGCACGTACATCGCGTCGGCGACGATGAGGTTCGCGAGCGGCTTCAGATTCAGGCCGCCGATCACCCACCCGATGGCATACAGCAGGTAGATCCCCCCGAAGATCCCGACGAACAGCAGCATCGCCGGGCTCATCGCCGCAAGCTGGGACTCCTCGGATGCCGCGGGTTCCGCTGGCTCGGCGACGGACGCTCCGCCGTCCGTCACGACGCGATCACTGCCCTTGCCGACGGCGTTCCACCCCTGAGGGAGGCTCGGCTTCTGCGCTGGACGGTCCTCGTCGCCCTCCCAGGAGAGCGCGTCGTCCGGATCCGGTGTCATGCGTCCAGCGTAGCGATGCCGCGAACCATCCCAGTAGGCTCAGGGCCAGTATTGGATGAGGGGAAGCGCACGGTGGCTGAACAGAACAAGGAATCGGTCGCTGCGGCAGGAAGTGCCGCAGCCTCCGACTGGACACCCACAGCGGCGTCCAAGAAGCAGTCGATGACATTCCGCTGGATCGCCCTCGGACTCTGGGTGCTCGCGATCGCCACCGAAGCCGTCGGGATCTTCTGGTTGCTGCGACAGCGCGTCTACGTCGGCGAGGACGGCACCCTGGTGCGCGATCCCGACACGGGACTGCTCGAGGAGCAGGGCGTCACCGCGACTTTCCCGCAGTGGGCGTTCATCACGCTCATCGTCCTGCTGGTGGTCATCGCCGCCCTCTCCATCGGCGGATCCCTGCTGTGGAAGAAGGCGAATCGTCTGGACCCCGCCAAGAAGTCGGACACCGTCAAGTTCTTCGTGCAGAACCAGCTCGGAGTGATCATCGCGATCATCGCGTTCGTGCCGCTGATCATCCTCATCTTCCTCAACAAGGACATGGACAAGGGGCAGAAGACGACGGCCGGCATCATCGGCATCGCGCTCGCAGCGCTCGCGGTCGTGTTCGGCATCGACTTCGACCCGCCGTCGGTCGAGCAGTATACGGCGGATCAGTCGGCCGTGATCCAGCTGCTGGGCGAGGACGAGGTCTTCTGGGTCGACGGCGGCCAGGTCTATCACGTGTGCGACGAGGTCTCCGACATCCAGACCGGCAGCGAGATCGTCTCTGGCACGACGGCCGAAGCCGTGGCCGCAGGCAAGATCCGACTGACGTTGAAGTTCGAGTCCGAGCTCGAGACGTGCGGACTTCCCGTTCCCGAGAACGCGGACGAGATCACCGAGGCGCTCCGGGCGATCCAGGGCGGTCAGGTCGACACGGTGCTTCCCGCTCCGGTGTGGGCCGACGACGTCGAGCCGCCGATCACCGTCGAAGACGCCACGGCCGAACAGGAGCAGTAAAGGCTCAGCCGAGGAGCGCCTCGACCAGGCGCTCCTCGGCTGCGGCGAGATGTTCGGTCAGCAGCCTCGCCGCGCGGTCGCCATCCCCCTCTTCGACCGCGGCGAGCATCGCCTGATGCTGAGCGGCGATGACCGCGGCATCCAGCAGCCTTCTGCCCTGCACCTGCGCCATGCACAGGCGCACCTCGTCGAGCACGCTCGCGTACATCCGTGCCGTGCGCTCGCTCTGCAGCGCATGGATGAGCGCCTGATGGAAGCGCAGGTCGGGGTCGACCGTCGCGGGGTCCGGCCCGGCGGGCATCGCCAGGATCTCGTCGTTGGCGGTGGCCGCGGCCGCCGGCACCCGGCGTGACAGGGCGAGCTCGCGCAGCGCCGCGCTCTCCAGCCTGGTGCGCGTGCGATACACGTCGCGCACCACGTCGGCGTCGATGGCCACGACTCGTGCACTCCGATGCGCGGTGCGCACGAGGAGGCCGGATGCCACGAGCTGTTCGATCGCGGCCTTCGCGCTCGGCCGGGCGACCGCGTACTCCTGCGCGACCTTCGCCTCGGTCAGGGCCGTGTCCGGTCGGATGTCACCGCGAAGGATCCTGCCGCGCAGACGCTGCGTGACGGCATCCACGACACCGACGACCTCCAACGCGGACTCCGGAACGTTCGACATGCGAGTCAGCCTAGAGCAGGACGCTTCAATCGGTACACTTGTCTGACAATCCGATGCGAAGGAGCTTCTGTGTCCACGACACTCGCCCAACCCCTCTACTCCGCCGTGCTCGGACAGGCCACGACCGTGTCGTCCCGCTCGATCGACCGCTTCGCCAGGGCGCACGACGCGTCGCACTACCTGCTCATCCCGGACGCCATCCTCACTCCGCAGGATGCCGAAGGCGTCGCCCGCGCGTTCGACGCGGTCCGCGCTGCCGGACGGACGCTCACCTTCCGCTCCGGCGGCACAAGCCTCTCGGGGCAGGGCGTCACGGGAGACATCCTCGTCGACACCCGCTCGGCGTTCCGCCACATCGCCGTCGAGGCTGACGGCGCCTTGGTGCGCGTCGGCCCAGGGGCGACCGTGCGACAGGTGAATACGCGCCTCGCTCGCTTCGGACGCAAACTCGGCCCCGATCCGGCCAGCGAGATCGCCTGCACGATCGGCGGCGTCATCGCGAACAACTCCAGCGGGATGGCGTGCGGCATCACCGAGAACTCGTACCGCACCGTCGATTCTCTGCTGCTCGTACTGCCGAGCGGCACGATCCTGGACACGGGCGCACCGGACGCGAATGCGCGACTGCGCGCCGCCGAACCCGCGCTGGCCGATGGCCTGCTCGCGCTGCGCGCGCGCCTGCTGGCCTCGCCGGAAGCCGTCGCCTTCGTACGCGCCCAGTTCGCCATGAAGAACACCATGGGCTACGGCGTGAACTCGCTGCTCGACTTCGACGATCCGGTCCGGATCCTCGAGCACCTCGTGATCGGATCGGAGGGGACCCTCGCGTTCGTGGCCGAGGCTCGATTCCGCACGGTCGAGATCCGCCCGCAGATCGCCACGGGTCTGCTCGTGTTCACCACGCTCGCCGATGCCATGGCCGCGCTCCCCGGTCTCGTCGCACACGGACTCGCGACGGTCGAACTGCTGGATGCCGCGTCGCTCCGCGTCGCCCAGGGACTCAGCGATGTCCCGGCATCCATCGCGGAGATCGCCGTCGATGCGCACGCCGCGCTGCTCGTCGAGGTGCATGCCTCAGATGCCGAGGAGCTCGCGGGCGCGTCCGCCGACGCCGTCGCGCATTTCGAGACGCTCCCTCTCGCGGTCGCGCCGAAGCTGACGACGGATGCCGCCGAGCGGGCGTCACTGTGGCACGTCCGCAAGGGGTTGTACACCGCCGTCGCCGGCGCGCGCCCGTCGGGGACGACAGCGCTGCTCGAGGACATCGTGGTCCCCGTGGATCGCCTGCTCGTCACGTGCGAGCGCCTCATCGAACTCTTCGCAGAGCACCGCTACGACGGTTCGGTGATCTTCGGCCACGCGAAGGACGGCAACGTTCACTTCCTGCTGAACGAGCGATTCGACGACGAGCAGAGTCTCGCGCGGTACCGCCGGTTCACGGCCGATCTCGTGGAACTCGTTCTCGGTCAGGGCGGCTCGCTGAAGGCCGAGCACGGTACCGGGCGCATCATGGCGCCGTTCGTGCGTCGCCAGTACGGCGACTTCCTCACCGACCTGATGTGGGACATCAAGCGCCTGCTGGATCCCGCAGGCATCCTGAATCCCGGAGTGGTCCTCTCCGAGGACCCGGATTCGTACCTGCGCGATCTCAAGCGCGTGCCGACCGTCGAAAGTGAAGTGGATCGCTGCGTCGAATGCGGGTACTGCGAGCCGACCTGCCCGAGCAAGGACATCACGCTCACGCCGCGCCAGCGGATCGTCCTGCGCCGGGACATGGCGTGGGCCGAGGAGCAGGGCGACACCGCGCTGCTGGAGGAGCTGCGCGCGGACTACGACTACGAGGGCGTGCAGACCTGCGCCGTCGACGGCATGTGCGGCGTCGCGTGTCCCGTGGACATCAACACCGGTGATCTCGTCCGCCGTCTGCGCGCGGAGGAGGCATCCCGCCTCGAGGACGGAGTGTGGGATGCCGCGGCGAAGGGCTGGGGCGCTGTGACGAGGATCGGCGCCGTCGCGCTGACTCTCGCGGATGCCGTCCCTGCACCGCTCGTGACCGGGGTGACCAGGCTCGGCCGGGCGATGCTCGGCTCGGACACGGTGCCGCTGTACGACGCCGGCCTCCCCCGCGGCGGCTCGCGTCCGCCCCGGCCCGTATCGCCCGCAGACGCGCAGGCGGTGTTCTTCGGCGCATGCATCGGGACCATGTTCGGCCCTGAGGGTCACGGAGAGGGCTCCCGGGATGCCGTCATGGCGCTGCTCGATCGCGCCGGCATCCCGATCGTGATCCCCGACGATGCCGGCGGAATGTGCTGCGGGACGCCATGGAAGTCGAAGGGTCAGCTCTCGGGCTATGACCGGATGACCGACCGCGTGCTGGCGTCGCTCTGGGAGGCGAGCCGTCAGGGCGAGCTTCCTGTCGTGTGCGACGCGGCCTCGTGCACGGAGGGCTTGCACGTGATGCTCGCCAAGTCCGTCGCGGAGCGGCCGGAGTACGCCGGGCTCGTGATCGAGGACGCCACCACGTACGTGGCCAGAGAGGTGCTCCCCCGGCTGACCGTGACGACCAGGCTGGAGCGGATCGCCGTGCACCCCACCTGCTCCACGACCGCGCTGGGTGCGACGGGCGCGCTGACGACTCTGGCTGCGGCCGTCGCCGACGAGGTGTACGTGCCCGAGGGATGGGGCTGCTGCGCCTTCGCGGGCGACCGCGGGATGCTGCACCCCGAGCTCACCGCCAGCGCCACCGCCGCCGAGTCGGCCGAGGTGGCCGTGGCCGATGAGGAACGCGGCGGCTTCGACGCCTTCGTGTCCGCGAACCGCACGTGCGAGATCGGCATGAGCCGGGCCACCGGCAAGCCGTACCGCCACGTCGTGGAGGTGCTGGAGGAGCTCACGCGCTGAGCCTCCGAACCACCGAGACGAAGAACGGGCGCCCCGCGAGGGACGCCCGTTCTTCGATCGCGACGGGATCAGCGCGCTGCGGAACCCTCGGTGTAGTCCTCGTCGGTCTGCTTCCAGGAGAACAGCGAACGCAGTTCGCGGCCGGTGACCTCGATCGGGTGCTCCTGCTCCTTGGCACGCAGTTCCAGGAACTCGGTGGCGCCGTTGTCCTGGTCCTCGATGAAGCGCTTGGCGAACGCACCCGACTGGATGTCGGACAGCACGCCCTTCATGTTCTCCTTGACCTGGGCGTCGATGACGCGCGGGCCCGAGACGTAGTCGCCGAACTCGGCGGTGTCGGAGATCGACCAGCGCTGCTTGGCGATGCCGCCCTCCCACATCAGGTCGACGATGAGCTTGAGCTCGTGCAGCACCTCGAAGTAGGCGATCTGGGGCTGGTAGCCCGCCTCGACCAGCGTCTCGAAGCCGGCCTGCACGAGGTGGCTCATGCCACCGCACAGCACGGCCTGCTCGCCGAACAGGTCGGTTTCGGTCTCTTCCGTGAAGGTCGTCTTGATGACGCCGGCGCGCGTGCCCCCGATGGCCTTCGCGTACGAGAGGGCGACATTCCAGGCCTGGCCGGATGCGTCGCTCTCGACGGCGATGATGTCCGGGATGCCGCGGCCGGCGACGAACTCGCGGCGCACGGTGTGACCCGGTGCCTTCGGAGCGATCAGGATCACGTCGACGCCCTCAGGAGCATCGATGTAGCCGAAGCGGATGTTGAACCCGTGCGCGAAGGCGAGAGTCTTGCCCGCTGACAGGTTCGGAGCGATCGACTCGGAGTAGATCGTTCGCTGGTGCTGGTCCGGCGCGAGGATCATGATCAGGTCGGCCCACGCGGTCGCGTCGGCGACGTTCTTGACCGGGAATCCGGCCTCCTCCGCCTTCTCGATGGACTTGGAACCGTCCTTGAGGGCGATCGCGACCTCGACGCCCGAGTCGCGCAGGTTCATCGCGTGGGCGTGGCCCTGCGAGCCGTAGCCCACGATCGCGACCTTCTTGCCCTGGATGAGCGACAGGTCGGCGTCGGCGTCGTAGAAGATCTCAGTACTCACTTGTATTTCTCCTTGGTGGTGGTCTGGGGTGGGTGTCAGCCGCGCAGGACGCGCTCGGTGATGCTCTTGCCGCCGCGCCCGATGGCGAGCAGTCCGGATTGCGAGAGCTCCTTGATCCCGAAGGGCTCGAGAGCGCGCAGGATCGCATCGATCTTGCCCTTGTCGCCGGTGACCTCGACCACGACGGCGTCGGCCGCGTAGTCGACGACGGAGGCGCGGAACAGGTTCACGATCTCGATCACGTTCGAACGGGTCGCGTTGTCCGTGCGGACCTTCACAAGCACGTGGTGTCGCTGGACGGACGTGGCGAAGTCGAGCTCGACGATCTTGATGACGTTGATGAGCTTGTTCAGCTGCTTCGTCACCTGCTCGAGGGGCAGGTCCTCCACGTCGACCACGACGGTGATGCGAGAGATACCCGGCACCTCGGTCACGCCGACGGCGAGGGACTCGATGTTGAAGCCGCGACGGGCGAAGAGCCCGGCGACGCGGGTCAGCAGACCGGGGGTGTCCTCCACCAGGAGGCTCAGCACGTGAGTGGACATGTCGTCACATCTCCTCTTCGAAGGACGGCGCGTGGTCGACGGCGTACTGGACGTAGCTGTTGCTGACGCCCTGCGGCACCATCGGCCACACCATCGCGTCGGCGGACACCACGAAGTCGATCACCACCGGGCGGTCGTTGGTCTCCAGCGCGAGCTTGATCGCGGCATCTACGTCCTCCTCCTTCTCCACCCGGATGCCGAGGCAGCCGTATGCCTCGGCGAGCTTGACGAAGTCGGGGATGCGGATCGTGCCGTGGCCGGTGTTCAGGTCGGTGTTGGAGTGCCGACCGTCGTAGAACAGCGTCTGCCACTGGCGCACCATCCCCAGCGAGGAGTTGTTGATGATCGCGACCTTGATCGGGATGTTGTTGATCGCGCAGGTGGCGAGCTCCTGATTGGTCATCTGGAAGCATCCGTCGCCGTCGATCGACCACACCACACGATGCGGCTCTGCGACCTTCGCGCCCATGGCGGCCGGAACCGAGTACCCCATGGTCCCGGCGCCGCCGGAGTTGAGCCACGAGTTCGGACGCTCGTACTTGATGAACTGCGCCGCCCACATCTGGTGCTGGCCGACACCGGCCGCGTACACGGCTTCGGGTCCGGTCAGCTCGCCGATGCGCTGGATGACGTGCTGCGGCGAGAGCAGACCGTCTGTGGTGGGCTGGAAGCCGAGGGGGAACTCGTCACGCAGTCCGTCGAGGTAGGACCACCACTCGTCGGTGTACGGCTTGTCCGCGCCCATGGTGCCGCGGAACGCGGCGTCCAGGTCGACGAGCACGTCGCGCACGTCGCCGACGATCGGCACGTCGGCGTTGCGGATCTTCGAGATCTCGGCCGGGTCGATGTCGACGTGGACGACCTTCGCGTTCGGTGCGAACAGTGCGGCCTTGCCGGTCACACGGTCGTCGAATCGTGCACCCAGCGCCAGGATCAGGTCGGACTCCTGCAGCGCGAGCACGGCAGGAACCGTGCCGTGCATCCCCGGCATGCCGAGGTGCTGCGGGTGCGAGTCCGGGAACGCCCCGCGAGCCATCAGTGTCGTGACGACAGGAGCGCCGGTCGTCTCGGCGAAGCGCTTGAGCTCTTCGGAGGCGCGCCCGCGGATGACACCACCGCCGACGTAGAGCACCGGCTTCTTGGCGTCTGCGAGCAGGTTGGCCGCGGCCTGGATCTGCTTGCCGTGCGCCTTCGTCACCGGGCGGTAGCCGGGAAGGTCGATCTTGGGCGGCCAGATGAACGGCGCCTTGGCCTGCTGAGCATCCTTCGTGATGTCCACGAGGACGGGTCCTGGGCGACCGGTCCCGGCGATCTCGAAGGCCGCGGCGATGGCAGCCGGGATCTCGTTGACGTCCTTGACGAGGATGGAGTGCTTGGTCACCGGCATCGTGATGCCGACGATGTCCGCTTCCTGGAACGCATCGGTGCCCATGAGGGTCGAGAACACCTGACCGGTGATCGCGACGATCGGCACGGAGTCCATGTACGCATCGGCGATCGCCGTGACGAGGTTCGTCGCGCCTGGCCCTGAGGTGGCGATGGTGACGCCGATCTTGTTGGATGCCGCGGCGTAGCCCTCGGCCGCGTGCCCACCGCCCTGTTCGTGACGGACCAGGATGTGACGCAGCTCGGTGGAATCCAGCAGCGGGTCGTACACCTCCATGATCGCTCCACCAGGGATGCCGAACACGTCGGTGACGCCGAGCAGTTCGAGCGACCGGACGACGGCCTGGGCGCCGGTGAGTTCTGGGGCTGCGGCCTGACGGGCCGGTGGCCGTGGCACGGCGGACACGGAATCAGCAGTCATGTTTGTTTCCTCGGATCTGATGAGCGACGTCGAAGTGGGCCCGAAAGGCCTCGGGCGGCCAGAGACTCAACCGGTCGTCGCTCCCTCGGCTGCGGAGCGCACGAGGGCTGCGTACTTGGCAAGAACGCCACGGGTATAGCGCGGGGGAAGCGGCTCCCAGCCAGAGCGGCGGGAGGCGAGCTCCGCCTCGTCGACGAGTAGGTCGAGAGAGCGAGCTGCGATATCGACCCGTATCAGATCACCATCGCGCACGAAGGCGATAGGACCTGCGTCCACCGCTTCGGGTGCTATGTGGCCGATGCACAGGCCGGTTGTGCCGCCTGAGAATCGTCCGTCCGTCAAGAGTAGTACATCTTTTCCGAGCCCAGCGCCCTTGATGGCTCCGGTGATCGCGAGCATCTCGCGCATACCGGGCCCGCCCTTCGGCCCTTCGTACCGGATGACGACCACGTCGCCGGCCCGGATCGCGCCTTCGGCGAGGGCGTCCATGGCGGCGCGCTCGCGCTCGAACACGCGTGCCGGGCCTTCGAAGACATCGGCGTCGAAGCCGGCGGACTTCACGACGGCGCCCTCCGGCGCCATGGTGCCGTGCAGGATCGTGATGCCGCCCGACGCATGGATCGGGTTGTCGAACGTGTGGATGACCTCGCCGTCGATCGGATCGGGGTCCAGGTCGCGCAGGTTCTCGGCGACGGTCTTGCCGGTGACGGTCAGGGCATCGCCGTGCAGGAGTCCCTCGTCGAGCATCGCCTTCATGATGACGGGGATTCCGCCCTGACGATCGACGTCATTCATGACGTACTTGCCGAACGGCTTCATGTCGGCGATGTGCGGCGTCCTGTCACCGATCCGGTTGAAGTCGTGCAGGTCGAGTTCGACCTGCGCCTCGCGGGCGATCGCGAGCAGATGCAGGACGACGTTGGTCGACCCGCCGAGCGCCATCGCGAGAGCGATCGCGTTTTCGAAGGACTCCTTGGTCAGGATGTCCTTGGTGGTGATGCCCAGACGCAGCAGGTTGACGACCGCCTCGCCCGAACGGTGCGCGAACTGGTCGCGTCGACGATCCGCGGACGGCGGTGCTGCCGACCCCGGCATGCTCAGCCCGAGCGCCTCGGCCACGGAGGCCATGGTGTTCGCGGTGTACATGCCGCCGCAGGCGCCCTCACCCGGAGCGAACGCGCACTCGATGCGCTTGAGGTCCTCTTCGCTCATCCGGCCGGCGCGGCAGGCGCCGACGCCCTCGAACGAGTCGATGATCGTGATGTCCTTCTCGGTGCCGTCCGACAGCTTCACCCAGCCCGGTGCGATCGAGCCGGCGTACAGGAAGACACTGGACAGACCGAGTCGGGCGCTGGCCATGAGCATCCCCGGGATCGACTTGTCGCAGCCCGCGAGCAGGACCGAGCCGTCCAGCCGCTCCGCCATCATGACGGTCTCGACCGAGTCCGCGATCACCTCGCGGGAGACGAGCGAGAAATGCATGCCCTCGTGGCCCATCGAGATGCCGTCCGAGACGGAGATCGTGCCGAACTGCAGCGGATATCCGCCGCCGGAGTGCACGCCCTCCTTCGCCCCTTGCGCGAGGCGGTCCAGGCTCAGGTTGCAGGGCGTGATCTCGTTCCAGCTCGACGCGATCCCGATCTGGGGCTTGTCCCAGTCCGCATCGCCCATGCCGACCGCGCGGAGCATCCCGCGCGACGTCGTGGCTTCGATTCCGTCCGTGACGACGCGGCTGCGGGGCTTGATGTCGACGGACGCGTCCGTGGGTTCCTGCGAGGCCATGACGGCAGTCTATTCCCGTCCGGCGGCCCGCTCCGTTGCCACCTGCGCCAGAAGTTCGGCGATCTGCTGTGGGTTCTCGACACGCAGCGTCGCCGCCGACTCGCCCGGTCCGACCCGAACACCCAGGTCCCCGGGCAGCAGCACGCGCAGGGCGTCCTCGTCGGTCACGTCGTCACCGGCGAACAGGATGCCGGTGGCATCGAAGTGCTCGCGGAGAACGCCCATCGCCGCATCCTTGCCCTCGGTGCGCGAGGAGAACTCGAGCACCCGATGACCGGAGCGCCGGCGCCAGTGCGGGAAACGGTCGGCGACGAGCGCGTCGATCTCGGCGAACACCGCGGCCTCGACCTCCGGCGTCGCGCGGCGGGTGTGCACTCCCATGCCGAACGCCTTGGGCTCGAACTCGGCGCCCTCGTAGCGTTCGATGATGGGCTGCGCGGCCGCCCAGAGCTCTTCGCGCGCCCCCTCCTCGGTCGCCTCACCGGTCGGGGCTGCGTCACCCGTCCCGGGGAACCAGTACTGCGCGCCGTGCGATCCGGCGAGCGCGACGGATGAGTCGTCCTCGTGCTCGGTGATGATACGCAGGTCGTGCATGCTGCGCCCGGAGACGAAGGCGACCTGCGTGTCCGGAAGAGCCACGAGGCGCTCGATCTGCTCCTTGACGGCCGGCAGAGCCCTGGCCGCCATCGGTTCAGGAACAAGCGGCGATGCGACGCCGTCGAAGTCGAGCGCGATCACGAGCCGGGGCGTGGTGGCGATGGCGGTCAGTGCGGCGTCAGCGGTTCCGGGCGTCCAGGTGCGGGTCACTGCGATCTCTCCTCAGGAAGTCAAGTCGGGTCCGTCTCAGCCTCTCACGGCTGCGGCGCCGGCTTCTCCTTGGCTGCACGCAGTGCGGCGAGGAACGACGACGACCACGCGTTCACGTCGTGCTCGAGCACGCGCTTGCGCAGCGCGCGCATGCGCTTGCCCTGCTCGGCGGCCGGCATCTGCACGGCCGTCATGATGGCGTCCTTGAGGCCTTCGATGTCGTGCGGGTTCACGCGCACGGCCTGACGGAGTTCATCGGCGGCACCGGTGAACTCGCTGAGCACGAGGACTCCGCGGTTGTCGCGCCTTGTCGCGATGTACTCCTTCGCGACGAGATTCATGCCGTCGCGCAGCGCTGTGACGAGCATGACGTCGGCCGCGAGGTACAGCGCCACCATCTCCTCCCGAGGAAAGCCCTGGTGCAGGTAGCGGATCGCCGTGTGCCCCATGGTGTCGTAATCGCCGTTCAGACGGCCGACCGAGAGCTCGATCTCATCGCGCAGCTGCACGTAGGAGTCCACCCGCTCACGACTCGGGCTCGCGACCTGGACGAACGTGACGTCCTCGACGCTCAGCGTCCCCTCGGCGACCAGCTCGGCGTACGCCTTGATGCGGTGTCTGATGCCCTTGGTGTAATCGAGCCGGTCGACGCCGAGGAGGATCTTGCGCGGGTTGCCGAGACTCTCGCGGATCTCCGCCGCCCTCGCCTGGATGTCTGGGCGAGCCGCGAGTTCGATGTACGGAACGGTGTCGATCGAGATGGGGAACGCCTTGGCCAGGACCGTCCGTGCGCCGTCCTCCTCCGGCACGGTGACGTTCGCCCCCTTCACCTCGTGCCGCAGTCGGCGCCGGACCGCCGCGAGGAAGTAACTGGCGTCCTGCGCGCGCTGGAATCCGATCACATCGGCGCCGAGCAGGCCACGCAGCACCTGGTCGCGCCACGGCAACTGCGCGTAGAGGCCGTGCGCCGGGAACGGGATGTGGTGGAAGTACCCGATCGTCACGTCCGGCCGCAGTGCGCGCACCATCTCGGGGACCAGCTGCAGTTGGTAGTCGTGCACCCACACCGTGCCGTTCGGCGCGACGGCCGACGCCGCCGCCTCCGCGAACCGGCGGTTCACGATCACGTACGCCTCCCACCATTCGCGGTGGTACTGCGGCGGTGAGATCACGTCGTGATACAGCGGCCAGATCGTGTCATTGGCGAAGCCCTCGTAGTACTCCTCGACCTCCTGCTCGCTCAGCGCGACAGGGATCAGTTTGAGACCGCCGGTCTCGAAGGGTGCCAGCTCGAGATCCGCCTGCCCCGCCCAGCCGACCCATGCGCCGTCCACGGAGTGCATGACCGGCTCGAGTGCTGCGACCAGTCCCCCGGGCGAAGTCCGCCAGATCTCCTCGCCGTCCGGGCCCTGGACACGATCCACAGGCAACCTGTTCGCGACGACGACGAATTCCGCAACAGCCATGGAGACTCCCTCATCTGATCGGTGCCTCCAGCGTAGCCGGATCGTCTGCGCGGGCCCGGGGCTGTGCCGTCACTGCGCCGTGCGAGGCGTCCGGCGCGGGTCGCTGAGGAACCAGTTGGCGATCCCTGCGATCAGCACGACGGCTGCGGCGCAGGCCGGCAGCAGCAGCGCCGCACCGGTGCCGAGGGATTCGGCGACTTCGCCGGTGATGGCGGATGCCGCGGCCTGGCCGACCACGACCCCTGAACCCAGCATGGTCATGACGGTGGCCGAGCGGCCCAGCGGACTGCGCGCGGCGCCGAAGCTGTACTGCGTGACGAGGGTCGGGCCGATGCCGATCCCCATGATCGCCAGCGCGATGAGCATGGTCTCCACCGAGGAGGCTGTGGCGACCAGCAGCGTGCCGAGGAACAGGATTCCCCCGAAGACCAGCCAGCGGGCGCGCAGCGTGAATCGGGGCGGCAGCCACGCGACGCCGAGTGCGAGCGCCGCCGAGCCGATGCCCATCACTCCGTAGAGAAGGCCGGCCTGCTCGGCATCCCCGCGGTCGGCCATGAAGGAGGTGAGAGATGTGAGCATCGCTCCGAAGAAGAGTCCGACGCCCAGGATGCCGAGCACCACCACCAGCAGCTCCGGACGGAACAGCTCGGAGGCCTTCGACGGCGCCGAACCGTCGGCGTGCCGCTCGGCGGAGATGTGGCGTGCCGTGGGGTGCAGAGCGAAGGCACCGACGAACACGAAGGTGAGACCTGCGGCGCCCACCAGCGGTGCCCAGGGTGCGATGGCCGACGCGAGGACGCCCACCAGGAACGGCCCGAACACGAACACGGTCTCATCGGCTGCCGACTCGTACGAGAACGTGCCGGAGATGGTCTTCGCCCTGGTGCTCTCCGGCATCCGCTCCGAGATGATCGCGACCAGGCGGGAACGCGACATCGGCGAGACCTGCGGTGCCGAGGCGCCGATCAGCAGAGCCGTGATCAGCACGAGAGGATCGGCGGCCGGGCTGTAGACGACCCAGGCGAAGACGGCGAGCATCGTGCCGTTGACGATCGCGGAGATCAGGAGCACGACGCGCTGGCCGTAGCGATCCGCCGCAGCGCCGAGCAGGGGGCCGACCACAGCGGTGCCGAGACCCACTGCCGCTGAGGTGAGGCCGCCGAGCGCGAGCGAGCCGCGGGACGAGACGACGACGGTGAGGACACCGACGACCATCATCGCGAACGGGAGTCGCGCAATGAAGGCGATGACGAAATAGGGCAGGCCCGCCAGGCGCAGCAGGCTGGGAGACGCGGCGGATGCCGCAGAAGACGTGTGTGTCTGGGTCATGGCTCTCGCGCGCCCGATGGACGCGGGGATCTGGTGCCGCCGCTTTCCGCCGGGATGCCGACGGCCGGTAGATACACAACTGGGACGCCGAAGCGCCAACGGACATCTTAGCGTCGTGACCTGCGAGATTCCAGAGTCGGTCGGTCGATCGCACGACCGGGTACCGTTGGGGCATGCGCTATCTCTTCGGCACTGGACTCATCGGAGCGATCACCGCGGGCGCCTCGCTGCTGCGCGGCACACGAGAGGCGCCGATCACCTGGCGCGCCGTTCTGGCGTGGCTGAGCTGGGGCATCACTCTCGCACTGGCGATCGGCGCGCTCGTCGACATGCGCCGCGAGGAGAAGGGGCTCGCCGTGGCCGCCGACTCTCCGCTCGCACCGGTGCAGGAGAAGCGAGCACGCAAGAACGCCAAGCGCCTCGAGAAGCAGACCAAGGCGGCGCAGAAGCGCTGAGGCCCGTCAGCGCGTCAGGACGAGCGCCTCGCCCTGACCGCCGCCGCCGCAGAGGCCGACAGCCATGGTGCCGCTGCCGCGACGGGCCAGCTCGTGAGCGAGGTGCACGACGAGACGGTTGCCGCTCGCGCCGATCGGATGACCGATCGCGATGCCGCCGCCGTGGATGTTGACGACGTCGCTCGAAAGTCCGAGCTCGGTCTGGGATCGCGCCACGACGGCGCCGAACGCCTCATTGATCTCGACGAGGTCGAGATCCTCCGGTGAGATGCCCTGCTTCTCGCACGCCTTTTCTATCGCTCGCGCCGGCTGCGCCTGCAGGGAGTTGTCCGGCCCGGCGGTCTGCCCGCTCGCTCCGATCACGGCGAGCACCGGCCAGCCGTGGGCGTCGGCGTTCTCACGGGTCGTGATGATGACGGCAGAAGCGCCGTCCGAGATCTGCGAGGAGTTGCCGGCGGTGATCGATCCGCCGTCGGCGAAGGCCGCACGGAGTCCTGCGAGCGTGTCGACGGTGGTCTCGGGGCGCACGCCTTCGTCCTTCGCGACGACGACCGGTTCGCCGCGGCGCTGCGGCACCTCGACGGCGATGATCTCGGAGGCGAACACTCCGGCGTCCTGCGCCGCGGCTGCGCGCTGGTGCGACAGCGCCGCGACGGCATCCTGCGCCTCGCGGGTGAGCTCGTACCGTGCGTTATGGCGCTCGGTCGAGGCACCCATGCTCTCGCGGTCGTACGCGTCTGTGAGTCCGTCGTAGGCCATGTGGTCGAGCACCTCGACGCTGCCGTACGTCCAGCCGTCTCGTGAGCCCATCAGCAGATGGGGCGCGCGGGTCATCGACTCCATTCCGGCCGCGACCACCGTGGTCGCGTCGCCGGTGCGGATCATGCGGGCGGCATCGATGATCGCGGTGAGCCCGGACAGGCAGACCTTGTTCACGGAGTGCGCGGGAACGTCCCAGCCGATGCCGGCCCCGATCGCGGCCTGCCGCGCGGCGTTCTGCCCAGAGCCCGCGGCGAGGACCTGTCCGATGATCACGGCATCCACTTCCCCTGGATCGACGGATGCCTGGGCGAGCGCACCGCGGATCGCGAACGATCCGAGCTGAGGGGCGGTGAAGGAGGCCAGCTGGCCCTTGAGTCGGCCCTGCGGGGTACGAGCGGCGGCGACGATGACGATGTCGGTCATGACAGTTCCTTCAGTTCCGGGGAGATGAAGAGCGGGGGCTCGGTCGCCTCGATGACGTCCTGCACGCTCACGCCCGGCGCCGTTTCGACGAGCACGAGTCCATCGGGGGTGATGTCGATGACGGCCAGATCGGTGATGATGCGGTGCACCACTCCCCTGCCGGTCAAGGGCAGCGAGCAGTCGTTCACGATCTTGGCGGAGCCGTCCTTCGCGACATGCTCCATCAGCACGACGACGCGCCTGGCGCCGTGGACGAGGTCCATCGCGCCGCCGGGCCCCTTGACCATCTTGCCCGGGATCATCCAGTTCGCGAGATCGCCGGATACCGAGACCTGCATGGCGCCGAGAATCGCGGCGTCGATCTTGCCGCCGCGGATCATCCCGAAGCTCATCGCCGAGTCGAAGAACGCCGAACCCGGCAGCACCGTGACGGTCTCCTTGCCTGCGTTGATGAGATCGGGGTCGACGGCATCCTCGGTGGGATACGGTCCCACGCCGAGAATGCCGTTCTCGGACTGGAGCACGACCGTCACGCCCGTCGGGACGTAGTTCGGTACGAGAGTCGGCAGTCCGATGCCGAGGTTGACGTAGGAGCCGTCCTCCAACTCTTCGGCTGCGCGGGCCGCCATCCGTTCGCGTGTCAGCGGCATGTCAGACTCCTTCCTGCGACGGCGTCACGGTCCGTCGCTCGATGCGCTTCGGAATCTCGGTGCCGACCTCGACGATGCGGTGCACGTAGACGCCGGCGAGATGCACGCGGTCCGGATCGATCTCTCCCGGCTCCACGAGCTGCTCGACCTGGGCGATGCAGATGCGACCCGCCATCGCGGCGAGCGGGTTGAAGTTGCGGGCCGCCTTGTTGAACACGAGGTTCCCGTGCCGGTCGCCCGCGGCGGCGTGCACGAGCGAGAAATCGGTCGTGATGGCATCCTCCAGCACGAACTCCTTCGGCGTGCCATCGACGTCGAACGTGCGGATGTCCTTCACGGGCGACGCGACGGCGATCGTGCCATCGGCGTTGTATCGCCGGGGCAGACCGCCCTCGGCGACCTGGGTCCCGACGCCGGTCTGGGTGTAGAACGCCGCGATGCCGGAGCCACCCGCCCGCAGCTTCTCGGCCAGCGTGCCCTGCGGAGTGAGTTCGAGCTCGAGCTCACCCGAGAGGAACTGCCGCTCGAACTCCTTGTTCTCGCCCACGTAGGACGACGTCATCTTGCGGATGCGCTGGGCGGCGAGCAGGATGCCGAGGCCCCAGTCGTCGACGCCGCAGTTGTTGCTGACGACGCTGAGATCCGTGGTCCCCTGCGCCAGCAGCGCCTCGATGAGCGCGATCGGGTTGCCGGAGAGGCCGAAGCCGCCGACGGCGAGGGATGCCCCGACCGGGATGTCGGCCACGGCCTCGGCCGCAGAGGCCCATTGCTTGTCGATCACGCATCACTCCTTCGTGGGTTCTGATTCCAGCATCCACCTGTTGCGCCGCGTTCTGAAGGGCGTGCTTGCCATGTGGTCGGATGCGCGAGTAGCGTCCACCATGTGGAACCCACGACGCGATCAGTGCCCGGCGCACAGGCGGTGGCCAGGGCTGCGCACCTGTTGCGGCTGGTCACGGCCGGCGGTGCGGACGGCGCGAGTCTTCACGAGCTGGCGCGCTCCGCGGAGTTGTCGCGCTCGACCGCGCACCGGCTGCTCTCCGCACTCCGCGTCGAAGGACTCGTCGATCGGGACGACGACACCGCGCGATGGATGCCTGGACCCGAACTGTTCCTCATGGGAACCGTCGCCGCAGCGCGCTATGACATCACAGCCCTCGCGCGCGACATCGTCCGCTCGCTGGCGGTGAAGACCGAGGAGAGCGCCTTCCTGTCCGTACGACGCGCCGATGAGACCGTCTGCCTGCTGCGCGAAGAGGGTTCGTTCCCGATCCGGTCGTTCGTGCTCAGCGAAGGCGTCCGCTTCCCGCTCGGCGTCGCCAGTGCCGGACTCGCGATTCTGGCGTTCCTCCCTGACCACGATGTGGATGCCTACCTCGACCGACATCCGGAGCTCGCGGACCGTTGGGGCCGAGTGCACGGCGAGAAACCGTTGCGCGCGAGGCTCACCGAGACCAAGGAACGCGGCTACGCGATCAACCCTGGGCTCATCGTGGAGGGCAGCTGGGGCATCGGCGCGGCCGTCTTCGATCGCCAGGGGCGCCCGGAGTGGGCGCTGAGCCTGACGGGCGTCGAGTTCCGCTTCGGCCCGGACCGCATGGCCGATCTCGGACGGACGCTGCTGGCGCACGCGCACCAGCTCTCATCGCGCATCGCGAACGCCCGGCGCTGACCGCATCCACTACATACCATTCGGTATATACTCGAAGGTATGAATCGTGCTGACGTGATTCCGTCCATCGTGCTCTCGGCGCACGCGCTGGCCCGTATCGCCGCGCAGGATGCCAAGAACGAGGCGCCATCGGCCCAGTGGCGCGTGCTCAGCATCCTGGAGCGCGACGGCGGCATCCGGCTCGGCGCTCTGGCGGCGGCCGCCCGGACGACGCAACCGGGGATGACCCGCCTGATCGGCGACCTCGAACGCGCGGGACTGGTTTCGCGTTCGAGCGACCCCGCAGACTCGCGCGCGACGGTCGTGGACATCACGCCGACCGGACGCACCGCGGTGCAGGAATGGCGAGCAGAGTTCCGCGCGACGCTCGCACCGCGATTCGCGGACCTCGGGGATGACGACTGGGCAGCGCTTTCGCGTGCTGCCGAGATCCTCATGGACCACTCCGCACAATCCCCCCTTTCGAAGACAGGAGACACGGAATGAGCAGCGCGAAGGCGACCGGATCGACCTGGAAGCAGCCGGCCCAGGTATGGGCGGTGGCGTTCGCGAGCGTCGTCGCGTTCATGGGCATCGGACTCGTGGACCCGATCCTCCCCGCCATCGCGGAGTCTCTCGAGGCGACGCCGACCGAGACCGAACTGCTCTTCACGAGCTACCTGCTGATCACCGGGCTCGCGATGCTCGTCACGAGCTGGATCTCGAGCCGCATCGGTGCGAAGGCGACACTGCTTACCGGCCTCGCGCTGATCGTCGCGTTCGCACTGGCCTGTGCACTCAGCGGCAGCGTGGACGCCATCATCGGGTTCCGCGCCGGGTGGGGCCTGGGCAACGCGCTGTTCATCTCCACGGCGCTCGCGACGATCGTCGGGTCGGCGTCCGGCGGCAGCGCCGCGGCGATCGTGCTCTACGAGGCCGCGCTCGGGCTCGGCATCGCGATCGGCCCGCTGCTCGGAGGGCTGCTGGGCGAGGTCAGCTGGCGCGGACCGTTCTTCGGCGTCGTCGCGCTCATGGCGATCGGGTTCATCGCCGTGCTGACCATGCTGCGTCCTTCAGCAGAGAAGCGCGAGCCCGTGCCGTTCTCCGCACCGTTCAAGGCGCTGGGCCGCCCGGCGCTCGCGATTCTCGCGATCACGGCGTTCTTCTACAACATCGGATTCTTCGTTCTG